>NZ_WWJY01000330.1 GCF_009865405.1 Streptomyces sp. SID3212 | reverse complement strand
CCGCCGACAGCGCCATCAGCGCGCCGCGCAGGCCCATGGATCCCTCGGACGCCAGGGTGACCGGCGTACCGACCACACTCGCGTCGCCCGTCCCCGCCTCGCTGCCCAGCGGTTCACCCGTGTCGGGGTCGACCGCGCCGCCGGTCCCCGTACCACCGGACGCCGCGGCGCCCTCGGAGGCCGCGGAGCCGCCCGTACCGTTCCCGTCGGCGTCCGCGGCGCCACCCGAGCCGGACGTCCCTCCCGTGGCGGCCGCGTTGCCGCCGCCTGTGGTACCGGATCCCGAACCACCGCTCGTACCGCCGGAGTTGGAACCGCCGCCGCCGTTCCCCCGGGCCGCCGGGACGACCGGTGTCTCCTCGCGGGCCGCGCCCGCGGTGCCGGTGGAGCACTGCGTCGGTCCCCGCTTGTCGCACTCCTTGGGGTAAGGAGCCTTCTTCGCCAGCGTGTTGGAACCGTCGGAGGAGAACGTGGGGTTGCGGCAGCTGCTGATCTTGATGTCCGCGACCGGCGCGCCGGGGATGCGCCGGACCTGGTTGAAGCCGGCCTGCACCAGGTTCATCGGCAGCGGCGAGTAGCCCAGCTCCTCCGCCTGCTGCTGGCCGTCACAGAGGAAGTAGTTGGCGAACGTGCCCAGCGACTTGCCCTTGCCGGCCGTGAAGCCGAGCTCCGTGGAGGTCGGAATGATCATGTAGCTGTAGCTGGAGAGCGGGTACGACCTGCGGTCCCGGTTGACGTACACGCCGTCGAGGATCTGGGTGAGGTAGTTCGGCGAGTTCTTGTTCTCGTTGATACGGGCCTGCTGCAACGCCACCGCGACACTCGACGAGGTCGGCTCGACGTAATACCCCTCGCTGTTCAGCATCTTGGCGACCGGGAAGCCGGTCTTGATCGCGTACGAGTACTCCACGTACGTGATCGCGCCCTCGAAGCTGGACTGCTTGGTGAAGCCGGACACGCCCAGCGAGCCGGACTTGGCGACGGTCGAGGACCCGGGGATCACCGGGTAGTACGACGTCATCCCGCACGGCGTGGACCGGCCCGCCCTGCTGCAGTAGTCGTTCCACAGCGCCCCGTGCTTCTTGGCCATCCAGGTCGTGAACTGGGCCGTCGTACCGGAGCCGTCGGAGCGCACCACCGGGACGACGCGGCGGGCCGGAAGGGTGAGGCCGGGGTTGTCGGCCTTGATCTCCGGCGCGTTCCACATGGTGATCTTGCCGGTGAAGAGCTTGGTGATGACCTCACCCGACAGCCGCAGATTGGTGACCCTCTTGCCACCGATCTTGAGGTTGTACATGAACGAGGTGCCGCCGGCCACGATCGGCATGTACGCGTAGCTGCGCTTGGTGGGCGGCACGTCCGTGGTCCGGCCCTCGGTCAGCCCGTACGGGATCTCCGAGACGCCGAAGTCCGAGACGCCGTTCTTGAACTCCTCCCGGCCCACCGAGGAACCGGACGCGGAGAAGTTCACGGTCAGCCCGATGTTGGCGCCGATGTTGCGCCGCCACTGGTCCAGCGCGTTCGAGCTCCAGGTCGACCCCGAACCACTGAGCTTCGTGTACGACTCGGCCCACGCCGGTGGATGGACGGCGGCCAACGCGCAGGCCAGCGCCGCGAGTAGCACGAGCGTACGGGTGAGCGGTGCGGCTCTCACTGGGAACTCCCTGGATCTGTAACGGATTTCGGGGCGGCGTGCGCCCTGTCACGCGCGGCGAACCGCTCGGCGTCCTTGCGGGACGCCTGGACGCGGCGGTGCTCCTGGCCTCGGCTGAGCCGGCCGGAGTTACGGCCGCCGATCACCCGCGCGAGGATGAACAGCAGCAGGACCAGGGTCATGAGGGCCGCCGCCGTGCCGAAACCCCGGGCGATCATGGTGGGTTCGGGCGACTTGACGAACTCGAAGACGGCCAGCGGGAGCGAGACCTGCGGCCCGTTGAAGGGGTTCGCGTTCAACTCGGCGGTGAATCCGGCCGTCAGCAGCACCGGGGAGGTCTCCCCGACACCCCGCGCCGTACCGAGGATCACCGCCGTGGTCAGCCCGGACCGGGTGGTGGGCAGGACGACGTGCCACACCGTGCGCCAGCGCGAGGTACCGAGGGCGTACGACGCCTCGCGCAGGGTGCCGGGGACGAGCCTGATGACCACGTCGGAGGCCCGGATGATGATCGGCAGCATCATCACCGCGAGCGCGAGCGAGGCCGCGAACCCGGACCGGCCGAGGCCGAGCGTCAGGATCACCGTGGCGTAGATGAAGAGGCCGGCGACGATCGACGGCAGCGCGGTCATCGCCTCCACCACCGTCCTGACCAGCCGGGCGAACCGTCCGGGCACCTCGTTGAGGAAGACCGCGCACACCAGGCCGACCGGGACGGTGAAGGCGAGCGCCAGGGCGATCTGCTCCAGCGTGCCGACGACCGCGTGCAGGACGCCCCCGGCGGACAGGGGGTCGAGCGGGCCGGCCGTGCGCATGTCCTCGGTGTAGAAGTTCAGGTGCGGCAGCGCCTCCCGGCCCTCGAAGAGGGTGTAGACGACCACGAACACCAGCGCCACGAGCATGAGCAGCGCGAGGCTCTGGATCACCACCCCGGCCACCTTGTCGCGGACGGCGGGTCCCGACTCGTCGAACGACACGAGAAGCGCGTAGACCCCGAGGAACAGGATGTACGCGACCACGACGAAGCCCACGGTGCCGTTGAAGGGCAGCAGCCGGGTGAAGAGCAGGCCGGTGAGCGCGAACGACGCGGCGGCGGCCCCGACCAGCGCGTACACGTCGCTGCCTCGGGTCAGCGAGGTGTCACGGCGGCGCTCGCCCAACGGCTCCGCGAGCGGCGGGCGTTCGGCGGCCAGGGTGGTGCGCGGGCGCGGAGGTGCTGTGGTCATGAAGGGGATTCCCTACTCGCTCGCCGCGCCGGAGCGGCTGCGGGCGACGATGGAGGACGCGGCGAAGTTGACGACGAGGGTCATCAGGAAGAGCGCCAGGCCGGCGGCCATCAGGGCGGACATGCCGAACTCGCTGGCTTCTCCGTACCGCAGGGCGATCAGTGAGGAGATCGAGCTGGTGCCGCTCTGGAGCACGTGCCACTGGATGTCGAAGATCGGCGAGATGACGAGATAGACGCCGATGGTCTCGCCGAGCGCCCTGCCGAGCCCGAGCATGGTCCCGCCGATCATGCCGCCCTTGCCGAACGGCAGGACGACGCTGCGGATCATGCCCCAGCGGGTGGCGCCGAGCGCGTACGAACCCTCCCGCTCGCCCACCGGGGCCTGCGAGAACACCTCACGCATCACCGAGCAGACGATGGGCGCGACCATGAGCGCGACGACGATGCCGGCGATCAGGGTGGAGGAGGCGTAGACGGTCGCGTTGGCGAGCGGGTCGCGCGGGTCGGCGCCGTCGACGGCGAAGAAGGGGATCCAGCCGAAGTACGTGGAGATCCAGCGGGCCGTGCCGAGGACCTGGTTCTGGAAGAAGAAGAGCCCCCACAGCCCGTACACCACGGAGGGCACGGCGGCCATCAGGTCGACCACGCCGATGAGGGTCTGCCGGAGGCGGGGCGGGGCGTACTCCGAGATGTAGAGCGCGCCCCCTACCGCGAGCGGTACGGCGACCAGGATCGCCACCAGGGCGATGAGGACCGTTCCCACCAGGACGGCCGCGATGCCGAAGCGCCCGGCGTCCGGCTCCCACGTCTCGGTGGTCAGGAAGGACCAGCCGGCCCGGGAGAGCGCCTGCCAGGCGCGGTAGAGCAGGAAGCCGCCGACCAGGAGCATCACGGCGAGCACAAATCCGCCGCCGGAGCGGGCGACACCACGGAAGATCCGGTCCGGCAGCCCTGGATCCACGTACAGCCGTCTGGGCCCCTCGGACCCCTCCCCGGGGCGCTCTTCGATGTGTGTCGTCACACCGGTCACCCTCGGGGCGCGTCATTGACACGTGTGCTCCGCTGTGTGAACGAGGTGTGCCCTAGGGGCAACTTCCGTTCATCTCGGTCACTTTGCCTCTCCTGGCTCCTTTAAATCTGCCAACTCCTTTTCCAGAGCGGCGAATTGCCCGAGCAGCCCGACAAACCGGCCCAGCGCCGCACGGCAGGTGGAGTACCTCTCGTACGTACGTGAGGACGCCGCGACGGCCGTTCCGTCGGGCATGCGTAACCACCAGGCCCACCCGTCACCGCCCGGTCCGTGGTGAACACCCCCGGCCGCCTTGTCCGCCTGGGCGCACATCTCGCCGAACGCCCGCGCGCAGGTCCGGCTGTCCGCGAAGCTGCTCGCGGACACCCCGACCACCCGGCCGTTGTGCGCGATGAGCCGCCAGCCGAACCCGCCCGCCGGATCGGTGTCGATCTGACACCGCGCCCCGCCCACGGCGGCTCTGCCTAACTCGTCCGATCGCTTCATGATCTTCAGCTCCCCCCGCCCTTCCCGGGGTTGGGAACGGCAGGAGCAACTTATTGAGACGAACGGGACAGTTGCGGTTTCAATCGATCACCGGCCGAACACTTCACTCGAATGTTGCCCCTATGTCCCCATGGGGACCCCCGTCACCGGGCCGGGGAACGTCCCGCGCGCAAGCGGGTGCCTCAGAGGGACTGCCGGCGCAACCAGGTCAGCGCGGAGTCGGCGACCTCACGCCAGCCGGCGTCGATCGTCAGCGAGTGGCCCTTGCCGGGGAAATCGGTGATGTCGGTGACCGCGTCGGAGTGCCGGTACTGCTTGAGCGTCGCGCGGGTCACCGCTTCGGGCACCGTGTGGTCCTTGCCCCCGGTCATCAGCAGCAACGGGCCGCGCAGCGCGTTGGCGGTGTCGACCTTGGCCGGGGAGTGCGGGTTGAAGTTCGCCGCGGCGGCCTCGAACAGGGGCTTGCCGGGCGCGGGGATCGTCCAGCGCTCGTACAGCGCGTCCGACTCCGCCTCGGGGATGGCGTTGCCGAAGGCGAACCGGAACTGCTCGGCGGTCAGCGACACCGCGCGGTGCTTGTTCGCGGGGTTCTTGAACACCGGCAGGGTCGCGCGCAGCGCCGACAGCGGAAGCGGCAGGACGCCCTTGATCTGCGCGGCGTCGATCGCGACGGCCGCCGCCGCCAGGTCCTGGCCGAGCAGCTTCTGCGCGATCATGCCCCCGAAGGAGTGCCCGATCAGGATCGGCGGGGTGTCGAGCGTGCGGATGATCGCGGTGTAGTGCGCCACGACATCGTCGATGCCGTGGTCGGCGATGCTCTCGGGGTTGTCGCGGGCGTCCTGGACGGTGTCCGGGTCGCCGGGCCACCCCGGTGCGGAGGCGGCGTACCCCTCCTGTTCGAACAGCTCGGTCCAGGGGGTCCAGGAGGTGGCGTGCAGCCACAGTCCGTGGATGAAGATGACGGGGGTCGGTGACGTCATGACTGCCTCTCGGGGCGGGTGAGTGGTGCCTGCCGCGTCAGGACACCACCCGGGCCGCCCCCTTCGCATCGGGGAAAGTCCCCAGTCGTCCGCGACGTGGCGTCCGGCCCGCGCCGCCTCGGGGGCCCGCGGCCCTCGGCTCCCCTGACCGGTGCCGCGTACAGCTGAGTAGAGTGGAGCGGACCCGGACTCTGCACGGTGCATACGCCGCGGCCAGGACGAGGTTGATGCGGTGAGCGCCGGACACGTCGTACGCGACGCCCCGGACGGGTTGTTCGTCGGCCGGGAACGGGAGACCGACCGGCTGCGGGAGTGCGCGGGAAAGGTACGCGCCGGCGATTCCTGGCTGGCCGTGGTCGAGGGCGAGGCCGGGATCGGCAAGACCGCTCTCGTACGCCAATTCACCGCGGCGCTGGACGACTTCACGGTCCTGTGGGCCGTCGGCGACCCCTCGGAGGCCGACCTCCGGGGCGGTGTGATCGGCCAGCTGACCCGTCGTGTGGACGCGTCACTGCTCCGGCAGTTCCCCCTGCTGGCGGAGGAGGCGCCCGCCGGGGCGACTCCGCACGCGATCGGCGGCCAACTCCTCCTGCTGCTGGGCGCGCTCCAGGGATCCGGGCGCCCCGTCGCCGTGGTGGTGGACGACGTCCAGTGGGCGGACCGGCTGTCCGTACAGGCGCTCGGCTTCGCCCTGCGCCGGCTGTGGGCGGACCGCGTACTGACGGTCCTGGTGACCCGTCCGGACGCGGAGGGTTCCGCCGGGACCCTGGACAGGCTGCTGCGGTCCTCGGACCGGGCGGTGAAACTCGAACTCGGCGGCCTCGGCGACGGTGAGGTCGCGCGACTGGCGCGGAGCCTGGTCGACGGCCGGCTGGCACCGGGTCTGATCGAGCGGCTGTACGTACACACCCGAGGGCATCCGCTGTACGTCAGGACCGTGCTGGCCGAAGTGCCCGCCGAGGCGCTGCGGGACGGGGTGCTGGAACGATGGCCGGTTCCCCGGTCGCTCCAGGTCGGCATCCGGGCCCAACTGGACCGTCTCCCCCCGGACTCCCGCGACCTGCTGGAGGCCCTGGCGGTGCTCGACGCCCGGGTCCCGCTGTCGACGGCCGGCCGGCTCGCCGGCCTCGCCGACCCGGCACGCGCGCTCGGCCC
>NZ_WWJY01000329.1 GCF_009865405.1 Streptomyces sp. SID3212 | reverse complement strand
CCGTGGGGCCCGTCCGTGGGGCCCGTCCGTGGGGCCCGTCCGTGGGGCCCGTCCGTGGGGCCCGTCCGTGGGGCCCGTCCGTGGGGCCCGTCCGTGGGGCCCGTCCGTGGGGCCCGTCCGTGGGGCCCGTCCGTGGGGCCGCAGGCCAGGTGCTTGGCCCGGGCCGCGCGTTCGCCGCGTTGGCGGGCCGGGCGAGCACGTTCCGTACACCCTCGGTCCTCCCCCTGCGATCGCACGCGCCGGGCGGCGCACCCCCCCCGAGCGGATCACCTCACCTCGCGGGTGCGGCCTCGCCCGCCCGGTCCGGCTGGGGCGGGAGCGGGGGCGGTGACGAGTGCCCGCCCGGGCGGCCCCGGCGGCCGGAGCGGGAGAGGGCTACGCCCGTCAGGCACAGCGCGCCGCCCGCGAGGGTCAGCAGGGCCGGGACCTCGTCCAGGGTCAGCCAGGCCATCAGGACGACCAGCGCGGGCACCGCGTACGTCGTCGCGCCCATGCGGCCCGCCGTCGTGCGCGCCAGCGCGTACGCCCAGGTCGTGAAGGCCAGGGCCGTCGGGAAGACGCCCAGGTAGAGCATGTTGAGCGTCGCCGACAGCGGCGCGTCGCCGGCCTCCCCGATCAGCTGTCCCGCGAACGGCAGGCAGGCCACCGCACCGATCAGGCAGCCGAACGTCGTCGCCTGGAGCGCGCTCGCGTGCGCCAGCACCGGCTTCTGGGCCACCACCCCGCCCGCGTACGCCATCGCCGCCAGCACACACAGCGCCACCCCGAGCACCGACGCGTGCCCCTCGCCCGACATCGACAGCCCCACCGCCACCGCGCCCGCGAACGACACTGCCATCCCGGCCAGCAGGCGCGGCGGGAGGGACTCGCCGAGCAGCCTCCCGCCGAGCAGGGCGATGAGGATCGGGCCGATGTTCACGACCATCGCGGCCGTGCCCGCGTCGACCTCCTGCTCACCCCAGTTGAGCACCACCATGTACACGCCGAACCACAGGACACCCGACACGGCGATCCCGCGCCAGGCGGCCCGGGGCGGCAGCCCCTCGCGCCGTACCGCGCACACCACCCCGAGCACCAGCGCCCCCGCGAGCAGCCGCCCGAGCGCCAACGCCCCCGGCGAGTACGCGGAACCGGCGCTGCGGATCGACACGAAGGCCGACGCCCAGAGCACCACCGTCACCCCCGCGGCGGCGAGCGGCAACCAGCGCGCGGGAGGGGAAGACGTAGGGGAAGGGGAAGAGGCGGGGGCGGGCGGAGACGCCGGTATCGCCACCGGGTCGGTCCGAGCGGGGTTCGTCATGCCGAGAACGTACGCCCAGCCCCCCGCCCCCCTCACCGCAATATCGCCTCGTACTGCACCGACAGCCCGTCGATCAGCGCCCGTACCCCCGTCTCGAAGGCCCCCTCGTCCACCTGCTCCTGCCGCTCCGCGAGCAGATGCGCCTGCCCCAGGTGCGGATAGTCCGCCGGGTCGTACGCCGTCGCGTCGTCCACGAACCCCCGGGCGAACGAGCCCAGCGCCGAGCCGGTGATGAAGTACCGCATCAGCGCGCCGATGTACGTGGCCTGCGCCGCCGGCCACCCCGCCCGGACCATCGCGCCGAACACCGCGTCCGCCACTCGCAGCCCCGCCGGCCGCCGCCCCGGACCGCGCGCGAGCACCGGCACGATGTGCGGATGGTCGGTGAGGGCGGCCCGGTAGGAGACGGCCCAGTCGTGCAGCGCCGTACGCCAGTCGCGGCCGTCGGCCTCGTCGAACATCGACAGGTCGACCTGCGCGCTGACCGCGTCCGCGACCGCTTCGAGGATCTCGTCCTTCGTACGGAAGTGGTTGTAGAGGGACGGACCGCTCACCCCCAGCTCCGCCGCGAGCCGCCGCGTGGAGACCGCCTCCAGCCCCTCCGCGTCCACGAGCGCGCTCGCCGCCCCGACGATGAGTTCTCTGCTGAGGAGGGGCTTGCGCGGTCTGGCCATGGCACTCATAGTAGGCGTGGCGACAGGAAACTAGCAGTGCTAATTAAGGTCGATCGGCTGATCGGTTGATCGACTGACCAAGGGGGGTCCTTCGGTGAATCTTGAGCTGAGCGAGGAGCAGGAGGCGGCGCGCAAGCTCGCCGAGGACTTCGTCGACCGGGAGATCACCCCCTTCGTCGTCGACTGGGACCGGGACGAGAGCGTCGACCGGGCCATCGTCGGCAAGCTCGGCGCGCTGGGCTTCCTGGGACTGACGATTCCCGAGGAGTACGGCGGCTCGGGCGGTGACCACGTCACGTACTGCCTGGTCACCGAGGAACTGGGACGCGGCGACTCGTCGGTGCGCGGCATCGTCTCCGTCTCGCTGGGGCTGGTGGCCAAGACCATCGCCGCCTGGGGCGACGAGGAGCAGAAGCGGGCGTGGCTGTTCCGGCTCACCTCGGGCGAGGCCCTCGGCTGCTTCGGGCTGACCGAGCCCGGCACCGGCTCCGACGCGGGAAACCTCACCACGAAGGCCGTACGGGACGGCGGCGGCGACGGCGCCGACTGGATCATCAGCGGCTCCAAGATGTTCATCACCAACGGCACCTGGGCCGACGTGGTCCTCCTCTTCGCGCGCACCAACAGCACCCCCGGCCACCGGGGCGTCTCCGCCTTCCTCGTCCCGGCCGACACCCCCGGCCTGACCCGCCGCACCCTCCACGGCAAGCTCGGACTGCGTGGCCAGCCCACGGCCGAACTGGTCCTGGAGGACGTACGGGTCTCGGCCGCCGCCCTGCTCGGCCCCGAGGGCAAGGGCTTCTCCGTCGCGATGTCCGCCCTCGCCAAGGGCCGCATGTCGGTCGCCGCCGGCTGCGTCGGCATCGCGCGGGCGGCGCTGGACGCGGCCGTCGGATACGCGGGGGAGCGCGAGCAGTTCGGCAAACCCATCGCCCACCACCAGCTGGTGCAGGAGCTGATCAGCGCCATCGCGGTCGACGTGGACGCGGCGCGGCTGCTGACCTGGCGGGTCGCCGATCTCATCGACCGGGGCCAGGAGTTCGCGACGGCCGCCTCCCAGGCGAAGCTGTTCGCGTCCGAGGCCGCCGTACGGTCCGCCAACAACGCCCTCCAGGTCTTCGGCGGTTACGGCTACATCGACGAGTACCCGGTCGGCAAACTCCTGCGCGACGCGCGGGTGATGACCCTCTACGAGGGCACCAGCCAGATCCAGAAACTGATCATCGGCCGCGCGCTGACAGGTGTGTCGGCGTTCTGAGCTGGAGCCCGAGCGCGAGCCGGAGCCGGTTCCGGAGCCGTACGGAGTACGCGGGCAGAGCCGCCCTGAGTACCGCCTGAGTACGGCAGCGGATGCCGCCGCCACCCCCGCGCGCGGATGCTGTCCCCATGACCGACACACCCGTCAAGCAGCAGAACACCGGCGCCTACTACGGACAGGCCGTCCTCTCCTTCGGCCTCGCGCTCGCCGCCATCTCCATCGGCATCTACCGCCTCGACGCCGACGCGTGGGTCCGGGGCTTCCTCGCCATCGCGGTCCTCTACCTCACCACCTCCGCCTTCACCCTCGCCAAGGTCATCAGGGACCGCCAGGAGGCCGGCCAGATCGTCAGCCGCGTCGACCAGGCCAGGCTGGAGAAGATCCTCGCCGAGCACGGCCCCTTCCAGAAGCTCTGAGCTCTAAGCGCTTGCTCACCCTCCCGGGTAGGGTGACCCTTCTGCCGACTCGAAGGGATGAGCGATGCGTACGGTGGAGCAGGCGGGCGACGGTGAGGACGCGCCCTGGGGCGGCGTCGCCCCGGAAGCGGCCAGGAGGCTGATGGTCGCCGCCGTCGAGGCGTTCGCCGAGCGTGGGTACCACGCCACCACCACCCGCGACATCGCGAGCCGCGCCGGGATGAGCCCGGCCGCGCTCTACATCCACTTCAAGACCAAGGAAGAGCTGCTCCACCGGATCAGCAGGATCGGACACGACCGGGCGCTGACCCTGCTCACCGAAGCGGCGGCCGGCGGCGGCACCGCGACCCGGCGCCTCGACGAGGTCGTCCGCCGCTTCGTCCGCTGGCACGCCGAGCGGCACACGACCGCGCGGGTCGTGCAGTACGAGCTGGACGCGCTCGCCCCCGAGCACCGCGCGGAGATCCTGGAGCTGCGGCGCCGCAGCGACGCCGTGGTGCGGCGCATCCTGACCGACGGGGTACGGGACGGCGAGTTCGACGTCCCCGACGTGCCGGGCACCACCCTCGCCGTCCTGTCCCTCTGCATCGACGTGGCACGCTGGTTCAACGTGGCGGGCCGCCGTACGGCCGACGAGGTCGGCGCGCTCTACGCGGACCTCGTCCTGCGGATGGTCACCGCCCAGAGGCAGTGAGGGCCGGGTTCCGGTTCACACCCACGCGCCAGGAGGAGACGGCGGCGGGGCCGGTGCCGCCCGAGGACGGCACCGGCCCCGCCCCGGATCAGGGCACCAGGCGGCTGACCAACTGGCCGCGCACCCGGGCCGGCAGGTCGGGCGCGAAGCGCTTCAGGTAGTGGTCGAGGTGCGTGTCGTCGGTGAGCAGGAACGGCAGGTCGAAGAGGAGGAGCTTCCGTACCGCCAGCAGCGGCACCGGCGCCCGGAGCGGGCGGAAGGCGGTGTTCCAGAGCCCCGGCTCGTCGCACACCGGATGGAACTGACCGATCATCAGGCCGTCGGCCACGAACTCGTCCTTGGCCTTGCGCTGGAGTTCGTCCAGCTCGGCCGAGTCGGTGCGGTCGAACCGCGGTAACACCAGCAGCAGGGTGAGCAGTTCGCGGCTGTCGTCGTCCAGGTCCGCCGAGATCCGCTCGTGCCACGCGCGTAGAGAACCGACAGCGGCGGACAGGTCTTCGCCCTGGCCCTCGGCCGGCACCGCCAGATGGAACAGGCCCTTGCGCAGCGACGGCTGGGTGTACGGGCACACCGGGCCGCCCCGGCCCAGTTCGGGATGGCCGGAGACCAGGAAGTCCCCGCTCCAGTCGAGGACTTCACGCAGGTGCGGCAGGTGCCGGGCCGGCACCTCGCCCCGCGCCACCTCGGCCGCCGACCACACGTGGATGCGCTCGTCACCGCCCGTCGGGGGGCTCGTCACCTGGTCGCCGCCCACCGGCGGTGTCGTCACCTCGCCGCCGCTCACCGGGGGTCCCGCCACATCGGCCGCAGGGACGGGCCGTTGTCCGGGAGGACGATGTCCTCGCCCAGCCGGCGGAAGCCCGCCGCCCGGCACGAGGCCTCGCCGCCCGGTGAGCTGGTCTCGGCGTACGTTCCGTACCCGCCCCGGTCGGCGCGTGCGAGCAGCTCCGCCAGCAGCGCGGAGAGCAGTCCCCGCCGCCGGTGCGAGCCGCGCACGGCGGCGAACGACGCGTAGTAGTGGTCGGGTTCGGCCGGGTGGCGTTCGGCCTGGAGGCGGACGATGGTCCCCAGCGCCGTCGCGTGGTCACCCAGGACGGCGCCGAACCGGTCGGCGAGTTCGTCCTCCCGCCGGTCCACCTCCCGCGAGGCGCCCGGAGGCAGGAACAGGACGACGGCGTTGCCGCAGGGCGAGACGGACACCCCGTCGTAGTCGTGCGAGATCTCGACGAAGACCTTGAAGAGGCCGGGCAGCAGTTCGGCCCGGCGCGCGTCGTCCGCGACGATCCAGCGGGTCAGCGGATCGTCGCGGAAGGCCTCGGCCATCAGTGCGGCCAGAGCGTCCGTATCGGACCTGGCGGGACGGCGCAGGACACCGCGCGGCGGACGTTCGATCGTGGACAACGGATTCCCTCCGGAAGGCGTTGCGGGGGCCGGGACTACCGCGCGCGGCCGTTGACCGCGAGCTGCTCCACCCGGGCGTGCAGGTGGTCGAGGTAGTGCTCGGCCTCCGGCTTGATCAGGACACTGCGCATCACCCGTGCCGTTTCGGCGTCGCGGACGATCCGCGGATGCCGGCGGACGAACGCCTCGGCGTCCGTACGCAGCACGCTCAGGAAGACCGGCTCCTCGGGAGCGGTCATGCCGTCTCGCAGGAGACGGGCGGACGCTGCGTCCACGGCGGACAGCGTGGCCGGCCGGGTCGCGGGGAAGTACGTGACGATGTCGAGGTCGGGCCGCTGGTAGAGCTCCAGGGCCGGCGAGTCCTCGATCAGGTCCGCCCACCGCAGGGCCGCGCGGCGGTCGGCGGCGAGGATCGCCCCGAATCCGTCGGGGGTCAGCGGGAGCAGCTGGAGCGTCAGCCACAGGCCGGCCGCCGCGGCGCCGGCCCGCGAGCACTCCAGGCTGATCTCGCCCAGGTGCAGTTCGGCCTCGGTGAAGTAGGTGTACGACGAGTCGTGCGCGAAGTGCCGTCCGGCCCTCGGGTCGGCGAACAGCACGGCGCCGCACCCGTAAGGCTGGAGGCCGTGCTTGTGCGGGTCGACCACCACGGAGTCGCACGCGGAGATCGCCTGCCACGGCCGCGGGTCGATGCCCCCCGTCCCGCCGCCCGCGTCCGACCGGCCGAGGAGCGCGTAGAAACCGCCGTACGCCGCGTCCACGTGCACCCGCGCCCCGTACCGCCGGGCCAGCGGGAGCACCTCGTGCACCGGGTCGACCGTGCCCAGACCGGTGGTGCCGGTGGTCACCACGACGGTGCCGACCCGGCCCGTACGCAACAACGTCTCCAGCGCGTCCAGATCGATCCGGCCGTGCGCGTCGACCCCGACCTGGTGCCCCTCCACGCCCAGCACGCGGCACATCCGCTCATGCGTGTAGTGGCACTCCGAGCTGTACGCGACCCCCCGGTCCGGGTGCAACAGGCGGGCCACGTACAGCGCTTCGAGGTTCGCGATCGTCCCACTGGTCGTCAGATGCCCCACGTGCGCGGGCAGTCCGAACATCCCGGCCAGCGCGGCGACACACTCGCGCTCCATCTCCGTGGTGGCCGGGCCGCCCTCGGCCGCGTGGTTGTTGGGGTTGAAGAGCATCGCCGTGAGGTAGCCGACCACGGCCGCCGGGTGCGGCGGCTTCACCATCTGACCCGCGTAACGGGGGTGGAAGAACGGGTAGTTGTCGTCCATCCGCTTGGCGAAGCGCCCGAACGCCTCACCGAAGGCGACATCGTCCACCTGATGGGCGGCATGCGGCTCGAACGGCCCGAACTGCTCGCCGAACCGTTCGGCCACCTCCACCGCGCGCGGCAACCAGTAGCGCAGATCCACGGTCAGCTCTCCCCCGCATACGACTCGGACGCACGACATCGCCGCACGACATCGCCGCACGGCCGCGCCGTACGCACGAGTACGTATACGCACACCCCCGCAAGCACGGCGCAATGTCGTGGCCGGCGCCCCTCCGCGGCGCCGGTCGTAGGGTGGGCCGCGCATGTCGAGAACGTGGCGCCGGCTCCGTCCCGGGGATGTCGAAGGCCACCACCGGCCGCACGAGGAACACAGGAGCAAGGAGAGATCAGCATGGCGATTCAGCGGATGGACAACGTCGGCATCGTCGTCGAGGACCTGGACGCCGCCGTCGCGTTCTTCCTGGAGCTCGGGATGGAGCTGGAGGGCACGGCGCGGATCGAGGGCCTCTTCGCCGACCGGTGCACCGGGCTCGACGGCGTGCGCTGCGACATCGCGATGGTCAGGACCCCGGACGGCCACAGCCGGCTGGAGCTGGCGAAGTACCTCAGCCCCGCGGCGACGAGCGACGGGCCGCGAGACCGGCCGCACAACATCCTGGGCACGCACCGCGTGATGTTCGCCGTCGACGACATCGAGGACACCGTCGCCCGCCTGCGCCCTCACGGCGCCGAGGTGCTGGGCGAGATCGCCCGGTACGAGGACAGCAACCTGCTCTGCTACGTCCGGGGCCCGGAGGGCATCATCGTCGGACTGGCCCAGCAGCTGTCCTAGAAGTAGTACCGCGACACCGACTCCGCCACGCAGACCGGCTTCGTACCGCCCTCGCGCTCGACGGTGACGAGGGCGGTCAGCTGTACCCCGCCGCCCGCCTCCTCGACGCTCCGGAGCACGGCCGAGGCGCGCAGCCGCGAGCCGACCGGCACGGGGGCCGGGAACCTGACCTTGTTGGTGCCGTAGTTGACGCCCATGGTCACGTTCTCGACGGCGATGATCTGCGGTACGAACACCGGGAGCAGCGACAGCGTCAGATAGCCGTGCGCGATCGTCGTGCCGAAGGGACCGGCCGCCGCGCGCTCCGGGTCCACGTGGATCCACTGGTGGTCGCCGGTGGCCTCGGCGAAGAGGTCGATCCGTTTCTGGTCGACCTCCAGCCAGTCGCTGTGACCCAGCTGCTCGCCGACCCCGGCGCGCAGCTCCTCGGCGGAGGTGAAGATCCTCGGCTCAGCCATGTCCCTGTGCCTGCCTCTCGAAGTGTCCGGCCCGGTGTCCCGTCACGCGCCACGTCACGCGTCCCGTGGTGTCTAAGCGCTTGCTCAGCATGGGCGGCCGGAAGTGCTCCTGTCAACGCGACTCCGGCCGACTCCACTCGCCCGCGCACCCGGACAGTAGGCTCCGAGGGGTGCCGCAGATTCCGGAGAAGATCCATGAACTCACCGTCGGTCAGCTGTCCGCGCGCAGTGGCGCCGCCGTGTCGGCCCTCCACTTCTACGAGGCCAAAGGCCTGATCAGCAGCCGCAGGACCAGCGGCAACCAGCGCCGCTACAGCAGGGACGCGCTGCGCCGCGTGGCGTTCGTCCGGGCCGCCCAGCGGGTCGGCATCCCGCTGGCCACGATCAGGGACGCCCTGTCGGAGCTGCCGGAGGAGCGCACCCCCAACCGCGAGGACTGGGCGCGCCTCTCGGAGACCTGGCGCTCCGAGCTGGACCGGCGCATCCACCAGCTCGGCCGGCTCCGGGACCATCTCACGGACTGCATCGGCTGCGGCTGCCTCTCCCTGGAGACCTGCGTGCTCTCCAACCCGGACGACGTCTTCGGCGACCGCCTCACCGGCTCCCGCCTCCTGCCGGGCAGCCCCACGCCGCCCCCGGGCGAGGACGGCCCCACACCCTGACCGGGCCGGGGCCGTCCTCATCCGTGGGGGACTCACCTCAAGGGGGGAGTACGGGTAGGGGGAGTACGGGTGGGGGGAGTACGGGTCACTCGTACTCCGTACCGCCCTTGCGGGTCAGATAGGCCGGGCTGACGGCCTTCGCGATCGCCCGGCCGCCGAGCACCGGGCTGTGGCGCTCCGTCACCGGACGGATCACCACGCCCTCCCGCAGGTGCAGCGCGCGCCCGGAGACCGTCTCGCGCCCCGACGCGGCCTCCAGCACCTTCTCGATCGCGTACGGACCTTCGTACAGCGTGGGTACGACGGGCAGTTCACCGGTCAGCAGCTCCGCCGGCGACAGCCAGACGACCTGCCCGCCGATCTCCGCCGAGACGTCGAACACGGCGTACCCGAGCGTCGTACCGCGCCCGTCCGCCCCGTACGGCAGGTCCTGCACGCCCGCTCCGTACACCTCGCCGAAGACGCCGATCCGGCGTGCGCCGAGCTTCTCCGCGAGCCGGGCGGCGACCGCCGGGACGTCGTGGGCCCGTATCGCGCGCCAGTACAGATTGCGCGGGTCCTCCTTGAGCGCCAGCCCCTTCGCGCCGAAGCCCTTGGAGGCGACCTGGACCCCGCCGCCGTCGGCCGTGTACGTGAGCAGGCAGGCCGTGCCGTGCAGCTTCTCCGTGAGGATCACCGGTTCGCCCGGCTCGAAGACGTCCGGGTAGCGCTGGACGTTCTCGATGTCGACCCACGGCAGCAGGTCCGGCGCCTGCTCCACCTCGCCGTCCATCGTGGGAGGCACGGGCGGCACCCACTTGGTGACGGAGAGCCGTCCGGCGAAGTCCGTGCCGTCCGCGACCGCCGCCGCCAGGTCCACACCGGCCAGCGCGCGCGGCCGGCACACGATCCCCTGCGACAGCTCGCCGCGCAGCCGTACCGCCTTCACCCGGTCCGCGGCGCGTCCCGCCAGCCGGCCGGTGAGCCCCAGCTCCTCGATCAGCCCGGCGGGCAGCACCGCCTGCTCCGGGATGTAGAACGCGATGTCACCGGTGCGGTACGCGCCCTTGGCGACGACGGCGCGGTACAGGCCCACCTGGGCCAGCTCCAGCGCGTCCGCGTTCGGATGCGCGTGGACGATCAGTGTCTCGGCGGTGACACGCAGCGTCGACATGGCACTTCCCCCTCGTGCGTACGGCAGTGACCGGTTCCGCCGCCCACTGTGCGGGCACCGGCCACCACCGGGCCACCGAATAAGCGCGCCCGGCACCGCGCTCCGGTACCGGGCACCTCACCGTTGCCTCGGGGGCGCGGGGGTCACGCCGCCGAGGCCAGTTCCTTGAGCCGGGCCTTCTTGGCGCGGGCCAGTGCCTCGGACGTGAGAACGGGCTGCGGCACGACGATGCCACAGCCCCGGCACACCGGTCCTGACCACGGCTCGTTGGAGAGATCGGGCTGCCAGACGATGCCACGCTCCGCGCAGACCGGGCAGGCCGCTCCCGGGCCCGACTCCAGTCCGGCGATCAGCCGGCGCAGCACCTCGGCGAGCGACTCCGACGGGTGGACCGCCGGGTTGTCGCAGCGGGCCACACCGTTGCCGCCCCAGGTCCGCCGGTGCCAGTCGTCGAAGCTCCCGGGCCGCCGCAGCCCGTCGTGCTTCTCCCGTTTGCGCCGCTCCGCGAATTCTTCCTCGTACGCGAGCCACACGTCCCGCGCCTCTTCCAGTTCGTCCAGTGCGGCCATCAGCCGCGCCGGGTCCGGCGCCCGGTCCTCGGGACCGATGCCGTGCCGGGCGCACAGATGGTCCCAGGTCGCCCGGTGACCGTAAGGGGCGAATCGTTCCAGGCACTTGCGCAGTGAATACCGTCGCAAGGCCAGATCGCACCCCGGGTCACGCACCTGTCTCGCAAGACTCCGGAATTTGGCCATGCATGCCACCTCCGTCGCTGATACCTCGGCGTTGAGGAATGGACGTACGCCTGCCCCGTTCGGATCCATCAAAAAACAACTGGCTGGAACGAAACTCCCATAACGCCTTCTATCGAGCAATGTTCGAGGCGGATTCACAGAAAACTCTTATCCGCGGCCGGGAAAAGGTGACTGGTGTTCATCTTACTGATGGGTCCTACCGGCAGTAACGTCCGGCGCATCGGCCTCTCCGAGGAGCCCTCATGCGACGACGCACCGGAAGACTCACGAGCGCCAGAACAGCCCGAAGGACCACCAGGACCCTCCCCGGCGGGACTCTCCCCGCCCGGACCCTCTCCACGACCGCCCTCGCCGCCGCCGCGGTGTTCGCGCTCGGCGCCGCCCTGCTCTCCCCACCGTCCCGGGCCGCCGCGGCCGACCCCGAATCCCTCCGCGCCGCCGTCCCGGTGGCGGACCACTGCGCGAGCCAGTGCGACGACATCCTGCCGCCCGGCGAGAACGGGAACGCGACCCTCGCCGACATCCTCGGCAACATCCTGTTCGGCACCCACCCCGCCCACAGCTCCGACCAGCTGGCCCGGTACGACGCGCTGGTCGCCGGCCGCAACACCCTCACCGACTCCACCCTCACCACGTTCTTCAACGACGCCTCCTTCGGCGTCCCGGCGAACCAGGTCGAGTCCGTCACCACTCCGCGCCCGGACGTCACGATCACCCGCGACAAGCAGACCGGCGTGCCCCACATCAAGGGCACCACCCGTTACGGCACCGAGTTCGGCGCCGGTTTCGCGGCGGGCCAGGACCGGCTCTGGATGATGGACCTCTTCCGGCACATCGGCCGGGGCGAGCTGACCTCCTTCGCCGGCGGCGCCCTCGCCAACCAGGGCCTGGAGCAGCAGTTCTGGCCCTCGGCCCCGTACACGGAAGCCGACCTCCAGGCCCAGGTCGACCGCATCAGGACCACCGGGGGCGAGCGCGGCGAGCTGGCCATGGCCGACGCGCAGGCGTACGTCGACGGCATCAACGCCTACCGGCAGAAGTCCAAGGACGGCCGTTACTTCCCCGGCGAGTACGTCCTCACCGGGAAGATCGACTCGATCACCAACGTCGGCGAGATCCAGCCCTTCAGGATCACCGACCTGATCTCCATCGCGTCGGTCGTCGGCGGCCAGTTCGGCGGCGGAGGCGGCGGCGAGGTCCAGGCCGCGCTCTCCCTCCTCGCCTCCCAGCAGAAGTACGGCGTGGCCGAGGGCACCGAGATCTGGGAGTCCTTCCGGCAGCGCGACGACCCCGAGGCCGTCCTCACCCTCCACGAGGGCGAGAGCTTCCCGTACGCGCGGAAACCCGCGCAGCCGCGCGGCACGGCCCTGCCCGACCGCGGCTCCGTCCAGAACGAACCGCTCGTGTACGACAGGACCGGCTCGGCCGTCACCCGCGCCAAGGCCCCCGTGAACGCCCCGAAGAAGCTCAGGCCCGCGCAGGGCATCTTCGACGACGGGGTGGTGCCGCCCGGCTCGCTCGACCCGAAACGCGGGATGTCCAACGCCCTGCTGGTCTCCGGCGCGCACACCGCGAGCGGCAATCCCGTCGCCGTGTTCGGCCCGCAAACCGGCTATTTCGCGCCACAGCTCATGATGCTCCAGGAGCTCCAGGGCCCCGGCATCAGCGCGCGGGGCGTCGCCTTCGCCGGGGTCGGGATGTACGTGCAGATGGGCCGCGGCCAGGACTACGCGTGGAGCGCCACCTCGGCGGCCCAGGACATCACCGACACGTACGCGATCGAACTGTGCGAGCCGGACGGCTCCCCGGCCACCAAGGCCTCCGCCCACTACCTCTACCGCTCCGTCTGCACCCCGATGGAGAAGATGGAGCGCGTCAACTCCTGGAAGCCCTCGGTGGCCGACTCGACGGCCGCGGGCTCGTACCGGCTCCAGGTCTGGCGGACGAAGTACGGCCTGGTCACGCACCGCGCCACCATCGACGGCAAGCCCGTCGCGTACACCTCCCTGCGCACCACCTACCGCCACGAGGCCGACTCGATCATCGGCTTCCAGATGCTGAACGACCCCGCGCAGACGACGGACGCGGCGTCCTTCCAGGAGGCCGCGCAGCACATCGGCTACGCCTTCAACTGGTTCTACGCGGACTCCCGCACCGCCGCCTTCTACAACAGCGGCCTGAACCCGGTCCGCGCGGCCGGCGTGGACGCCGCGCTGCCCGTCAGGGCCGAGCCCGCGTACGAATGGCAGGACTACGACCCCGGCTTCAACACGGCCGCGTACACCCCGCCCGCCGAGCATCCGCGGTCCACCGGGCAGGACTACTACATCTCGTGGAACAACCGGCAGGCAAAGGACTACAACACGGCCGCCTTCGGCTTCGGCGCCGTCCACCGGGGCGACCTGCTCGACGGCCGGGTCAAGAAGCTGGTCGCGACCGGGGGAGTCACCCGCGCCTCGCTCACCCGGGCGATGGCCGACGCCGCGCTGACCGACCTGCGCGGGGAACAGGTGCTGCCCGAACTCCTCAAGGTGATCAGGTCCGCCGCCGTCACCGATCCCCAGCTGAACACCGCCGTGCAGCAGCTCGACGCGTGGCGGGCCGCCGGGTCCGAGCGCCGGGAGACCTCGCAGGGGTCGCACACGTACACCCATGCGGCGGCTGTGCGGATCATGGACGCGTGGTGGCCCCGGCTCGTCGAGGCGGAGTTCGAGCCGGGCCTCGGTGACGAGTTGTACGGCGCTCTCACCGCCTCGCTGCCCGTCGACGAGTCACCGGCCGCGTCCCACGGGCCGACGGGCGCACACGGGGGATCCGCCTTCCAGTACGGCTGGTGGGGATATGTCGACAAGGACCTGAGGCAGGTCCTCGGCGACCCGGTGCAGACTCCCTCACCCCGTACGTATTGCGGGAACGGAACGCTGAGCACCTGCCGCGACACCCTGCTGACCACCCTCAAGGCCGCCGTGGCGGTGCCCGCCGCCCAGGTGTACCCGGGGGACGACAGCTGCGGCGCGGGCGACCAGTGGTGCTCGGACGCGATCATCCACCGGGCGCTGGGCGGGATCACCCATCCCACGATCAGCTGGCAGAACAGGCCGACGTACCAGCAGGTGGTGGAGTTCCCCTCGCACCGCTGACCGACGCGCGCGCACGCCGGACAGGCCGCACCACGGCCTGTCCGGCACGTCGTCGTCCGCCCACCCTTCCCCCGCACATACCGACTGGTTAGTCTGCTGAGGTCGGCGCAGAGGTCGGCACCGCCCCACGGCAGGATGGCCGGAAGGCCCGGAAGGCAGGTCCCATGAGTTCGGTGCAGGGTGCGCGCGTGGTGGTCACGGGAGCCGGCGGCGGGATCGGCGCCGCCCTCGCCCGCAGATTCGCCGCCGGAGGGGCGAAGGTCGTCGTCAACGACCTCGACGCGGACAAGGCCACCGCGGTCGCCGACGGCATCGGCGCCCTCGCCGTCCCCGGCGACGCGTCCCGGATCGTGGAGGCGGCCCGCGAGGCCCTCGGCGGGACCGTCGACATCTACTGCGCCAACGCGGGCCTCGGCTCGGCCGGCGACGGGCTCGCCGGGGACGACATATGGGCGGACGCCTGGGACGTCAACGTCATGGCGCACGTCCGGGCGGGCCGCGCCCTGCTGCCCGACTGGCTGGAGCGCGGCAGCGGCCGGTTCGTCTCGACCGTCTCGGCCGCCGGACTGCTCACCATGATCGGCGCGGCGCCGTACAGCGTCACCAAACACGCGGCGCTCGCCTACGCGGAATGGCTCTCCCTCACCTACCGGCACCGCGGCCTCAAGGTCCACGCCATCTGCCCGCAGGGCGTCCGTACGGACATGCTCACCGCCGCCGGGAGCGCCGGCGAACTGGTGCTCGCGCCCAGCGCGGTCGAGCCGGAAGCGGTCGCCGACGCCCTGTTCACCGCCATGGCCGAGGACCGCTTCCTGGTCCTCCCGCACCCCGAGGTCGCGGGCTACGCCCAGGCGCGCGCCGGCGATCCCGACCGCTGGCTGCGCGGGATGAACCGCGTCCAGCGCGCGTGGGAAGAGGGGGCGGAATGACGGCGTCCGGCTACGCGGCCAAACCCTGGCTCCACCTGCTCACCGAGGCCCAGCGCGCCCCCGTGCACCCGCCGGACTCCGTGGTGCACGCGCTGCGCGCCGCCGTGGCCCGTACCCCGGAACACACCGCGCTCGCCTACTTCGACGGCAGGCTCGACTACCGCACGACGGACGCGCTCTCCGACTCCGTGGCCGGCCACCTCGCCGCCCGGGGGCTGCGGCGCGGCGACCGGGTCGCGATCATGCTCCAGAACAGCCCGCAGTTCGTCCTCGCGCTGCTCGGCGCGTGGAAGGCCGGCGCGACCGTCGTCCCCGTCAACCCGATGTACAAGTCGGCCGAGGTCGGCCATGTCCTGGCGGACGCCGAGGTGACCGCGCTGGTCTGCGCGGACCGCTCCTGGGAGGCGTTCCTGCGCGACACGGTCGCCGCCTCCTCCGTCCGGATCGTCCTCACCACCTGCGAACGCGACCTCCAGACCCGCGACGACCCGCGCGTCCTCGCCTTCGACCGGCTGCCCGTGCCCGCCGACACCGACGACCTGCTCGCCGTCGCCCGCCGGGGCCTCCCGCTGCCCGCCGAACGCGGTCCCGCCGCCGGGGACGTGGCCCTGATCAGCTACACCTCGGGGACGAGCGGCCGGCCCAAGGGCGCCATGAACACCCACGCCAACATCATGGTCAACGCCGAACGCCAGCGCGCGGGCCACCCGCTCGCGCCGGGCGCCTGCTACTTCGCGCTCGCGCCGCTCTTCCACATCACCGGCATGGTCTGCCAGCTGGCCGCCTGCTTCACCAACGCGGGCACCCTCGCGCTCGCGTACCGCTTCCACCCCGGCGTGGTGCTCGACGCCTTCGCCGAACACCGCCCCGCGTACACCGTCGGCCCGTCCACCGCGTTCATGGCGCTCGCCGCCCACCCCGGCGCGACCCCGGGCCACTTCGACTCCTTCCAGGTGATCTCGTCGGGCGGGGCGCCGCTGCCGCCCGCGCTGGTGGAGAAGTTCCGCGCGGGCTTCGGCCCGTACCTGCGCAACGGCTACGGGCTCACCGAGTGCACCGCCCCCTGCGCCGCCGTACCGCCCCACCGCGAGGCACCGGTCGACCCGGCCTCCGGCACCCTCTCCGTCGGCGTGCCGGGACCGGACACGGTGGTACGGATCGTGGACGAGGCGGGCGAGGACGTGCCGTTCGGCGAGCAG
The DNA here is from genome assembly GCF_009865405.1 of Streptomyces sp. SID3212. Taxonomy (GTDB): domain Bacteria; phylum Actinomycetota; class Actinomycetes; order Streptomycetales; family Streptomycetaceae; genus Streptomyces. The sequence continues at coordinate 20,499 of NZ_WWJY01000329.1, read as the reverse complement.
GGCGAGATCGCCGTGAGCGGACCGCAGGTCGTCCCCGGCTACTGGCGGCTGCCCGAGGCGACCGGGGCGACCTTCCCCGGCGGGGAACTGCGCACCGGCGACATCGGATTCATGGACCGGGAGGGCTGGCTGTACGTCGTCGACCGCAAGAAGGACATGATCAACGCGTCGGGGTTCAAGGTCTGGCCGCGCGAGGTCGAGGACGTGCTGTACACCCACCCCGCCGTGCGCGAGGCGGCCGTGGTCGGCGTCCCCGACGCGTACCGGGGCGAAAGCGTCAAGGCGTACGTCAGCCTGCGCCCCGGCGCGTCGGCGGAGCCCGGGGAGCTGGGCGCGTACTGCGCGGAGCGGCTCGCCGCGTACAAGTACCCCCGCGAGGTCGAGATCCTGGAGGAGCTGCCCAAGACGGCGAGTGGGAAGATCCTCAGGCGGGAATTGCGTTCATCCTCAGGGTGAGATGGGTCTCAGTCAGGCCCGGTGTGTGTCCGGAGTGCGGCCCGAACACGTGGCACAGATATGCGTACAGATGTGCGGTACGGAACGAGAGGCAGGTGGCGGCGCATGGCCAGGACCACGGAGGAGGGGGCGGCTCCCGTACCCCAGCGGCTGCTGGCCGCCGCCACCCGGCTCTTCGCGGAGCAGGGGTACGACCGGACGTCCGTCCAGGAGATCGTGGAGGGGGCGGGCGTCACCAAGGGCGCGCTCTACCACTACTTCGGCTCCAAGGAGGATCTCCTCCAGGAGGTCTACGCCCGCGTCCTGCGCCTCCAGCAGGAACGCCTCGACGCTTTCGCCGACGCGGACGAGCCGGTGGAACACCGTCTCCGAGCGGCAGCGGCCGACGTAGTGGTAACAACGATCGACAATCTGGACGACGCGGCGATCTTCTTCCGCTCGATGCATCACCTGAGCCCGGAGAAGAACAAGGAGGTCCGGGTCGAGCGGCGCCGCTACCACGAGCGCTTCCGCGCGCTGGTGGAGGAGGGACAGCGGAGCGGGGTCTTCTCCACGGCCACGCCGGCGGATCTGGTGGTGGACTACCACTTCGGCTCGGTTCACCACCTGTCGACGTGGTACCGCCCGGACGGCCCGCTCACCCCGCAACAGGTCGCGGACCACCTGGCGGACCTCCTCCTGCGGGCGCTGCGCCCGTAAGGCGGGTCGGCTAGTCCTGGAGCTTCTCCCGGATCGCCGTGATCGCCGCCGACACCTGCTCCTCGGTGCTCGCCTTGTCCAGGCCGAGCCCGCTGAGGACACCCGCGCCGTTCTCCTGCTCCAGCAGGGCCAGCAACACGTGTTCCGTGCCGACGTAGCTGTGGCCCAGCCGGAGTGCCTCGCGGAAGGTGAGCTCCAGGGCCTTCTTGGCCCCGGCGTCGAAGGGGACGAGGTCGGGCACGGGCTCCCCGGAGGGCTCCGGCAACGCCCCGGCCGCGGCCGCCCGGACGGTCTCCAGCTCCACGCCCCGCGCGACGAGCACCTGGGCGGCGAGGCCCTGGGGGTCGTCGAGCAGGCCGAGCACGAGATGCCCGGTGCCGATCTGGGTGTGCCCGCGTTCGCGGGCCTCGTTCTGGGACGCGACGACGACGTTCCTGGCGCGGGGCGTGAACCTGCTGAAGTCCTGGTTGACGTTGGGCGCCGGCTCGTCCTTCGTCACGAACCGCTTCTGGACGGCCTGCCGGGTGACGCCCATGGACGCGCCGATCTCGGTCCACGAGGCACCGGAGCGGCGGGCCTGGTCGACGAAGTGGCCGATGAGGTGGTCGGCGACGTCACCGAGGTGGTCGGCGGCGACGACGGCGCTCTGTAGCTGTTCGAGGGCGTTGCCGTGGACGTTCTTGATCGCGTCGATGAGGTCGTCGAGGCGGACGGGATTTTTGACCTGAGTGGGATTCACCATGCGTCAACCCTAGGTTGACACCCCCGCGCCCGTCAACCCACGGTTGACGCATGGCCCGTTGCCTGCTTGTCCTCAATCGCCGGACGGGCTTGATTTTGGCCTCCGCCCGTCGCCGAGCGCGGCTCAAGGATGTCCTCAATCGCCGGACGGGCTTGAATTTGGCCTCTGCACCGTTGCCGGGTGCGGGTCAAAGATGTCCTCAAACGCCGGACAAGCTGGAGGGTGCCCCCGTCGCCGTCCAAGGCCGGGGCGGGTCGGGGGTTGTCCTGTACGCGGGCCTGGAAGGGGGACGGGCAGGGGTCGTGTCCGGAACGTAAAGCGTGTTTTGTGTCGCGTGGCGCACCCGAACAAGACAAGGTCCCGAACGCGACGTAAAACATGCAGTGCAGGACACGACCCCTGCCCGGCCCCCGGCAACAACCCGCACCCAGGCCACCGGTCCGCAGCGGGCAAAACCAAGCCCGTCCGGCGATTGAGGACAAAAGCACGGCCGCCAGGGCAACGTCACGCGTACCGCGACAGCTCCCGCCGCGCCAACGACCGCTGATGCACCTCATCCGGCCCATCCGCCAGCCGCAACGTCCGCGCCCCCGCCCAAAGCTCCGCCAGCGGAAAGTCCTGACTCACCCCACCCGCCCCGTACAACTGCACCGCCCGGTCCAGGATGTCCACCACCGCCCGCGGCGTCGCGATCTTGATCGCCTGGATCTCCGTGTGCGCCCCCCGGTTCCCCACCGTGTCCATCAGCCACGCCGTCTTCAGCACCAGCAGCCGCAGCTGCTCCACCGTCACCCGCGCGTCCGCGATCCAGTTCCGCACCACCCCCTGCTCGGCGAGCGGACGCCCGAACGCGGTACGGGACACCGCCCGCCGGCACATCAGCTCGATCGCCCGCTCCGCCATGCCGATCAGCCGCATGCAGTGGTGGATCCGCCCGGGCCCCAACCGCGCCTGCGCGATCGCGAACCCGCCGCCCTCCTCGCCGATCAAGTGCCACGCGGGCACCCGCGCGTGGTCGAAGACGACCTCGGCATGGCCGCCGTGCCCGTGGTCCTCGTACCCGTACACCCGCATCGCCCGCCGCACCTCGACCCCGGGCGTGTCGCGCGGGACGAGAATCATCGACTGCTGGCGGCGGACGTCCGCGCCGTCCGGGTCGGTCTTGCCCATGACGATGAAGACCGCGCAGTCCGGGTTCATCGCCCCGGAGATGTACCACTTACGGCCCGTGACTACGTACTCGTCCCCGTCCCGCTCGATGCTCGTCCGTACGTTCGTCGCGTCCGAGGAGGCCACCTCGGGCTCCGTCATCGCGAACGCGGAGCGGATCTCGCCCGCCAGCAGCGGCTCCAGCCACTGCTTCTTCTGCCGTTCCGAACCGAACTGCGCGAGCACCTCCATGTTCCCGGTGTCCGGCGCCGCGCAGTTGAGCGCGGTCGGCGCCAGATTCGGCGAACGCCCGGTGATCTCCGCGAGCGGCGCGTACTGGAGGTTGGTCAGCCCCGCGCCGTGGCCCGCGCCGTGCTCCCCGTCCGGCAGGAAGAGGTTCCACAGCCCCTGCCGGCGCGCCTCCGCCTTCAGCTCGCCCACCACCGCCGGCGTGTCCCAGGGGCTCGCCAGCCGCTCCCGCTGCTCCCGGGCGACGTCCTCGGCCGGGTAGACGTAGGCGTCCATGAAGGCGAGCAGCCGCTCGCGCAGCTCTTCCGTACGGGTGTCGAATGCGAAGTCCATGGGGTACTCAGCCTTCCTGGAGGGTGGTGAGGCCGTGCCGGATGAAGACGGGGACGAGCGTGCCGATCCGGTCGAAACCGGGTCCGACGGTCTGTCCGAGGGTGTAGCGGTAGTGGATGCCCTCCAGGATCACGGCGAGCTTGAACCACGCGAACGCCGTGTACCAGGCGATCGCGCCGGTGTCCCGGCCGGAGCGCGCGGCGTACCGCGCGACCAGCTCGGCCGGCTCCGGGTGCCCGGCCGCGCCCGCCGTCGTGCTGATGGGCGAGCCGGTCACCTCCAGGCGCGCGCTGTACATCACCAGCAGGCCCAGGTCCGTCAGCGGATCGCCGAGTGTGGACATCTCCCAGTCGAGGACGGCGTTGATCCGGTCGCCTTCGCCGATCAGGACGTTGTCGAGCCGGAAGTCGCCGTGGATCACGGTGGGTTGCGGGGAGTGGGGCAGCGCGCGGCCGAGGGCGGCCTGGAGTTCGTCGATGCCCGCCAGGTCCCGGCCCCGGGAGGCCGCCAACTGCTTGGCCCAGCGCCGCAGTTGCCGGTCGAGGAAGCCCTCGGGCCGCCCGAAGTCCCCCAGGCCGACGGTCTCGGGGTCGACGGCGTGCAGGTCGACCAGGGTGTCCACCAGGGAGAGGACCGCGGCGCGGGTGCGCGCCGGCCCGAGCGGGGCGAGCTGTTCGGTCGTACGGTACGGCGTGCCCGCCACGTGCTCCATGACGTAGAAGGGGGCGCCGAGGACGGACTCGTCCGCGCAGAACAGCAGGGGTTCCGGGACCGGCACGTTCGTCGGGTGCAGCGCGCTGATCACGCGGTACTCCCGCTTCATGTCGTGCGCGGTGGCCAGGACATGACCGAGCGGGGGCCTGCGGACCACCCAGCTGCCCGTCCCGTCCGTGACGGTGTAGGTGAGATTGGACCGGCCGCCCTCGATCAGGCGCGCGTCGAGAGGTCCGCTCACCAGCCCGGGTCGCGCGCGGTCCAGGTGGGCGCGCAGCTTCTCCGGGTCGAGTCCTGGCGGGACTGGGCTCATCGTGCCTACCTCCGTGGCTCACGACGGCGGGCGTACCGTCGTGAGCCACCATGATGCCGACCAGTCGGTATGCAGTCCACCACGGGTCACGTGAAAAACCGGGAAAGACCAGGAAGGGCGGGCGGAAGAGCGGACGGAGGGGCGGTCGGAGAGAAGGGCGGTGAGGTGGGCGGCAAGACGGGCGGCAAGACGGGCCGAGGGCCTGGCGGAGAGACGGATGCCACCGTCCCCGCCCCTAGCCCCCGGTCTCACCTCTGAATAGAGTTCACGTATGAACACCGCGCTGCTCATCGACGAGGTCCGGCTCACCCCCATCCTCATCGCCGACCCACCGCTGCTGAACACACAGGGCGTCCACCAGCCCTACACCCCCCGGCTCATCGTGGAGGTCGTCACGCGCGGTGGCATCACGGGGATCGGCGAGACGTACGGCGACGGCAAGTATCTGGAGCTGGCGGAGCCGCTGGCACGGGCGCTCCCGGGCCGTTCGGTCAGCGACGTGAACGGGCTCTTCGCCCTGGCAGACGAGGTGTGCGGCGACCCGGACACCACGGACGCGCGGGTGGACGCGGGCGGCCTGCGCGGGGTGCAGACCGCCGACAAGCTCCGCCTCTCCGTCGTCTCGGGCTTCGAGGTCGCCTGTCTGGACGCCCTCGGCAGGACGCTGGGCCTGCCCGTGCACGCGCTGCTCGGCGGCAAGGTGCGCGAGTCCGTCGAGTACAGCGCGTACCTCTTCTACCGCTGGGCGGAGCACCCGGGCGGCGGCGCCGAGGACGACTGGGACGCGGCCCTCGACCCGGCGGGTGTGGTCGCCCAGGCCCGGCGCTTCGCCCGTGACTACGGCTTCTCGTCGTTCAAGCTCAAGGGCGGGGTGTTCGAGCCCGAGCAGGAGATCGCGGCCGTCCGGGCACTCGCGGAGGCGTTCCCCGGGCAGCCGCTGCGACTGGACCCCAACGGTGCCTGGTCCGTACCGACTTCGCTGTACGTCGCCGAGCAGCTGGCGGACGTCCTCGAATACCTGGAGGACCCGGCGAGCGGCACGGACCTGATGGCCCAGGTGTCGGCGGGCACGTCCGTGCCGCTGGCCACCAACATGTGCGTCACGACCGTCCCCGAGATCGCCGGGGCCTTCGCCTCGGACGCCGTACAGGTCGTGCTCTCCGACCACCACTACTGGGGCGGACTGCACCGGACGCGCGAACTCGCCGCCGTCTGCCGCACGTTCGGCGTCGGCCTGTCGATGCACTCCAACACCCACCTCGGGATCAGCCTGGCCGCGATGACCCACGTGGCGGCGACCGTCCCGAACCTGGACTACGCCTGCGACAGCCACTACCCGTGGCAGACCGAGGACGTCATCACCACCCGGCACACTTTCCGGAACGGCCGGCTCGACGTCTCGGACGCACCGGGCCTCGGGGTGGAACTGGACCGCGAGAAGCTCGCCGCCCTGCACCGGCGGTGGCTGGACGACGACGGCAGGATGCGGGAGCGCGACGACGCGGCGGCGATGCGCGAGGCGGACCCGGGCTGGAAGACCCCGACGATCCCGCGCTGGTGACCAACACCCCTCCGACGAGAGGCATGTGACGCCAGGAGCTGCCAGGCCTGGGGGTCTCGCCGTGCGCCCGCCGGACAGCGCGAGAACCGGAGCGCGGTTGAGGCACGAACTTCACCACAGGCGCGGGTAGCAGGGCCTGTGCTCGTCCCGACCACGACGGAGGGGCTCGCGGGATCTTCCCCTCGACCTCCGCGACCCTCCGCGAAGCCCTCGCCCGATTCGCCGCCGCCCAGCGCGCCGACTGCACCGCCGCCGACTGCACCGCCGCCGGCTGCCCGAGCTGATCGCACGGGCACTCACCGCGTCCTTCGGTGATGATGCCGTCGCCACCTACCTCGGCCGGGACGCCGTAGACGCAGGTGGCGGTGAAAGCCGGTGACGGTGCTGGTCGCGGTCAGGGCGTAGGTCGCGAGCCTCCCACAAACCCTGTGTCACACCCCGGTGGCAGACTGGCGGCACAACGAAGCTTCGGAAGGGCAGGGCGTTGCGGCAGGCGTCACCGTCGAGCGCCACTGCTTGGGCGTGGCCGGTGCCACGGGGGGAGAGGTGCGGCTGTGATCTTCGACGGTCTTGATGTGTCGTACGGCGAGATGTGGGGCTCCTATCGGGGAACGACCCATCCGGACCCGATGTCACGGGCGCTCGCGGCACGCAAGCATGCTGCCGGGATGGATTACGCGGTTCTGCTGTCCGCGCGGAAGCAACCGCTGGCACTGGTCGAAAGATGGCCGCGCGGTATGTGGCGTGTGTATCTGTTCGACGACAGGTCCTGGTGCACGCAGATGATCGACCTCAAGCCGCACGACACGGGGATGTTGGTGGCTCGCTGGAACACCCGATGGCAGTTCTCCAATGAGCAGGAGTACTCGTCCTCGAAGTGGGATGTTCAGGAGACCACGACCGTCTCGGCCGACGGGGAGGTCGAGGTCAAGTCCGAGTTCGCCGGGCCGAGGGGAGCGTCGACGGACTCACCGCACGCTCGAACAACCGGCCCGTCGAGCGTCCCGGTGCGGCGGTTCGCGGCGCCCGTCGAAAGCTTCCTCTGTCCCGTACCGGAATTCGGCGACTGGCAGGTGTTCGCGCCGTTCCTGGCCCAGCAGAACCACGAGCCCGCCACGACCGTGGTCCTGAACGACGTGTCGGTGGATGAAGGGTCCGGACCGCTGCGCGCCACCGGAATCGAGCAACTGTTTCGTCAGGGTCCGTGCGAGACCCCGGAGGGGCCGGCCGTCGTCGAGCCCGTTGACGCCGGCCTGCTGCGCATCACGTCAGGGCGGCTGGCGGTCTCGGACCCCGGCTGGATCAGAGACCCGCGAACCGTCGCCGTGCCCTCGGGCGAGTTTCCGGTCACGCTGTCGCTGTTGCGCACGACACACAGGGCCGGTGTCGCCGCAGCCAGGGTGACGTTCCTGGACATCCCGCCCCGCGAGTGGGAAATGGCCCTCCGGCCTGACGAGGACCTGGGGCTGCTCGGCGAGGGCCAGTTCTACGGGGTTGGCGTGGATACCGGCACAGCGGCTTTCATGGATGCGACGCGGACGGTGCTCGAAGACCAGCTGGACGAGGATCTCTTCGTACCCCTCGGCAGCGACAGCTGTTTCAGCGTGGAACTGCCCGGCACGGAACCCGAACCGAACCTCATCGCCTTCCGTGCCGGCCGGGGCGACGGGGCCTACCCCGTCTGGATCGGCCGCACCGATGACGGACGGGTCGGTTGCGTCGTCGTCGACTTCCAACTGCATTCCGCCGACGCGGGAGAGTGAGGAGCCGCCGGCCATCGGCGCGAGGCCGCACAGCGCCCGGCCCGCGTGCCCCGCAGGGTGAGGCTGCCGCAGCCCCGGCCTGACACTCGGGCTCCGGGTCTACCCGGAGCCCGAGGGGAGACGACGTTGCCCAACGCGATCCCGAACGTGCCGCCCGCCGGGCCGTAATCCAGCTCGACCAGTTCGGCTGCGCCGTCCCCCTCAACCTGAGGAAGACGGCATCCCAGCCTACGAACCGTCAGGCCGACGATCCACTGTCGATGACCAGGTCGGCGCCGACGACCGCGCCGGCCGCGGGCGAGGCGAGGTAGAGCACCGCGGCCGCCACTTCTTCGGCCTCCGCGACCCGGCCGAGCGGGTTCTCCGTCTTCACCCGCTCGGCGCGGTCGGCCCCGGTCTCGCCGGGCCGCAGCGACATGGGAGCGGCGGAGACGCCGGGGCTGACCGCGTTGACGCGGATGCCCTGGTGGACGTGGTCGAGAGCGGCGGCACGGGTCAGCGCGGAGACCGCTGCCTTCGAGGTGATGTACGCGGCCATGTTCGGGATCCGCAGGTGTGCGCCCAGGTTGGAGGAGATATTGATGATGGCGCCGCCGCCGTTCTCCTTCATGTGCGCGATCTCGTGCTTCATGGCCAGCCAGACGCCGGTGACATTGGTCCGCAGCACCGCGTCCCAGTCCTCCTCGCTCACCTCGCCGACGGGTACGGTCGCGCGGAGTATCCCGGCGTTGTTGACCGCGATGTCCAGTCCGCCGAAGCGGGTGACACTCTCGCGTACGAGGTTCCGGACGCGTCCGGAGTCGGTGACATCGGCGGTGACGGCGGCGGCCGTGCCGCCGATGGCCTCGACGAGGCCGACCGTCTCGTCCAGGGAGGCCGCGGTGCGTCCCGCGGCGACCACGGACGCGCCCTCGGCGGCGAAGGCGATCGCGATCGCGCGGCCGAGGCCGGAGCCCGCGCCGGTGACGAGGACGGTCTTGCCCGTGAAGCGGTTCATTTCGGTGACTTCCTTGAGTGAGGGATTACTTGACGCGGTGGTTCAGGAGGGCGACGACGGCGAGGGCGGCCCCCGTCACGGCCAGGGACCGGGCGTCGCTGCCGAGTGTGAGCAGGACGGCGAAGAGCACGGTCGGGCCACATTCCATCGCGGTGTTCAGCACGCCACCCGCGAGCCCGGTCTGCTCCTGCGGCACACCTTCGGTGGCGAGCACGGCGGCCCCGGCGAAGGCGGCCGCGGTGCCGGCCGGCAGCAGCACAAGGCCCGGCAGCAGTCCGTACGCGTACGACGTGTGCGCATCGAGCCCGGTGACCGCGAGGAGGGCGAGCCCGGCCGCACCCGTGCCCAGCCCGGCGGCCGTGACGGCTCCGGCCCCGTACCGGCCGATGAGCGGTCCTGCCGCCCGGCCCGAGGCGATCAGTGCGACGGCGAACGGCACGAAGGCGGCCGAGGTCCGCAACTGGGACCAGTCGCGCGCCTGTTGGAGGTGGAGTGAGAAAACCACGAACGTCATTGCGGTCCCGCAGGCGCTCAGTGCGATGGCCGTGAGGGCGAGGGCCCGCCGCCGGTCGAGCAGGAAGCGGGGTGGCAGCAGCGGGTCGCGGGCCCGGCGCTCGGCGTACCAGAACGCGGCCAGCAGCGCGGTCCCGCCGAGCAGCGGCACGAGCACGCCGGCCGACGACCAGGGCCGGGCGTCGGTGACGACAAGCCCGTAACTGGCGAAGGTGATCCCGGCGGTGGCGAGCAGAGCACCCGGCAGGTCGAGAGTCCTGCCCCCGTTCGGTGCGGTGTCCGGCAGCAGCCGGGGCGTGAGGGCGAGGGCCGCGATCGCCACCACGAGCGGTACGGCGAAGGTCCAACGCCACGAAAGCAGCGCGGAAATGACGCCGGAGAGCAGATTGCCCGCAGTCGCGCCGAGCACCGAGAGCCCGCCCCAGGTGGCCATCACCCTGCCGTACGCGGTGGGGGAGGGGAAGACGCCGCGCAGCACGGCCATGGCGGCCGGCGCGACGAGGGCCGCGCCCGCGCCCTGCGCGAAGCGCGCCGCGAGCAGTGCCCCGATGCCGGAGGCGAATGGGGCGGCGGCCGAGGCGGCGGCGAAGAGGACAAGGCCCGCGGTGAGGGCGCGCCGCCCGCCGTAGCGGTCGGCGAGGCGTCCGCCGAAGAGCAGCAACCCGGCGAAGGTCAGTCCGTAGGCGGCGCTGAGCAGGATCAAGTCAGCGCGCTTCAGGTCGAATTCGCGCCCGATGCGGGGCAGCGGTACGGCGATCGCGGCGAGCGTGAAGATCAGCGTGGTCTGGACACTGCCGAGGAGGACGAAGGCCCATCGGTGCTGCACGGCGGTGACGCGGGCGGTGCCCGTGGCGGTCACGCTTCCCCCCCCTGATATTTGACCGATCGGTTCATTATTTGGGCGCGCGAAAGGAAGCCCTGCGGCTCCGGTGGGTGTGATTCAGTCCAGCAGGGCCAGTGCCTGCTCGGCCGCGTCCCGCACCCGGGCGGGATCGTTCGACGCCTTGCCGACGATCCGTACGCCCTGCAGCAGGACGAGCAGCATGCGGGCCAGCGCGCGCGGATCGCGGTCCTCGGGAAGCTCGCCCTGGGCCTGGGCCCGTACGAGCGCGGAGTGCAGCGGGGTCTCGAGGTGCTCCCAGCTGATCTCGACCCGGCGGGCCGCCGCAGGGTCGTGCGGGGCCAGTTCGGCCGCGGTGTTGGTGACGAAGCAGCCGTTCAACCGCCCTTCCGGGGAGGCGGCTTCCGCGGCGAAGCGGCGCACGATCGCCCGCACCGCGGGCAGTGCGGGGCCCGGCTGGGACAGCTCGGCCAGGAGGAGCGGGTCGCGCATCTCGGCGTACCGGTCCATGGCCTTCAGATACAGCTCATGCTTGCTGCCGAAGGTCGCGTAGATGCTGGCGCGGCCGACGCCGAGGTGCTCGACGAGATCCGTCACCGACGTCGCTTCGTAGCCACGCCGCCAGAACAGCTCAAGGGCCGACTGCAGCGCGGCGTCCGGATCGAATTCCTTGGTCCTGGCCACGTCGAAGACCGTAACCGTATCTGAACCGTTCGGTCAATAATTTTGCGGCACGGCTGGCCCCGCGAGGGAGCGGTGCCGGCCCTTGCGGCGGTCATGCCATGACGGCCACCGCGAGCCCCGCCAGCAGCAGTGTGCAGCCCGCCGCCGCGACCGCCGCCGGGCGGGACAGCGGGCGGGGTTCCGCCGCGGTCAGTGCGATCAGCCGGCGGTGCGTGAGTGCCACGAAGCCCAGCCACACCACGACGGTCAGGGCGATGCCGACCGCCCCTGTCGTAGTACCGCCATGGTGGACCGCCTGCCGTGCCGCCAGCACCGCGACCACCGTGCAGGCCAGCGTCGTACGCCGCCAGGCCAGCCCGGTCCGCTCCGGCTGGAGCCCCGGATCCCTGGCCCGGTCGTCGCCCTGGTCCTGGGTCGCCATCAACGGCCCCCGCCCAGCGCGACCACCACCACCATCACCACCGCGACCACCGCCACCACCAGACTCAGCACGGTCGGGAAGCGCGAGACGGGCAGCGCCTGCCCGCGCCGCATCGCCCGCTCGCAGCGCACCCAGTGGTCGACCGCCTGGAGCGCGCACAGCGCCCCGGCCGCGAGCAGCGCCACCGCCAGCCCGACCCGTACACCCCACCGCAGGTCCGGCAGGAACTGGTCCACCGCGAACCCGCCGCCCACCAGCGCCAGCGCGGTACGGAGCCAGGCCAGGAACGTGCGCTCGTTGGCCAGCGTGAAGCGGTAGTCGGGCGTCTCGCCCTCGTCGCCGAGACGCTGGGGCGCGAACCACAGCCGCAGGCTCCGCACGAAGTCGATCACAGTCCGCACCTTACGTGCCCTATGTGTCCGACGTCCCGCGTGCCCCGCGTCCGACGTGCCCTGCACGCGGCGCGTCCGACATGCCCTACGCGCGACATGCCCTACGCGCGGCGCGCGCGGAGCCGCTCGTACGCCGCGAGCCCGTCCGGCACCCACTCCCACCCACCCGGCAGCAGCCGCCGCTCCAACTCCTCCTCCGGGAGGAACGCGTGCCACGCCACCTCCTCCACCTGCGGCCGCACCGGCAGCACGCAGCGCACCTCGTACACGTACGACCACCAGCTCTGGCCGCTGTCGGCGGACTCGTAGAGGTACGGGAACAGCGGTACGGGGCGCGGCAGCCCCGAGACCCCCAGCTCCTCCTCGGCCTCCCGCAGCGCCGCCTCGTCGTACGTCTCGCCCGCGCCGAGCACGCCGCCCACGAACATGTCGTACAGCGAGGGGAAGACCAGCTTCTCCGCCGTCCTGCGGTGCACGAACACCCGGTCCTCCGCGTCCCGCGCGAGGACGAACACACACCGGTGACGCAGCCTCTTCGCGTACACCTCACCGCGCGGGGCCTGCCCCACCACACGGTCGTTCTCGTCCACGACGTCCAGGATCTCGTCCGCTGCTCCCATGTCCCCATCCAAGCAGCCCCTCGGCCGGGCCTGCGGGCCCGCCGATCAATGCGCCTGAGACGGTTGACTCGTTACTCGCGCGTACGGAAGATCGGACCATTCGCTCACCCACCCGCACCGTGACGGATCCGCGAAGGATGGAAGCCCATGGCGTACGACGCTGATGTGATCGTGATCGGGGCGGGCCTGGCCGGCCTGGTCGCCACCGCCGAACTCGTCGACGCGGGCCGCTCCGTCCTCGTACTGGACCAGGAGCCCGAGCAGTCGCTCGGCGGCCAGGCCCACTGGTCCTTCGGCGGGCTCTTCTTCGTCAACTCCCCCGAGCAGCGCCGCCTGCGGGTCAGGGACAGCCGGGAGCTGGCGCTCCAGGACTGGCTGGGCACGGCGGGCTTCGACCGTACGGAGGACCACTGGCCGCGCAAGTGGGCCGAGGCGTACGTCGACTTCGCGGCGGGCGAGAAGCGGGCGTGGCTGCACCGGCAGGGGATGCGGTTCTTCCCCGTCGCGTCCTGGGCGGAGCGCGGCGGGTACGGCGCGGCGGGGCTCGGCAACTCGGTGCCGCGCTTCCACGTCACCTGGGGCACAGGACCCGGCGTGGTCGAGCCGTTCGCACGGCGGGTGCGCGAGGGCGTCGACCGGGGGCTGGTGGAGTTCCGCTTCCGGCACCGGGTGACGGGGCTCGGCAACACGGCGGGGGTGGTGGACACCGTGACCGGGGAGGTCCTGGCGCCGAGTGATGTCGCGCGCGGGGAGGCGAGCACCCGTCGGATCATCGGCGCGTTCGAGCTCAGGGCACAGGCCGTGATCATCACGTCGGGCGGCATCGGCGGCAACCCCGACCTGGTCCGCGCGCAGTGGCCCGAGCGGCTCGGCCGCCCGCCGCGCACCATGCTCTCCGGGGTGCCCGCGCACGTGGACGGGCTGATGCTCGGCATCGCGGAGTCGGCGGGCGCCCACCACATCAACCGCGACCGGATGTGGCACTACACCGAGGGCATTGAGAACTGGAACCCGGTGTGGGCGCGGCACGGGATCCGGATCCTCCCGGGGCCGTCCTCGCTGTGGCTGGACGCCCGGGGCCGCCGCCTGCCGGGGCCGCTGTTCCCCGGCTTCGACACGCTCGGGACGCTGGAACACATCATGAGGACCGGCTACGAGTACACCTGGTTCGTCCTCGACCAGCGCATCATCGGCAAGGAGTTCGCCCTCTCGGGCTCCGAGCAGAACCCCGACCTCACGGGCAAGTCGGTCCGCGACGTCATCGGCCGGGCGCGCGCCGACGTGCCGGGTCCGGTGAAGGCGTTCATGGACAAGGGCGCCGACTTCGTCGTGGAGAAGGACCTGTCCGCGCTCGTACGCGGGATGAACGCGCTCACCGAGGAGCCGCTGATCGACGAGGCGGAGCTGCGGCGCGAGATCGTCGCGCGGGACCGGGCGACGGTGAACCCGTTCGGCAAGGACGCGCAGGTGACGGCGGTCCGGGGCGCGCGCAGATACCTGGGCGACAAGCTGATCCGTACGGTCGCGCCGCATCCGCTGCTCGACCCGGCGGCGGGGCCGCTGATAGCCGTACGGCTGCGCGTCCTGACCCGCAAGTCCCTCGGCGGGCTGGAGACCGACCTGTCGTCCCGCGTCCTGACCGAGGGCGGCGACCCGCTGCCCGGGGTGTACGCGGCGGGGGAGGCGGCGGGCTTCGGCGGCGGCGGGATGCACGGCTACCGCTCGCTGGAGGGGACGTTCCTGGGCGGCTGCATCTTCTCGGGCCGCGCGGCCGGGCGGGCGGCGGCGAAGGCGGTGGGCTGAGGCGGTGGGCCGAGGCGGCGGGGCGACAGGCGACGGCGGTGGGCTGACGGGGGCTCACCGGGAGGGAACATAGGCCCCGGTCCGGGAGGAAGCCCCCCGGTCACAGCCGCTCCACCACCCGGAAGCTCTCCACCACCAGCAACGTCCCGTCGTGGACGGTGAATCCGGGGTCGCCCAGCGCCTCCCGCATCTCCTCGCCGTGCCAGAACCGCTCGTGGTCCGCCCGCCAGGCCGCCACCGAGGTGTGCCCCTCGCCCTCCTCCACGGCCAGCCGGAGGTCGACCGCGCCGAGCGGCAGCACCCGTACCCCCGTCAGTTCCACCACCGCCACCTCGCGGCCCGCCGAGTCGATCAGGGCCGATCGCTCCCCGACCGGGGGCAGTTCCTCGCGCTCCGCCTCGTACTCGGCGAGCAGACCCGTCGTCGAGACCTTCCGCCCGTCGAGCACGGCCGCCACCAGACGGTCACGTACCGGCCCGGGGAAGGCGAGCAGTAAAGGGGCCAGCGGTTCTCGGTTCTCCATGAGAGCCACCCTAGGGCGTGTCCGCGACGCTCCCCGCCTGGCCGAAAAGCGTCCCATCTGGGCTTATGCGGACGGAGACGGTCCGCGCCCTTTGCCCGGAAGGCGCAACCACGCCTGCGCCGGGGCAATATGACTGTGCCTTACATCGAGATACCGCTTGACGGGAGGCCATACCTACCGATTTGCTGTGCCCGGTCCTTTCTCGTCCACGCGCCCTGGAGGAATTCCGCGGATGTCCCCGCCTCCGCCACCCCTCGGCCGTGCCCGAAGACGTAGCTCACGTTCCGGCCAATCCTTCGACCCCGCACTGGACGACACCGAACTCGCCTCCGTACGCGACCAGTTGGCCCAGGGACGGTGGTCCGAGACCCGCTCCCTCCTCGCCCGTACCGGCGACGACTGGGACCGCAGAGGCCACCGCGTCGTCGTCCTCGCCCAGGCCTCCGGCGCCGCCGCCTGGACGCGCGACTGGCTCCTCGCCGAACCCGAGAGCCCCGACGCGGCCACCCTCCTCGCCTGCGCCACCGTCTTCGCCGCCCTGCGCGGCAAGGAGCCGGAACACCGCGCCGTGGACGCCTGCCGTGACGCCGTCCGGCGCGCCCCCGCCGACCCCACCCCCTGGCTCGGCCTGCTGCTCCTCGCCCGCACGCTCGGTACGGACGAGGAGACCTCGCAGCTCTTCGAGGAGGTGCGGACCCGCCACCCCGACCACCACCACGCCCACCACCTGATGGCGGCCCGCCTCGCGGAACGCCGCCCCGAGGCAGGCCAGGACCCGCTCCACGAGGTGTACGACTTCGCCGCCTGGGCGGCCGAACAGGCCCCCGCGGACTCGCCGCTCGCCGTCCTGCCCGTCGTCGCGCACGCCGAGCGCTACCGCGTCCTCGCCGCCGCCCGCGTGGAGCCCGCCGACCCGGCCGCCTCCGCCCACTGGACGGGCCGCCGGGCCCGCCAGGGGCTCAAGGGCGCCTTCGACTGGTGGCTGGAGTGGGAGAGCGGGGACCACCCCCGCAACCGCGTCGACCTCAACTTCCTCGCCCACGCCCAGTGGTACGACGGACGCGTCGCCGAGGCCGCCGCGCTCTTCCACCGCATCGGCCCGCACATCACCCCAGCTCCCTGGTCCTACCCGGACCGGGACCCGCACCACGCCTTCCTCGCCGCGCGCAACGCCGCGCTCGGCTCCGTCTGAACGACGCGCCGCGATCCGTACCAGCGATCCCCGAAAGGACACCCCTGTCATGTCGACGGGCAATTCGAGCACGGGCACGAGTTCCGGCTGGAACTCCAACGCGCACACGAGCACGGGCACGACCACCGGACCCCGGCCCGGCCAGGGCCCGGGTACGCCTTCCGGCACGGGGGAGATCAGCACCTTCAAGGGCCAGGAGCGCGCGCTGCGCGCGGACCGCCTCGGCACGGCGGGCCTCCTGCTGTCCGTGCTCGCCGCCAGCGCGCCCCTGATGACCGTCGCCGGTGTCATGCCCACCGTCTACGGCGTGGTGGGGATCGTCGGACAGCCCCTGCTGTACGTCATCCTCGGGGTGGTCCTCGTCCTGTTCAGCTTCGGGTACGCCGAGATGAGCCGCCACGTCCACAACGCCGGCGCCTTCTACGCGTACATAGCCCGCGGGCTCGGCGCGACCGCCGGCGCGAGCGCCTCGCTCGTCGCCCTCCTCGCGTACAACGCCATGCAGGTCGGCATCTACGGCCTCTTCGGCTTCGAGGTCTCCGGGCTCTTCGCCACCTACCTCGACCTGACCGTCGCCTGGTGGGTGCCCGCCCTGATCGCCGCCGTGGTCGTCGGGCTGCTCGGCTGGCTGAAGATCGACCTGAACGCCAAGGTCCTCGGCGTCCTGATCCTCATCGAGGTCGCGCTCGTCGTGATCTTCGACATCGCCTTCGTCGCCGACCCGGGCAAGGAAGGCGTCTCGCTGCACGCCTTCAACCCGGACACCCTCACCAGCGCGGGCTTCGGCACCGCGCTGTGCTTCTGCATCGCGGCCTTCGTCGGCTTCGAACAGGCCCCGGTGTACGCGGAGGAGACCAGCCGCCCGAACGTCGTCGTCCGCCGCGTGATGTTCCTCGCCGTCGGCCTCTCGGCGCTGTTCCTCGCCCTCAGCGCCTGGGCGATCTCCGTCGCCACCGGGCCCGGCTCGGTGGTCGCGACGGCGGGGGAGCAGGGGCCCGGCCTGATCTTCGGCCTCACCGAGGACCGCCTCGGCACGACCTTCACCGACGTCCTCCACGTGCTCTTCGTCACCGGCATGTTCGCCGCGCTGCTCAGCTTCCACAACGTCGTCGCCCGCTACGCGTTCGCGATGGGCCGCGAAGGACTGCTGCCGGCCGCCTTCGGCCGTACCAGCAAGTCCAGCGGGGCCCCCGCCTACGGTTCCGCCCTCCAGTCCGTGTTCTCCCTGGTCGTGGTGGTGGCGTTCGCCGTCACGGACGACAAGCCGGCCGGCGACCCGACCGCCCCGATCCTGCGGCTCTTCACCTGGATGGCCAACATCGGCGCGCTCGGCGTCATCCTGCTGATGGCCGCGGCCTCCTTCGCCGTGATCGCGTTCTTCGTACGGCGTGGCGCGGCGGGCGCGCAGGCCGCCCGCCTCGTCGCCTCGGCCCTGGCCGGCCTCTCCCTCGTCGCCGTCGCCGTCTACACGGTCAAGGACTTCGACCTGCTGGTCGGGGCCGGCCCCGACTCCGCGCTGAGCTGGATCCTGCCGGGGATCGTCGGCCTCACGCTGGTGGGGGGTCTGGTGTACGGAGCGGTCCTGCGCTCGGTCAGGCCCGAGACGCACGCGAGGATCGGCCTGGGGAACGAGGCGTTCCAGTTGGAGAAGGCCGCGCAGTCGTGACGTTCTTCACCCTGGCTTCACCCCGGTGTTCCCGACCACGGCTTTCACCGGCCAGGTCTGACGAAAGTCTGACGGAATCCCGCGGTCCCTGGCTTCCGGGGACCGCGGGTGGTCGAATCGATGCGTGAACCATCAACAGAATGAGCCCGCCGGAACACCGGTGGGGCGGCGCGTTCTGCTCTCCACCCTGGGCCTGGGCGCCGCGGGACTCGTCGCGGCCCCGTATCTCCAGCGCGGGCTCGACTCGTTCCTGGGCGCGGTGTCCAGCCAGGACCCGACGGGCCTGACGGGGCTGCTGCCCAACGGCGGCGGGTTCCGCTACTACTCGGTGACCGGTTCCGTACCGCACAAGGACGCCGGGAACTACCGGCTGAAGATCGACGGCCTGGTCGACCGGCCCGCCACGTACACGCTCGACGCCCTGCGGAAGATGCCTCAGACGCGGGTCGTGCGCGACGTGCAGTGCGTCACCGGCTGGCGCGTCCCGCACACCCCCTTCGAGGGGGTCAAGGTCTCGCAGCTCCTCGACGCGGCCGGGGTGCGTCCGGACGCCAGGGCGATCCGGTTCACCTGCTTCGACGGGACGTACAGCGAGAGCCTCACGCTCCAGCAGGCGCGGCGCGCCGACGTCCTGGTGGCGCTGAGGATGCAGGACAAGCCGATCGGGCACGCGCACGGCGGCCCGGTCCGGCTCTACGTGGCGCCGATGTACTTCTACAAATCGGCGAAATGGCTCTCCGGGATCTCCGTCACCTCCGACGTCCGCCCCGGCTACTGGGAGGAGCGTGGCTATGACGTCGACGGCTGGGTCGGCCGGTCCAACGGACGCGACGACACCCCCACCGTCTGAGAGCGGGCGCGGGCCGGGGGAGGGGGCCGCGGGCACCGGACGGCTGCGGCGCCGGTTCAGCCCGGCCGAGCGGTGGGTCCACCGGACCACGGGCATCCTGATGCTGGTGTGCGTGGCGACGGCGGGCTGTCTGTACGTGCCCCAGCTCGCCGAACTCGTCGGCCGCCGCTACCTCGTCGTCACCCTGCACGAGTGGTCGGGGCTCCTGCTCCCCGTCCCCGTGCTGGTGGGTCTCGCCTCCCGCCACTTCCGCGCCGACCTCGGCCGGCTGAACCGCTTCTTCCCGCACGACAAGGAGTGGCTGCGGGCGGTACGGCGGCGTGACGCCAGGCCCGAGTCCCGCCCCGCCGGGAAGTTCAACGCGGGCCAGAAGATCTACGCGGCCTGGATCGCGGGCGCGGTGCTGGTCATGCTCGGTACGGGCCTGCTGATGTGGTTCACCGGCTTCGCCCCGCTGGTGTGGCGGACGAGCGCCACCTTCCTGCACGACTGGCTGGCCCTCGCCATCGGCGTCGTACTCCTCGGGCACATCGGCATGGCGTACGGGGATCCCGAGGCGCGGCGCGGGATGCGGACGGGGTCGGTGGAGCGGGCGTGGGCGAAGCGGGAGCACTCGGAGTGGCGGGAGGAGGACTCCTGAGGGGCCGGGGGCCCGGCCGTACGGCCCTGACCGGCCGTACGGCCCCGACTCGGTACGGCTCTGATCTCGTACGACCCCGATACCCGTACGGACCCGATCCCCTACGGCCCCGGCCCGCGCCGGCCCGCCCCGCCCCGGCCGTCCCGCCCCCCGCCGGTCACAGCCCCCGCAGCGCCTCCACCGCCCGCCCGGCGATGTCCTCCGGTGTCCCGGTCACCTCCACCGTCACCCCCGCCTCGTCGTCCTCCAGCGGCTGGAGCGTGGCGAACTGGGAGTCGAGCAGCGCGGTCGGCATGAAGTGCCCCTTGCGCGCGGCCATCCGCTTCTCGATCAGCGCCCGGTCACCGGCGAGATGTACGAAGACCAGGTCAGGGGCCGCGGCCCGCAGCCGGTCCCGGTAGGAGCGCTTGAGCGAGGACGCGGCGACCACCCCGCCCTGCCCCGCCCGCCCGGCGGCCCACGCCCCGACGGCGTCCAGCCAGGGCCACCGGTCGTTGTCGTCCAGCGGGGTGCCCGCCGACATCTTGGCGATGTTCTCCGGCGGGTGGAAGTCGTCCCCCTCGGCGTACGGAACGTCCAGCGCCCCGGCGAGCAGCTGCCCGATCGTGGTCTTGCCCGTGCCGGACACCCCCATCACGACCACGACGTACGGATCACTCATCGGTTTCCCTGCCCCTCCCTGACCACCACTGAAGCCTGACGGCGGTAAGTATGTCGTCCCCGTTCCCGCCCGCTCCCGCCTCCTGCCCCCGCCCCCTCACCCCACCGCCTCCGACGCGAGATAGTAGGTCCCGGACAGAGTCGTTCGCGGTGTACGAGGAAAGCGGGTTGTTCCATGGCGCAGCAGGTGCGAGGGGTCGTCGCCCCCGGCAAGAACGAGCCGGTGCGGATCGAGACGATCGTCGTCCCCGATCCCGGCCCCGGCGAGGCGGTGGTGAAGGTCCAGGCGTGCGGTGTCTGCCACACCGATCTGCACTACAAGCAGGGCGGGATCAACGACGACTACCCCTTCCTCCTCGGCCATGAGGCCGCCGGGGTCGTGGAGTCGGTCGGCGACGACGTCACCGATCTCGCCCCCGGCGACTTCGTGATCCTCAACTGGCGTGCGGTCTGCGGAAGTTGCCGGGCCTGTCTGCGCGGGCGGCCGTGGTACTGCTTCAACACCCACAACGCGACGCAGAAGATGACGCTCCTCGACGGCACGGAACTCTCCCCGGCCCTCGGCATCGGCGCCTTCGCCGAGAAGACCCTCGTCGCCGCCGGCCAGTGCACCAAGGTCGACCCGGGCGTCTCCCCGGCCGTCGCGGGCCTCCTCGGCTGCGGGGTGATGGCCGGCATCGGCGCGGCGATCAACACCGGGCAGGTCGGGCGCGGCGAC
>NZ_WWJY01000328.1 GCF_009865405.1 Streptomyces sp. SID3212 | reverse complement strand
CACCGGGGCCGTCCCCGGCGCCACGGTCCGCGCCGAGGTGCTCGACCTCGCCGACCTGTCCTCCGTCGCGGCCTTCGCCGCCCGGCTGACCGAGAGCGGCCGTCCGCTGGATCTGCTCATCAACAACGCCGGTGTGATGGCCATCCCCGAGCGCCGCACCACGAAGGACGGGTTCGAGCTGACCTTCGGCACCAACCACCTCGGCCACTTCGCGCTCACCGGACGCCTGCTGCCGCTGCTGCTCAAGGCGCCCGCGCCGAGGGTGGTGACGGTCAGCGCGGTGATCGCCGGGGCCCGGGCCTTCACCGGTGACCTGGAGGATCCGCAGAGCGTGAAGCGCTACCGGCCGATGAGTTCGTACGCCAGGTCCAAGCTCGCCAACATCCTCTTCGCGCAGGAGCTCCAGCGCCGCGCCGACGCGGCGGGTGTGCCCCTGACCAGCGTGGTCATCCACCCGGGCTCTGCCTTCACCGGGCTCCAGCAGCACGGCTCAGGACTCACCCGGCAGCTGTCGAAGTTGGCGCTCGGGCGGGTCATCGGCTCCAGTACGGAGGAGGCCGCGCTGCCCTCGCTGTACGCGGCGACCGCCCGGGACGTCACGCCGGGCGGCTACTACGAGCCGGGCGGCAGGCGCGGCGCGCCCGGGACCCCGCAGCCCGCCAAGCTGCCGGCGGCGGCGTCGGACGCCCGGCTGGCGGCGAGCCTGTGGACGGACTCGGAGGAACAGACCCACGTCTGCTACCGGTGGTCCTGACCCCGGGCCGCCGCGTGCCTGCCTCACCGGCCCCCGGACCCGCGCGTGGCCCCGGAGGGTGAGGTCACCCCGGGGCCACGCGGGTCCGGCTCGACCGACCGGGATCGGTGACCGGTCGTCAGTCGGGCAGGACGAACCGATCGTCAGGCGGGGAGGAGGAACTGCTGGTTGGTGCCGCCCGCGCAGGTCCAGATCTGGAGCCGCGCGCCGTTGGCCGTGGACTTGTCCGTGACGTCCAGGCACTTGCCGGACACGGGGTTCACCAGCGTGTTGCCGGTGCCCTTCTGCCACTGCTGGGCACCCGTGCCGTTGCAGTCGTACAACTGCGCCTTGGTGCCGTTCGCCGTCCCGGCCGCCGCGAGGTCGAGGCACTTGCCGAGCGCGCGGACCGTACCGTCCGTGGACACCGTCCACTGCTGGGCGGTGGAGCCGTTGCAGTCGTAGAGCTGTACGGCCGTGCCGTTGGCGTTGCTCGCCGCGTTCACGTCGACGCACTTGCCGCCGAGTCCGGTGATCTTACCGGTGGCGCCGGTGGGCGGCGGGGTCGTGCCGCCGCCGGGGCCCGTGACCCCGTTGAAGATGCTGGAGAACTGCCAGGCGCTCTGCGACGTGCCGCTGCACGTGTCGGAGAGGGTGCCGTTGCTCGCGCAGGCCTTGTCCCGGCCGAGCGCCCAGAAGGCCAGCTCCTGGATGCCCTTCGCCTTGGCGAAGGCCGCGAGGGTGTTCGCGTTGCCCGTGGAGAACACCTCGTCCGTGGTGTCGTTCACCCCGATCATCGGGGTGTTGCCCTCCATCGCCCACAGCTGCGCGTCCGTCTTGGTGGTCCAGATCCGGCCGAGCTGGGCGTGCAGCGCGGTGGCCGCGTCCGTGGCCGCCTTGCCCATGTCCATCGCCGGGCCGTAGTCCATCGTCATCAGGTTGACGAGGTTGACGGTGAGGTTGTTGTTCTTGGCGTTGGTCAGCAGGTCGAGCTGGTCCTGGGGCAGACCGGTGGGGTCGGTCGCCAGGGTGAACTGCACGTCCAGCTTCCTGCCCGCCGCCGCGTACTCCTGCTGGAGCTGGGCGACCGCCTTGTTGCGGCGGTCGTTGGCCGCGTCGTCGTCGATGACGCCGTCGCCCTCGATGTCGAAGTCGACCCGGGTCAGGTTGAGGCCGTCGATGACCCGCTTGTACTGGGTCTTGAGGGCGGCCACCGAGGAGCAGGCCTGTGCCAGCTCGGTGCCGGCGGCGCCGCCGAACGAGGCGATGACGTCGCCGCCCGCCGCGCGGTTGGCGTTGATCGCCGAGGTCCAGCCGGCATCGGTGATGGGGGTGTCCCCGTTGTACGTGGCGTTGCAGCCGCCGCCGTCGATGATGAAGGCGAGGGTGAAGTACTTGAGCCCGGTGGCGTTGCGGGCGTTGGCCATGGCCGACGGCGCGGCGTAGGTCTCGATGTAGGGCGCCGCGTACTGCGCGGGGAAGCCGGGGCCGGGGTTGGCCGCGGCGCTGGCGCCGCCTGCCGTGGCGACGACCGCGGTGGCGGCCAGGGCGAGGACGGCCGGGACGGCGGCCAGCGCTCTCGTACAGGATCGGAACACGGAAACTCCTGTCATGGACGCATCAATACACACGTGGGGGTGGAGCGCAGACAAGTACCGGAATGAGCGGATGGGGATCGGCCGTTGCGGTTCAGATGAAAGAACGGAGACCGTTCATGTGAACCGGCCGGTGTGGGAACGAGTAAAGGACTAGACCAACGATGCGTCAATGGCCTGCCCGCCGATCACATGACATGCAGACCTGGTTTTTGACGGCTGTTTACCCTCGCGGGCTCAACTCCCGAACGCGAGCAGTGACAGCCAGAGCCCGACCGTCGAGACCAGGAGCGTGGCGGGCACGGTCAGCAGCCCCAGCCGGGTGAACAGGCCCAACTCCGCCTCGGTGCGGTGCTCGTGGAGGATGCGCCGCCACAGCAGGGTCGCCAGGGAGCCGACGTACGTGAGGTTCGGACCGAGGTTCACGCCGATCAGCGCGGCCAGGACCGGCCCCGGCCCGGCGGGCCCGACGACCGGCAACAGGGCCAGGATCGCGGGGAGGTTGTTGATCAGGTTGGACAGTACGGCCGCGACGGCGGCGATCGCCAGCAGCGCGGCCAGTGAGGAGCCGTCCGGGAGCAGGTGCTCGATCCCGGTGTTGAGGCCGTTGTCCACGACGGCCTTGACCACCACGCCGAGGGCGAGGACGAAGAGGCAGAAGAGCGGCGAGGCGGCACGGACGAGACCGGGCAGGGTCGTACGGCGCTGTCCGAGGGCGCGGACGGCGAGGACGACGGCCCCGGCGAACGCCGCCCAGACCGGCTCGATCCCGGCGAACGAGGTGACCACGAACCCGGCGAGGGTCAGGCCGAGGACGACGAGGGTGAACACGGGGACGGGGGTGGTCTTCTCGCCTACCGGATCGGAGGCCGCGCCCGCGCCGGAGTCGGCGTCCGTATCCGCGCCCGTATCGGTGCCCGGATCGGTGCCCGCGTCCAGGTCCGCCGCGAAGAACCGGCGGAAGACCACATACTCCACCCCCACCGCCGCGATCCACGGCAGGGTCATCAGCAGCGCGAACCGGGTGAACGACAGCCCGCTCGCCGTGAGCGCCAGCAGATTGGTGAGGTTGGAGACCGGCAGCAACAGCGAGGCGGAGTTGGCGAGATGGGCGCACGCGTAGACGTGCGGCCGGGGCCGGGCACCGAGCCGGGCGGCTGTCGCGAACACCACCGGCGTGAGCAGGACGACCGTCGCGTCCAGGCTGAGGATCGCGGTGATGACGGCGGCCACGGCGAACACCCCGCCCAGCAGCCGCCGCGGCCGGCGCCCGCACACCCGCGCCACCAGCTCCCCCGCCGCCTTGAACAGCCCCTCGTCGGCACAGAGCTGGGCCAGGACGAGCACTGCCGCGAGGAAGCCGACCACCGGCAGCAGGCTGTGTGTCTGCTGCCACGCCTCGTGCGGCGATACGGCACCGACGGCGACGAGCAGCAGCGCCGCGGGTACGGCGGCGACCGCCTCCGGCCACCCGCGCGGGCGGACGACGGCGAACGCCAGCACGGCCAGCAGCAGCGCGACGGAAAGGGTTTCCGCGACGACGACGTTCAGAGCGCACTCCTGAAGCACCCGGCATGGGTCGGGGGTGGCGCACCCGTCAGGCGCGCCACCCCCGGTGGCATTACGTACGGCGAGGGGACCGGCCCGGGACATACGGCGCGAGGGTGGCCCCCGGCCGGACCGAGGATCAGCCCTGGACGCCCAGCCTCTCCAGGATCAGCTCGCGCACCCGCGCCGCGTCCGCCTGGCCGCGCGTGGCCTTCATGACCGCGCCGACCAGCGCGCCCGCCGCCGCGACCTTGCCCGCCCTGATCTTGTCGGCGATCGCCGCGTTGCCCGCGATCGCCTCGTCCACGGCCAGCCCCAGCGCGCCCTCGTCGGACACGACCTTGAGGCCGCGCTTCTCCACGACGGTGTCCGGGTCGCCCTCGCCGGCGAGGACGCCGTCCAGGACCTGCCGGGCCAGCTTGTCGTTGAGGTCGCCGGACACGACCAGCGCCGCCACCCGGGCCACCTGCTCCGGGGTGATGGGCAGCTCGTCCAGCGCACGGCCCGACTCGTTGGCGTTACGGGCCAGCTCGCCCATCCACCACTTGCGGGCCTGGTCGGACGGCGCGCCCGAGGCGATCGTGGCGACGATCGGCTCGATCGCGCCCGCGTTCAGCATCGACTGCATGTCGTGCTCGGTGACACCCCACTCCTCGCGGAGCCGGTTCCGCCGCGCGCGCGGCATCTCGGGCAGCTCGGCGCGCAGTTCCTCGACCCAGTCACGGGCGGGGGCGACGGGCACGAGGTCGGGCTCCGGGAAGTACCGGTAGTCCTCCGCGTTGTCCTTGATGCGGCCGGCCGTGGTGGACCCGTCCTCCTCGTGGAAGTGGCGGGTCTCCTGGACGACCGTGCCGCCCGAGTTCAGCACCGCGGCGTGGCGCTGGATCTCGTAGTGGGCGGCGCGCTCCACGCTCCGGAGCGAGTTGACGTTCTTCGTCTCGGAGCGGGTGCCGAACTCCTCGCGGCCGTGCGGGCGCAGCGACAGGTTCACGTCGCACCGCATCTGGCCCATCTCCATGCGCGCCTCGGAGACCCCGAGCGCCTTGATGAGTTCGCGCAGCTCGGCGACGTACGCCTTGGCGACCTCGGGGGCCCGGGCGCCCGCGCCCTCGATCGGCTTGGTGACGATCTCGATGAGCGGGATGCCGGCGCGGTTGTAGTCGAGCAGGGAGTGGGACGCGCCGTGGATACGGCCGGTGGCGCCACCGACGTGCAGCGACTTGCCGGTGTCCTCCTCCATGTGGGCGCGCTCGATCTGCACCCGGAAGATCTCGCCGTCGTCGAGCTGGACGTCCAGATGGCCGTTGAAGGCGATCGGCTCGTCGTACTGCGAGGTCTGGAAGTTCTTGGGCATGTCCGGATAGAAGTAGTTCTTCCGGGCGAAGCGGCACCACTCGGCGATCTCGCAGTTGAGCGCGAGGCCGATCTTGATCGCCGACTCGACCCCGATCGCGTTGACGACCGGGAGCGAGCCGGGCAGACCCAGACAGGTGGGGCAGGTCTGCGAGTTGGGGTCGGCCCCCAGCTCGGTCGAGCAGCCGCAGAACATCTTGGTCCTGGTGCCGAGTTCGACATGGACCTCCAGGCCCATGACGGGATCGTACGTAGCGAGGGCGTCCTCGTACGGCACGAGTTCAGTGACGGTCACGGTGAAACATTCCCTCTCAGCCCAGCAGGACGTCGTCGTCGCCCAGGCGCTTCAGCTCGCGGTACAGGATCGCCAGGCCGGTGACGATGGCCGCGGCGGAGATGGCGGCATCGACGAGGCGGAGCGTGTCCTGCTCGGTACGGGCCCTCTTGACCTGCTTGGCGACGCTGAGGGCGCTGAAGGCCGTGGTGGCCATGGACAGGTAGGTGCCGGACTTTGACTTCTTGAAGCCCTTGGCCTTGCTGATCGCGTTACTCATAGTGACGGTGCCTCCTCCAGCAGCGGATGCCCCCACCTTTCCACGAAGGCGGCCTCGACGGCGGCTCCGACCTTGTACAGCCGGTCGTCCTTCAGGGCGGGGGCGATGATCTGGAGCCCGACCGGCAGGCCGTCCTCCGGCGCGAGGCCGCAGGGCAGGGACATGGCCGCGTTGCCCGCCATGTTGGTCGGGATGGTGCACAGGTCCGCGAGGTACATCGCCATCGGGTCGTCGGCGCGCTCGCCGATCGGGAAGGCGGTGGTCGGGGTCGTCGGGGAGACGATCACGTCGACCTGCTCGAACGCCTTCTCGAAGTCGCGGGTGATGAGGGTGCGGACCTTCTGGGCCGAGCCGTAGTACGCGTCGTAGTAGCCGGAGCTGAGCGCGTACGTACCGAGGATGACGCGGCGCTTCACCTCGTCGCCGAAGCCCGCCTCGCGGGTCAGGGCGGTGACGTCCTCGGCCGACCGGGTGCCGTCGTCGCCGACCCGCAGGCCGTAGCGCATGGCGTCGAACCGGGCGAGGTTCGAGGAGCACTCGGACGGCGCGATCAGGTAGTACGCCGACAGCGCGAGGTCGAAGGACGGGCAGTCCAGCTCCACGACGGTGGCGCCGAGCTTGGTGAGCAGCTCCACCGCCTCTTCGAAGCGCTGGACGACCCCGGCCTGGTAGCCCTCGCCGGAGAACTGCTTGACGACGCCCACGCGCATCCCGGCGACCGACCCGTTGCGGGCCGCCTCGACCACCGAGGGGACCGGCGCGTCGATGGACGTGGAGTCCATCGGGTCGTGGCCGGCGATCACCTCGTGGAGCAGGGCCGCGTCCAGGACCGTACGGGCACAGGGGCCGCCCTGGTCCAGGGAGGACGAGAAGGCGACCATGCCGTACCGCGAGACCCCGCCGTAGGTCGGCTTGACGCCGACCGTGCCGGTGAGCGCGGCGGGCTGGCGGATCGAGCCGCCGGTGTCCGTGCCGATGGCCAGGGGTGCTTCGTACGAGGCCAGCGCGGCGGACGAGCCGCCGCCGGAGCCGCCGGGGACCCGGGTCAGGTCCCAGGGGTTGCCGGTGGGGCCGTACGCGCTGTTCTCCGTGGAGGACCCCATGGCGAACTCGTCCATGTTGGTCTTGCCCAGGATGACCACTCCGGCGGCCTTGAGGCGCTGGGTGACCGTCGCGTCGTAGGGCGGGATCCAGCCTTCGAGGATCTTGGAGCCGACGGTGGTCGGCACGCCCTCGGTGGTGAAGATGTCCTTGAGCGCGAGCGGGACCCCGGCGAGCGGGCCCAGCTCCTCGCCGGCCGCGCGCCGCGCGTCCACCGCGCGGGCCTGGGCGAGCGCGCCCTCCCGGTCGACGTGGAGGAAGGCGTGGACCTTCTCGTCCACGGCCTCGATCCTGGCGAGGTGCGCCTCGGTGACCTCGACGGCCGTGAGCTCGCCCGAGGCGATCTTCTCGGCGATCGCGGCCGCGGTGAGCCTGATGATGTCGGTCTTGATGGTCGTGCCGCCATCCGTGTTGCTGTCCGTCATGGCTGTTTAGTCCTCCCCCAGGATCTGCGGCACCTTGAAACGCTGCTGCTCCTGGGCCGGGGCGCCGGAGAGCGCCTGCGCGGGGGTGAGCGACGGACGGACCTCGTCCGCGCGCATGACGTTCGTCAGCGGCAGCGGATGGGAGGTCGGCGGGACGTCTTGGTCGGCGACCTCGGACACGCGGGCGACCGCGCCGATGATGTCGTCGAGCTGTCCGGCGAAGTGTTCGAGCTCTTCGGCCTTCAGCTCCAGACGCGCCAGCCGTGCGAGGTGAGCGACCTCCTCGCGCGTGATGCCAGGCATGCGGCGATCCTCAGGGGTGAGTGAGAGTGGTTTCGGCCCCAATCCTATGGGTCCGAGCCCCCTCCCCACGAAACGGTTCGCCGCTGGCCCGTCCGGGTGAGCGGCGGGGGCGCCTCCGGGCCGGTCGCGGGACGGCCTGATCCTTTACGGAACGGCCTGGCCGGACTGTTCGCGCCGCGCCGCCGCCGCCAGCTCCGCCGGGCGCTGCCAGCCGTGCTCGCTCCTCGCCCGCAGCCAGGCCGTGGCCTCGTGGGGCGGCATCGCGGCGGCCACCAGCCAGCCCTGTACGGCGTCGCAGCCCAGGTCCCGCAGCCGCTCCCACGTCTCGTCGTCCTCGACGCCCTCCGCGACGACCACCAGGCCCAGCGAGTGCGCCAGGTCGACCGTGCAGCGGACGATCTCCGCGTCCTCGTTGTCGACGGCGAGCCGGGCCACGAACGACCGGTCGATCTTCAGCTCGCTCACCGGGAGGCGCCGCAGGTGCACGAGCGAGGAGTACCCCGTACCGAAGTCGTCCAGGGACATCTTCACGCCGTGCCCGGTGAGGCCCGCGAGGGTGTCGGCGGCCCGCTGGGGGTCCTCCAGCAGGACGTGTTCCGTTATCTCCAGCTGGAGGGAGCCCGGCGGGACGCCGTGCCGGGCGAGGCGGGCGGCGACGGAACCGGCGAAGCCGGGGGTGTGGACGTCGCGCGGCGACACGTTGACGGCCACCGGGGTCATCAGGCCCTGGGCCCGCCAGCGGGCGACCTGCGCGAGGGCCGTGTCCAGGACGTACTCGGTCAGGTGGGGCATCAGCCCCGAGGACTCGGCGATGGCGATGAACTCGTCAGGGGGGACCCGGCCGCGCTCCGGGTGCACCCAGCGCACCAGCGCCTCCAGGCCGGCCACCTGGCCGTCGAAGCGGACCTTGGGCTGGTAGTGCAGCTCCACCTCGCCGGCGTCCAGGGCCCGGCGCAGATCGCCCAGCAGGCCCAGCCGGTCCGGGGTGTTGGAGTCCCGCTTGGACTCGTACACCTCGACGCCCGTACGGTCCCGCTTCGCCTGGTACATCGCGACGTCCGCGCGGCGCAGCAGCCCTTCCGCGTCGAGCGCGTGCTCGGGGTAGACGGCGACCCCGGCGCTGGCCTCCAGGACGAGCGTGAGGCCGTCCAGGTCCAGCGGCGAGGACAGTTCGGCGACCAGGTGGCGGGCGACGCGCTGGGCGCTGGTCGTGGAGTCGCACGTCGGGAGCAGGACGGCGAACTCGTCGCCCCCGAGCCTGGCCGCCTCCGCGCCCTGCGGCAGGGCGAGGCGCAGCCGGTCCGCTATCTGCAACAGCAGCCGGTCACCGGCGAGATGGCCCAGCGTGTCGTTGACCGAACGGAAGCGGTCGAGGTCTATCAGGACCAGCGCGGACCTGGCGCCCAGCGACTCGGCCTCCTCCAGCGCCGACCAGGTCCGCTCCAGCAGCCACTGGCGGTTGGGCAGGCCGGTGAGCGGGTCGCGCAGCTGCTCCTCGGCCCGCGCCCGGGCGATCCACAGCGTGGAGTCGAGGGCGATGAGCGGGATGGAGAAGAGCGGCAGGAGGACCGGCAGGGACACCGCGACCACGCAGATCAGCGGGGCGATGCCGAGCAGCGCCGCGGCGACCAGGCCCTGGCGCATCAGGGCCGTACGGGCGAGGTGGGGCAGGCCGCCGCCCTGCGGGGTGAGCGCGTACCAGAGCAGGACGCGCATGACGACGAGGTGGGCGCAGGCGGCCAGCACGATCTCGGCGACGCCGCCGATCCCCCAGTCGAGCGGCTGCCAGGGTTCGGCGACGGTCGGGACGTCCCCGAAGACGGCGAGGACCAGCGCGGCGGAGCCTATGCCCAGGATGTCGGCGGCGCCGTTCAGGACACCCTGGCGCCAGCGGTGGCGGCGGGCGACGCCGACCAGCACCACGACGGCCAGGCTGACCAGTCCGGCCGGCACCCAGCCGTACAGCAGCAGGACGGCGAGGGTCAGGGCCGCGCCGGAGCCCGTGCCGCCCCACCAGCGGTCACGGCCGAGCGCCACGAGGTGGCCGACGATGATGCCGGTGAGGACGGCCAGCGACCAGCCTTCGGTCCCGCCGGGGAAGAGCGCCCGGTCCTCCTGGACCGTGCGGACGATGCCGGTGGTCAGCACGACCACGGCGATTCCGACGACAGCGGCGGGGAATCTCTCCGTCATCCCCGCAAATGCCGCGAAACCGCGCGGGGGTGAGACCGGGGCGGCGCTCTCGGTCGGTTTCATTCCCGTCCCTCTCACAGCCGGCGGAGCCGATGCCACGCGATGGCACGTTGTCATGCCACCACGGCCGGCATCCCTCCACACGGCCGTGCACGACAGGCGCACGACTCAACAGTAGGCCGCCAAGTGCCCTGACGGGCAGCGCTCTACAGCTGTTGCCCGAATGCAACCCGCCCATCCGTATCCAACGGATTTGCGCCGAACGGGTGAGCTTGAGGCCCCGATCCGGCCCCGGGGGCCCGCTACTTCGCGGCGTCTGACGGGGGGTCCGCCTCGGCGGCCTGCTCAGGGGCCTGCTCAGGGCCCGTTCCGGCCGCGGTCGCCTCCGGTGCCCCGTCGGGGATCTCGGGGGTCACCGCGACCTCCGTGGCCGCCTCCGGGCCCTGTGCGAGCAGGATCCCGAACCCCGCCTCGTCCAGGACCGGCACCTTGAGCTGCATGGCCTTGTCGTACTTGGACCCGGGATTCTCGCCCGCCACCACAAAGGCCGTCTTCTTCGAGACGGCGCCGGCGACCTTCGCGCCGAGGGCCTGGAGCGCCTCTTTCGCGCCGTCACGTGTGTAGTTCTCCAGGGTGCCCGTGACCACGACCGTGAGGCCGGCCAGCGGCCTCGGGCCTTCGTCCTCGCCGCCGCCCTCGTCCTCCGTACGGACCCCCGCCGCCCGCCACTTGCGCAGGATCTCGCGGTGCCAGTCGACCTCGAACCACTCCTTGACGGAGGCGGCGATGGTCGGCCCGACACCCTCGACGGCCGCCAGCTCCTCCTGGGAGGCCTGCTCGATCCGGTCGAGGGAACGGAACACCCGGGCCAGCGCCTCGGAGGCGACCGGGCCGACATGACGGATCGACAGACCCGTGATGATCCGGGCCAGCGGGCGCTGCCTCGCCTCGGCGATGTGCTCCAGCATGG
Organism: Streptomyces sp. SID3212; assembly: GCF_009865405.1. Taxonomy (GTDB): domain Bacteria; phylum Actinomycetota; class Actinomycetes; order Streptomycetales; family Streptomycetaceae; genus Streptomyces. The sequence continues at coordinate 9,583 of NZ_WWJY01000328.1, read as the reverse complement.
CCAGGGTGTTGGTCTTCGGCTCGCCCTTCTGGTTGGCGAAGACCGTGACGATCTTGTCCTCGCCGGTCTTCGCGTCCCGCTTGGGCAACCCGCTGTCCTGGTCCAGGACGTACGCCTTGATGGGCAGCAACTGCTCGACGGTGAGGTCGAAGAGGTCGCCCTCGTCCAGCAGCGGCGGGGTGGCGGGCTCCAGGGGCTTCGTCAGGGCGGCGGCGGCCACATACCCGAAGTTCTCGATGTCCAGGCTCTTGCGGCTGCCCAGGTAGAACAGCCGCTCGCGCAACTGGGCGGGGCAGGTGCGGGCGTTGGGGCAGCGGAGGTCGATGTCGCCCTCCTTCATCGCGCGCAGCGCCGTACCGCACTCGGGGCATTCGGCCGGCATCACGAACTCGTACGCGTCGTCAGGACGCAGGTCCACCACCGGGCCGAGGATCTCCGGGATGACGTCGCCCGCCTTGCGCAGGACCACCGTGTCGCCGATCCACACGCCCTTGGACTTCACGACCTCCTGGTTGTGCAGCGTGGCGAACTCCACCTCGGAGCCGGCGACCGTGACCGGCTCCACCTGCGCGTACGGCGTGACCCGTCCTGTACGCCCCACGCCCACACGGATGTTGAGCAGCTTGGTGTTGACCTCCTCCGGCGCGTACTTCCACGCGATCGCCCAGCGCGGGGCGCGCGAGGTGGAGCCGAGGCGCCCCTGGAGGGAGATCTCGTCGAGCTTGACGACCACTCCGTCGATCTCGTGCTCCACGGAGTGGCGTCTCTCACCGAAGGTGGTGATGAACTCCCGCACCCCGTCCAGGCCGTCGACCACCCGGTTGTGCCGGGCCGTGGGCAGGCCCCACTCCCGCAGCAGTTCGTAGGCGTGCGAGAGGCGGTCGATGTCGAAGCCCTCGCGCGCGCCGATGCCGTGCACGACCATGTGCAGCGGGCGGGTGGCGGTGATCTTGGGGTCCTTCTGGCGCAGCGAACCCGCCGCCGCGTTACGGGGGTTGGCGAAGGGCTTGTCACCGGCCTCCACCAGCCGCGCGTTCAGGTCCTGGAACGCCTCCATCGGGAAGTAGACCTCGCCGCGGATCTCGACCAGGGCGGGGATCCGGTCCCCGGCGAGCCGGTGCGGGATCTCCTGGATCGTCCGGACGTTGGGCGTGATGTCCTCGCCCGTGCGCCCGTCGCCGCGGGTGGCGGCGCGGGTCAGCCTGCCGTGCTCGTAGGTGAGGTTGACCGCGAGGCCGTCCACCTTGAGCTCGCAGAGGAAGTGGTAGTCCGTCGTGCCGACGTCCTTGGCGACGCGGTCGGCCCAGGCGGCCAGCTCCTCGTCGTCGAACGCGTTGTCCAGGGACAGCATCCGCTCGCGGTGCTGGACGGCCGTGAACTCCGTTTCGTACGCCCCCGAGACCTTCTGGGTGGGCGAGTCCGGCGTCCGCAGCTCGGGATACTCCTCCTCCAGCCCCTCCAGGGTGCGCAGCAGCCGGTCGAAGTCGGCGTCGCTGACGACCGGCTGGTCCTTCACGTAGTACCGGAAGCGGTGCTCCTCGATCTGCTCAGCGAGCTGCGCGTGCTGGTCGCGCGCCTGCGCGGGCACCGTTGCGGGCTGTGCGTGCTTTTCGCCGGCCACCGTCTTGTCCTCCCGTTACCGTTACTCTGGGTTGTCCGCGAGTGATCTCGCCGCCCGGACGCAGTGGGCGAGCGCCTCCCGTGCGTACGCGGGAGAGGCCCCCGCGAGACCGCACGACGGGGTGATCACCAAGGACTCGGCGAGAGTCCCCGGATTCAGCCCCAGCCTGCGCCACAGCGTCCTGACACCCATGACGCTACCGGCAGGGTCTGACAATGGGGTGTCGGTACCCGGCACGACCCCGGCGAAGAGTTTGGTGCCCGCCTCCACCGCCTCGCCGATGGTGTCCTCGTCACGCTCCGTGAGGAGTCCGAAGTCGAAGGAGACACCTGCCACGCCGGCCCGGCGCAGCAGGGCGAAAGGCACGTCGGGCGCACACGAGTGCACGACCACCGCCCCCTCGTCGACCCCGGCGACCTGCCGGAGCGCGTCCTCGACCAGCTGCCGGTCCGCCGCGCGGTGCGTGCGGTAGCCGCTGGCCGACCGGATGTGACCGCGCAGGACCGCCGTGAGGGACGGCTCGTCGAGCTGGAGGACGACCCGCGCTCCCGGAACGCGGCGGCGTACGTCCGCGAGGTGCGCGGTGAGCCCCTCGACCAGGGACGCCGTGAGGTCCCGGCAGGCGCCGGGGTCGCTGAGCGCCGACTCGCCGTTGCGCAGCTCCAGGGAGGCGGCCAGCGTCCACGGTCCGACTGCCTGGACCTTGAGGGCGCCCTCGTACCCCTGGGTGAACTCCTCCAGCGCGTCGAGGTCCTCCCCCAGCCAGGACCGGGCCCGCTTGGTGTCCCGCCCCGGGCGGTCGCCGATGCGCCACCCGCTGGGCTCCACGCGCGCGTAGACCTCGGCGAGCAGGCCGACCGTACGGCCGATCATGTCGGCGCCGGGGCCCCGGGCGGGCAGTTCGGGCAGGTACGGGAAGTCCTCGAAGGTCCCGGTGACCTGACGGGCCGTCTCCCGCGCGTCCCCGCCGGGCATGGACCCGACGCCGGTGGCGGGGCCCCACGGGACCCCGGGGGGCGTGTCGTCGCTCATCGGCCCGGCCTGATGGTCATGTCGTGGATCTCCGCGTCACGCGGCAGGTCGAGCGCCGTGAGGAACGCCGTCGCCACCGACTCCGGGTCGATCACCTTGGACGCGTCGTACTCCTTGCCCTCGTGCTGGTGGATCTTGACCTGCATCGGCGTCGCCGTACGCCCCGGGTAGACGGACGTCACCCGGACCCCGTTCGGCTGCTCCTCCTCGCGCAGCGCGTCGGCGAGCGCCTTGAGCCCGTGCTTCGACGCGGCGTACGCGGCCCACTCGGCGTTCGCCCGCAGCCCGGACCCCGAGTTGACGAAGATCACCTGCCCCTTGGCGGCCCGCAGCTGGGGCAGGAAGAGGCGGGTCAGTTCGGCCGGGGCGATCAGGTTCACGTTGAGCTGGTGGTGCCACCCCTTGGGCGAGAAGTCGCCGACGGGACCGAGGTCGACCACCCCGGCGAAGTGCAGCAGCGAGTCCAGGCGGTCCGGCAGGACCTGGTGGGACATGGCCCACGCGAGCCGGTCGGGGACGGCGAGATCGCCGACAAGGGCGCGGGAGCCGGGATAGAGGGCGGTGAGTTCCTTGCCCCGGCCCGCGTCGCGGGCGATCAGCAGCAGGTCGTCGCCGCGCTCGTGGAGGCGGCGGGCGACCACCGCTCCTATGCCGGAGCCGGCCCCGGTGATCAGATGTGTAGCCATGGGGTCATCGTCGCATCACGGGAACACCGCGCCGCACCCACGCGCCCGCCTCCTCCTCCGGCTCACTGCACCCCGAGCGATTCCTCCAGGTACGCGAGCGCCCCGACGCCGTCCTCGGCGAAGAAGACCAGGTCGAGCAGGGGTACGGGGAGGAAGCCGTCCTCGTCCATCCGCTGGAGCTGCTGCTTGAGCCCGTCGTAGAAGCCCGCCGTGTTGAGGAGCACCACCGGCTTGTTGTGCAGGGCGTGCTTCTTGAGCTCCAGGATCTCCGCCGCCTCGTCCAGGGTGCCCAGCCCGCCGACCATGACGACGATCGCGTCGGCCTTCGCCAGGAGCAGCGCCTTCCGCTCCGCGAGGTCCCCGGCGACGACCATCTCGTCGGCCGTCGCCCTCGCCGAGGCCGCCAGGAAGGCGACGGACACGCCGACCAGCCGGCCGCCGGCCTTCTCCACCCCGTCGGCGACGACCCCCATCAGCCCCCGGTCCGAGCCGCCCCACACCAGCGTGTGGCCGCCCTTGCCGATCAGTTCGGCGAATTCGCGGGCGGGGCGGGTGTAGCGCTCGTCGAGGTCGGCGGCGGAGAGGAAGACACAGATGTTCATCCGACCACCGTAAAGGTCGGGGTGTCGGGAAGACCACGCGGTGGTCCGGTGCTGAAAAGTGTGGGGCGGGTCCACCCGCCGTACATCCCGAAGGGACGGACGATCATGGCCGCAGGGCACACCATCACCATCGAGCAGGGCACCACCCACGTACGCGTCGTCCGCGACGGGCAGGTGCTCGCCGAGAGCCGCCGCCCGCTGCTCCTGCACGAGACGGGCCTGCCGGTCCGTTACTACATCCCGCCGGAGGACGTCAGGACCGAGTTGCTGACCTCGTCCGACACCAGCACCCACTGCCCGTGGAAGGGCGACGCCTCGTACTGGTCGCTGCCGGACGCCCCCGACCTGGTCTGGGGGTACGAGGAGCCGAAGGAGGAAGTCGCGCGGATCAAGGGGCACTTCTGCTTCTACGACACCGAGGTCCTCGCGGCCTGAGCGCGGACCGCCCGGGGGTGTCGGGGCGTCAGGCCGCAGAGGCATCAGGGGCGTAAGGCGCCGGGAAAAGAATTTCCGCCCCCGACCGATGAGTTGCGCCGGCCCCGCCGGTCTCCCCCGGTATGAACATTGCGTGCAAGGCGAAGTCGGGGGACGGCACTCTCATCGCGTACCGGCGGACGGGCGGCGGACCGCCCCTGATCCTGGTGAGCGGCACCCTCGGCACCGCCGAGACGGAGACCCGGCTCGCCGAGCTGCTCGCGCCGCGCTTCGAGGTGTTCGTGTACGACCGCCGGGGGCGCGGCGCGAGCGGTGACACCCGCCCGTACGAGGTGCGGCGCGAGATCGAGGATCTGGCGAGCCTGATCGGGGAGGCGGGCGGCAGCTCTTCCGTGTACGGCATGTCGGCGGGGGCGATCCTCGTCCTGGAGGCGGCGGCGGCCGGGCTCCCGATCACGCAGTTCGCGCTGTACGAGCCCCCGTACCCCACCGACACGTCGGTCCTGCCCGGCCGCAAGGCGTTCACCGAGCGGCTGACCGACCTGCTGGCCCAGGGGCGGCGGGACGGCGCGGTGGAGCTGTTCCTGGCGATGGTGGGCACCCCGCACGACCTGATCGCGGGGATGCGCCGGTCGGCCGTCTGGCCGGGACTGCGGGCGATCGCGCACACCCTGGCGTACGACAACGCCCTGGTGGGCCTGGAACCGGTCCCCCTGGACCGGCTGGCGACGATCGGGACCCGGGGGATGGTGGTGGACGGCGGAGCCAGTACGAGAGCGTTACGCACGGCCGCGAAGGCAGTGGCCTCGGCCCTGCCTCGCGGCCGTCACCGCACCCTGACGGGTCAGACGCACGAAGTGGCGCCGCATGTGCTGGCGCCGGTGCTGACGGACTTCTTCACGGCGTGACGCCCCTCCCCCGCCCCGCGCGCCGGCTCAGCGCACCGCGCCCGTCGGCAGCAGCGCGTGCACGCCCCACACCTGGTTGGCGACCTGCGTGACCCGCAGGTCGACCGTCGTACTCGCGAGCGCCAGCGCGGTCGCGCGGTCCAGCCCGAAGAGCGAGCCCATCCACGTCAGCATGGCGTCCAGGGCCTGCGCCGACGCCTCGTTCAGGTCCGCGTCGAAGCCGAAGGTGATCCGGCCCGCCGGAGTCACCGCGTGCACGTCGGCACCGGCGGCGCCGCCTCCACGTCCAGCGTCAGCCGGGTGGTCATGCCGCACTCCACCGCCGTACCGGACACCTCGCCGTCCCCCTGGACCGCGTGGCCGTCCCCGACGCACAGCAGCGCGTCGTCCACGGTGACCGGCAGGAACAGCGTGGATCCCGCGACCAGCTCCCGGCAGTCGATGTTGCCGCCGCCCGCCACCCGGGGCGGCACGGTCGGATGCTCGCCCGGCTCCACGGGCGGCAGGCCGATGACGCCGAGGAAGGGCGCCAGCGACACCGTGTGCCCGTACTGGTCCGTTCCCGTACCCGCGTCGGCGTCCAGCTCCCACAGCAGCCAGGACGGCTCGGTGTCCGCGAGCCCGAGCCGCAGGTTGAGCGGGGTGTCCGCGGCGGCGGCCACGGTCCAGCCCCACGGATCGGGGCGCAGGGACTCCACGTGGACCGCGAGCGCCGTCCCGGGACGGGCGCCGCGCACGGCTATGGGCCCGGCGAGGCAGTGCCCCGGCCGGCCGCCGAACATCTTCGGGCGCGGCTCCCCCGGGGTGCGCTGCCGCTCCAGGTGACCCGACGCGTCCAGGGAGTGGACCATCACGGTGTCCCCCGGGTCGACGGTCAGCACCGGGGGCAGGTCGCGCGAGAAGACGTTGGTGACCGTGCCGGGCACGGAGTCGAGCCGGTGTTCGGCCACGGTCGGTAAGCCCTTCTTCAAGACGTTTTAAGACGCCGACAGGACGCCGACTCTTTCTGTCAGCCCGCCAGCGCGTCGGTACGGCGCCGCTCGGTCGTCGCGATGGTCGCCGAACCCACCACGCGTGTGCCGTCGTAGAGCACGATCGCCTGCCCCGGGGCCACGCCCCGGACCGGCGCGTCGAACGTGACGCGCAGGACGCCGTCGGACAGTTCCGCCTCGACCGGTGTCTCGTCGCCGTGGGCGCGGAGCTGCGCGGTGTACGTGCCCCGCCCCTCCGGAGCCGTACCGCCGCACCAGCGGGGCTTGATCGCGGTCAGGGCGGTGACGTCCAGCGCGGCGGCCGGACCGACCGTGACGGTGTTGTCCACCGGCGAGATGTCCAGGACGTAGCGGGGCTTGCCGTCGGCGGCCGGGTGGCCGATCCGCAGGCCCTTGCGCTGGCCGATGGTGAAGCCGAACGCGCCCTCGTGGCTGCCGATCCTGGCGCCGGACTCATCCACGATGTCGCCCTCGGCCTTGCCGAGGCGCTTCGCCAGGAAGCCCTGGGTGTCGCCGTCCGCGATGAAGCAGATGTCGTGGCTGTCGGGCTTCTTCGCCACGGCCAGGCCCCTGCGCTCGGCCTCCGCGCGGATCTCGTCCTTCGTGGTGAGGGTGTCGCCCAGCGGGAACATCGCGTGGGCGAGCTGGCGCTCGTCCAGGACCCCGAGGACGTACGACTGGTCCTTGGCCATGTCGCTCGCGCGGTGGAGCTCGCGCGCGCCGCCGGGGCCGGTGACGACCGTCGCGTAGTGGCCGGTGCAGACCGCGTCGAAGCCGAGGGCCAGGGCCTTGTCCAACAGCGCCGCGAACTTGATCTTCTCGTTGCAGCGCAGGCACGGGTTGGGCGTACGGCCCGCCTCGTACTCGGCCACGAAGTCGTCCACGACGTCCTCGCGGAAACGTTCCGCGAGGTCCCACACGTAGAACGGGATGCCGATCACGTCGGCCGCGCGGCGGGCGTCGCGGGAGTCCTCGATCGTGCAACAGCCCCGCGCGCCCGTGCGGAACGACTGCGGGTTCGCGGAGAGCGCCAGGTGGACGCCGGTCACGTCGTGTCCCGCCTCGGCGGCGCGCGCGGCGGCGACGGCGGAGTCCACACCGCCGGACATGGCGGCGAGCACGCGGAGGGGACGCTGGGTTGTCTGAGTCATAGCCTCACCAGAGTACGTGGACCGGGGAACCACAGTCGCGTGAGTATGCGTTGACGATCACATGGGCGAGAAAAAGGGCAGCCGGCGTGCGGGCGGGACCGGCGAGGGCGGCGGCAGACCCGGGCGGCGGGCGGTGCTGATCGGGGGCGCGGCCGCGGTGCTGGGCGCGGGCGTCCTGGCGCGGGACAGGCTGGCGCCGTACTGGTGGCGGGTGCCGGGCATCGAGAAGCCGCGCAAGGAGGGCGAGCTGGACTACGCGGCGGCGGAGTGGGTCGCGGCGTCCTCGGCGAACTGGCGGCGGGCGGACCGCCCGGACGACTACCGGGTGGACCGGGTGGTGATCCATGTCGTCCAGGGCAGTTACGCGACGGCGCTGAAGGTCTTCCGGGATCCGGGGCACGCCGCCGCCGCGCACTACGTGGTGCGCAAGGACGGTCATGTGGCGCAGATGATCCGCGAGCTGGACGTGGGGTTCCACGCGGGGAACCGCTCGTACAACGAACGGTCCATAGGCATCGAGCACGAAGGGTTCGTGGACGACAGGAGTTCGTTCACGGCGGCGATGTACCGCTCGTCGGCGAGGCTGACGGCGGGGATATGCGAGCGGTACGGGATACCGGTGGACCGTGAGCACATCATCGGACACGTGGAGGTCCCGGGGACGGACCACACGGACCCGGGCCCGCACTGGGACTGGGGCCGGTACTTGAAGCTGGTACGGGAGGCGAGGGACGCCCCTCCATCCCCCACGCCGACCCCGGCGGGCACCCGGAAGACTTAACTGAGGCCGGCGCTCCTGGCCCGCTCGACCGCCGGGCCGATCGCCGCCGCGACCGCCTCGACGTCCTCGCGGGTCGACGTGTGGCCGAGCGAGAAGCGCAGGGTGCCGCGCGCCAGGTCGGGATCGGAGCCGGTGGCCAGCAGGACGTGGCTGGGCTGGGCGATCCCCGCCGTGCACGCGGAGCCCGTCGAGCAGGCGATGCCCTGGGCGTCGAGCAGGAGGAGCAGCGAGTCGCCCTCGCACCCGGGGAAGCTGAAGTGCGCGTTGGCGGGCAGCCGGTCGACGGGGTCGCCGCCGAGGACCGCGTCGGGGACGGACTTCCGTACCGCGTCGACCAGTTCGTCCCGCAGGGCGCCGATCTCCCGGGCGAAGTCCGCGCGCCCCTCGGCGGCGAGCCGCCCCGCGACGGCGAAGGCGGCGATCGCCGGCACGTCGAGGGTCCCCGACCGCACATGGCGTTCCTGACCGCCGCCGTGCAGCACGGGCACGGGGGTGTACTCCCGGCCCAGCAGGAGCGCGCCGATGCCGTACGGGCCCCCGATCTTGTGTCCGGAGACGGTCATCGCGGCGAGCCCCGACGCGCCGAAGTCCACGTCGGTCTGGCCGAAGGCCTGGACGGCGTCGGAGTGCAGGGGGATGCCGAACTCCGCGGCGATCTCCGCCAGTTCGGATACGTCGGTGAGCGTGCCGATCTCGTTGTTGGCCCACATGACGGTGGCGAGCGCCACGTCGTCGGGGTCGCGCTCGATCGCCTCGCGCAGCGTCTCGGGGCGGACCCTGCCGTACGCGTCGACGGGCAGGTACTCGACGGTCGCGCCCTCGTGCGTGCCGAGCCAGTCGACGGCGTCGAGGACGGCGTGGTGTTCCACGGGGCTGGCGAGCACGCGCGTCCTGGCCGGGTCCGCGTCTCTGCGGGCCCAGAACAGCCCCTTCACGGCGAGGTTGTCGGCCTCGGTGCCGCCCGAGGTGAAGACCACCTCGCTGGGCCGCGCGCCCAGAGCCTCCGCGAGCGCCTCCCGGGCCTCCTCGACGGTACGGCGGGCCCGGCGGCCGGGGGCGTGGAGCGAGGACGCGTTGCCGACGAGGCCGAGCTGGGCGGTCATCGCGTCGATGGCCTCCGGCAGCATGGGGGTGGTCGCGGCGTGGTCGAGGTAAGCCATGATGTCCCCGATTCTACGAGGCGCTACCGCGGGGTGGTGCGGGGGTGTTGGTTGCGGTTGCGCCCGGGGCGGGGGCGCGGCTTACTGATTTGTCCTCAATCGCCGGACGGGCTTGATTGTGCCGCTGCGGCCCGGTGGCCTGAGTGCGGGCCGGTTGCCGGGGGCCGGGCAGGGGTCGTGTCCTGCACTGCATGTTTTACGTCGCGTTCGGGACC
>NZ_WWJY01000327.1 GCF_009865405.1 Streptomyces sp. SID3212 | reverse complement strand
ACCCGGCCTCCCCGGTCGCCGCCACACCCGACCCCGAGGGCCGGGCGGCCGTGCCGGACGTGTGGCCCAGGCCGCAGACGATCAAGGCGGCCGGGCGGGCGGTCCCGCTCGGCGACCTGGTCACCGTCGTCGCGGGCGAGGGCGCCGACCCGGTCGCCGTCCAGGCACTCACGGACGCGCTGCGCGCCGCCGGGGTCCGTACGGT
>NZ_WWJY01000326.1 GCF_009865405.1 Streptomyces sp. SID3212 | reverse complement strand
TCTCAGCGCCAACCGCTGTACCAATGTTCCCCGAGGCCGTACGCGTGGCGCCTCTCGCGTCTCCCCGCCAGCGCGGGGGTGTTCCGCTCGTGGGGCTGTCGTGGACCCTGATGCAGGAGTCTTCCCCGCCAGCGCGGGGGTGTTCCGGACCCCTGGAACCGCGCCCCAGGCTGAGCAGAACCCTGGCCCGTCCGAGCGTCTTCCGCTCACCAAACCTGCGAAGGTCAAGGTGAAAAGATCCCTAAGAACGACTCCGCACCAGCGCGCGTCAGCCGCTCCCGCACGGCTTTGGGCCACCGTTTGGCACCACAAAGTTCGAACAATCTTGCCCGATCGGATGCCGGCTCCACGTACGCTGACCAGCACTCCAGTCCACCTGACGCACCATCAGAACGAGCGTCAAGATACCTCCGAGAGCGTCATTTCAGCGTCAAGATATCGCCCGTAACGCACGTAGGGCACATCATGCGCACCCACCAAACGTGCAGGTCAGCGGCCCTTTGCGGCAGGTTCCAGGATCGCCACGCACTCCACATGGTGCGTCATCGGGAAGAGGTCGAAAGCGCGGAGTTTGCGGGGCTTGTAGCCTGCCTCTCGGAAGTAGGCCAGGTCTCGGGACAGGGCCGCCGGGTCGCAGGCCACGTAGGCGATGCGGCGGGCGCCGAGGGTGGCGATGTGTTTGACGACCTGTTTGCCGGCGCCCGCGCGCGGGGGGTCCAGGACGATCAGGTTCGTCTCCGTGATGTGCGTGCGGGGCAGGACCTGGTCGACCTTGCCCTGTTCGATGCGGACCCGGGGCAGGTCCTGGAGGTTGTGCCGCGCGTCCTCCACCGCCCGTTTGCCCGACTCGATGCCCAGGACCGCGCCGGTCTCGCCCACCCGTTCCGCGATGGCGCCCGCGAACAGGCCCACCCCGCAGTACAGGTCGAGCGCCGTGTCGCCCTTCCTCGGCATCAGGCCCTGCATCACGGCCTCCACGAGCATCTGGGGTGCCTCGGGGTGGACCTGCCAGAAGCCGCCCATGCCGACGCGGTACGTACGGCCGTCCGCCCGCTCGCGGACGAACGCGCGGCCGTGCACCCGGTGCACTCCCCCGTCGTGTTCCTCGACCCGCAGGACCGACACCGGCTTGTCCAGTTCGACCAGCGGCAGCCGGCCGCCCGGCCTCGGCGCCAGGACGACCTGGCGGTCCCCGGAGCCCGACGCGCCGATCGCCTCGACCGTCGCGATCTGCGGCCAACTGCGCTTCTCCACGCCCAGTTCGCTGACCGCCTCCGAGGCGATCATGCAGTGGTCGACCGGCTCGATCTCGTGCGAGCGGTGCTTGCGCAGGCCCGCCCGGCCGTCCTCGTCCACCGCGTACTGCACCCGCGAGCGCCACGCCGGCACCTCGCCCGCCGGCAGTTTGTCGCCGGGCGCGGGCATCACGGTCCCGTCCCAGCCCGCCTCCTCGGGTGTCAGCCCCGCGAGCCGCTGGAGCTGCTCGGTGATGACCTCACCCTTGAGCCGCCGCTGTGCGCCCGGCTTGGCGTGCTGCCAGTCGCAGCCACCGCACCGGCCGGGGCCCGCGTACGGGCACGGCGCCTCGACCCGGTCCTTGGACGCGTCGAGGATCTCCACCGCGTCGGCGCGCAGGAAGCGGGAGTCCGCCTCGCCCTCCGTCACGCGTACCCGGACCTTCTCGCCGGGCAGGGCGTGCCGTACGAACAGCACCCGGCCCTCGTCGGTACGGGCCACACAGTGGCCGCCGTGCGCGACAGGGCCGACCTCGACCTCGTACTCCTCCCCCACCAGCGACGCCTGCTCGGAAGAAGGCTGCGGTTCTGTCTGCATGAGGGAGTGGCTCCAAAAATCTAAGAGAGGAGAAATAGGGGGAAGGGGGCGCGCCGATGCGCGTCCTGCTCAGCCCACCAGTGTACGGGCGCCCCGTCCCGCCGCCCGCCACCCCGAAAACCCGCAGCCCGGAAACCCTCAGCCCTTGTTCGTCGGCTCCGTGGGCTTCGCAGGCTTCGCCGGCTCCTTCGGCCTCTCGTCCACCGGGCCCCGCCGCACCGCCCCCGGCGCCTGGTACACCGCCCTCTTCTTCGCGCGCTTCTTCGCCCGCTCCGAGGACTCCAGCTGGTACGGCACCGAGGTCACCATCACCCCCGGCGTGAAGAGCAGCCGGCCCTTGAGCCGCAGCGCGCTCTGGTTGTGCAGCAGGTGCTCGTACCAGCGGCCCACCACGTACTCGGGGATGTAGATGCTGACCGCGTCCCGGGGGTTCTCGGTGCGCAGGCCGCGTACGTACTCGATCACCGGGCGGGTGATCTCCCGGTACGGGGAGTCCAGGATCTTCAGCGGTACGTTGATGCCGCGCCGCTCCCACTCCTCCCGCAGCACCTTCGTCTCCGCCGGGTCGACGCTGATGGACAGCGCCTCCAGGGTGTCGGAGCGCATCAGCTTCGCGTATCCGAGGGCGCGCAGCGTCGGCTTGTGGAGTTTGGAGACCAGGACGATCGAGTGCACGCGGGACGGCCTGACGCTGTCGTCGGACGGGCCCTCCGCCGCCGCGATCTCCTCGGCGACCCGGTCGTAGTGCCTGCGGATCGCGGTCATCACGGCGAAGAAGATCACCATGCCGAGCAGCGCGACCCAGGCGCCGTGGGTGAACTTGGTCGCCAGGACCACCACGAGCACCAGGCCTGTGAAGAACGCGCCGAAGGCGTTGATGGCCCGGGAGCGGACCATGTGGCGGCGCTTCGCCACGTTCTTCTCGGTCCTGAGGTGGCGGTTCCAGTGCCGGACCATGCCGGTCTGGCTGAGGGTGAAGGAGACGAAGACCCCGACGATGTAGAGCTGGATCAGCCGCGTCGAGTCCGCGCCGTAGATCCAGACGAGCAGCGCCGCCGCGCCGGCCAGCAGGACGATCCCGTTCGAGAACGCCAGGCGGTCACCGCGGGTGTGCAGCTGGCGGGGCAGGTAGCGGTCCTGGGCGAGGATCGAGCCGAGGAGCGGGAAGCCGTTGTACGCGGTGTTCGCGGCCAGGAACAGCACCAGCGCCGTGGCCGCCGCGAGGACCACGAACAAGAACGTTCCGTCGCCGAAGACGGCCGCCGCCACCTGGGAGATCACCGGGTTCTGGACGTACCCCTGACCGACCGGGACGCCGCTGCTCCTCAGCAGGTCCGTCTCCGGGAACTCCGCCATCTTCACGTGCGTGGCCATGGCCAGGCCGATGATGCCGCAGAACATGGTCACGGCCAGGCCGCCCATCAGGGCGAGGGTCGTGGCGGCGTTCTTGCTCTTGGGTTTGCGGAACGCCGGGACGCCGTTGCTGATCGCCTCCACGCCCGTGAGCGCGGCACATCCGGAGGAGAAGGCGCGCAGGAGCAGGAAGACCAGCGCGAAGCCGGCCAGCCCCTGGTGCTCCGCCTTGATCTTGAAGTCGCTGGTCGGCGAGTGCATGGTCTCGTTGAGGACAAGACCGCGGAACGCGCCCCAGAGGATCATGAGGAAGACGCCGCCGACGAAGACGTACGTCGGGATCGCGAAGAGCTTGCCCGACTCCCGTACCCCGCGCAGGTTCATCATCGTCAGCAGGATGATGATCCCGACGGCGCACGCGACCTTGTTCTCGATGACGAAGGGGATCGCCGAGCCGAGGTTCTCGACCCCGGACGAGATGGACACGGCCACGGTCAGGATGTAGTCGACGAGCAGCGCGCTGGCGACGGTCAGGCCGGCCTTCGGCCCGAGGTTGGTGTTGGCGACCTCGTAGTCGCCGCCCCCGCTCGGGTAGGCGTGCACGTTCTGCCGGTAGGAGGCGACGACCGTGAACATCAGGACCACGACGGCGGCGGCGATCCACGGGCTGAAGTGGTAGGCCGACACACCCGCGACGGACAGGACCAGGAGGACTTCTCCCGGTGCGTACGCCACCGAGGACAACGGGTCGGAGGCGAAGACGGGCAGCGCGATGCGTTTCGGGAGGAGGGTCTCTCCCAGCCTGTCGCTACGCAACGCCCGCCCGATGAGAATCCGTTTGGGCACGTCGGTCAGTTTGGACACGCACAGGATCGTATGCGTTCGAACGATGAGCTGTGCAGGCAGCACCGCCTACTGAGATGGCGGTAACGGCGGCGTTGCCGCATAAGCTCAGGTGCAGGGGACACGGTATACGGTGTCCCGCCGGTGGCACGTATGCCGAGAAGGAAGAGTGAACAGGGTGTTTTCGCAGGTCAGCGAGATGACCAGGACTGCGGGGTAAGCGCACGTGCACATCGTCATCATGGGATGCGGCCGGGTGGGAGCCGCACTCGCGCAGACCCTGGAGCAGCAGGGGCACACGGTCGCCGTGATCGACCAGGACCCCACGGCCTTCCGTCGGCTCGGCTCCGGTTTCGGGGGCCGCCGGGTCAGCGGCGTCGGATTCGACCAGGACACCCTGCGGGAAGCGGGGATCGAGGACGCCGGCGCCTTCGCGGCGGTCAGCAGCGGCGACAACTCGAACATCATCGCGGCGCGCGTCGCCCGGGAGATGTTCGGCATCGAGAACGTCGCGGCCCGTATCTACGATCCCCGTCGCGCCGAGGTCTACCAGCGCCTGGGCATCCCGACCGTGGCCACGGTCCGCTGGACCGCCGACCAGATGCTGCGGCGGCTGCTGCCGTCCGGCGCGGAGCCGCTGTGGCGGGATCCGAGCGGCGGGGTGCAGCTCGCCGAGGTGCACACGTCGGCGCACTGGATCGGGCACAAGATCAGCACGCTCCAGGAGGAGACGGGCGTCCGCGTGGCGTTCCTCACCCGGCTGGGCGAGGCGATGCTTCCGACGTCGCAGACGGTGCTCCAGGAGGGCGACCTCGTCCACGTGATGATGCGTACGGACGAGATCGAGAAGGTCGAGGCGTCATTCGCCGAGGGCCCGGACGAAGGCGGGAACTGATGCGCGTCGCGATTGCCGGGGCCGGGGCGGTGGGCCGTTCCATCGCGGGCGAGCTGCTGGAGAACGGTCACGAGATCCTGCTGATCGACAAGGCACCGACCGCCATCTCGGTGGAGCGGGTGCCGTTGGCGGAGTGGCTGCTGGCCGACGCCTGTGAGATCACCTCGCTGGACGAGGCCGCGCTGCAACGCTGCAACGTGGTGATCGCCGCGACGGGCGACGACAAGGTGAATCTGGTCGTCTCGCTGCTCGCCAAGACCGAGTACGGGGTGCCGCGGGTGGTGGCCCGGGTGAACAACCCCAAGAACGAGTGGCTGTTCAACGAGTCCTGGGGCGTCGACGTGGCGGTCTCGACGCCGCGTCTGATGTCGGCGCTGGTGGAGGAGGCGGTGAGCGTCGGTGATCTCGTACGGCTGCTGCGTTTCAGCCACGGGGACGCGAACCTGGTCGAGCTGACGCTGCCGCCGGAGTCCGCGGTGACGGGCACCCAGGTCGGGGACGTGATCTGGCCCGAGGACACCTCGCTGGTGACGATCATCCGCGGGACGCGTGTGCTGACGCCGAACCCGGAGGAGACGCTGGAGGCGGGCGACGAGCTGCTGTTCGTGGCGGCGCAGGCGCGCGAGGAGCAGCTGGAGGATCTGCTGTCGGTGCTCCGCGAGGAGACGGACTGACCGGCGGGTCGAGGGAAGAGAAAAAACGGCTTCGGGCGCCGGACCTGTGGTGGTCCGGCGCCCGAAGCGCGTCTTGTACGGAAATCCGGTACGGAGCGGGCTCTACGCCTCGCGGCGGTGGCTCACCGGGCCGTCCGACGTCCCCGCGGCGGCGGCCTTGCGGGCCTTCTCGGCCTCCTCCTCCGCCTCCATCTCCGCGAACACGTCGATGGGCGGCGGCGCCTTCGCCAGGAAGACCCAGGTCAGCCAGACCGCCAGCAGGAACGGCGGGATCTTGAGCGCCACCAGGACCCAGCCGAGCTGCGCGGTGTCCGCCCACCAGTACAGCGGGAAGAGGATCGCGCACTTGGCGAGGAGGATCAAGCCCCACGCCCAGCTGGCCTTCGCGTAGGCCTTCTTGCGGCCGGGGTTACGGGTGCGCCAGGACAGGTTCTCCTTGAAGACCGGGCCCAGGATCAGCCCGATCAGCGGCACCCCGGCGGCGGCGGTCGCCAGATACGCGACGGCCAGGCCCAGCGTGTAGAGCATGCCCGGCAGGTAGAAGTCCTTGGCGTTGCCGGTCATCATCGCGAAGACGACACCGAAGGCAACCCCGAAGACCCCGCTGAACGCGTGCTTCACCGTGTCGCGGCGCACCAGCCGGACGACGAGGAGCACCAGCGAGACCCCCACGGCGGCGATGGCCGACGTGTGCAGATCCTTGTTGATCGTGAAGATCGTGACGAAGAGCAGTCCGGGAAGGACCGTCTCCACCATGCCGCGCAGGCCGCCGAAGGCCTCGAAAAGCGCCGCCTCGGTGACGGCCTTCGCGTCGGCCGCCTGCTGGTCCGCCGTGGCGGGAGAGGCGGGTGGGGCTGTCGAGGCGGCGGGCTTGTCGAGTGACGTCACCGGCTACTCCTGTCCGAGCGGTCGGATTTCGTATTTGGGATTGAACAGCACCCGGCGGCCGTGGCTCATGGAGATCCGGCCGGAGGCGATCAGCTTGCGGCCCGGCTCTATGCCCACGATGGAGCGCCGGCCCAGCCACACGACGTCCAGCGGCGCGGTGCCGTCGAACAGCTCCGCCTCCAGAGCGGGGACTCCCGCCCGTGGACGCAGGGTGACCGTCCGCAACGTACCAGCCACCCGGACGATCTGGCGGTCGCTGCACTCGGAGATCCGCGTGCAGCCCGACGCCTGCGTGTCCTCCCGCAGCTCCTCGGACTCCAGATCCTCCTGGGAGCTGGACAGCCGTTCGAGCATGCGGCGGAAGCGACCGCTCGGCTTCTCAGCACTCATACCTTGAGGGTACCGGGCCCCGGGCTCCGCGTTCGCGGGTCCCGCACGGGGTTTTCGAACCGGGTTTCGAACCATGACACGCCCCTCCCGCCGCCTCGGCGGCCCAAGGGCCTCGTATCAACGTTCGAAGCGGTAGCCCATGCCCGGTTCGGTGACGAAGTGCCGCGGGTGCGAGGGATCCGTCTCCAGCTTCCGGCGCAGCTGGGCCATGTAGACCCGCAGATAGTTGGTCTCCGTGCCGTACGAGGGCCCCCAGACCTCCTGGAGGAGCTGTTTCTGGCTCACGAGCCGGCCCGTGTTCCGTACGAGGACCTCCAGCAGGTGCCATTCGGTGGGCGTGAGCCGTACGTCCCGTCCCTCGCGGTGCACCTTCTTGGCGGCCAGGTCGACGGTGAAGCCCTCCGTCTCGACCAGCGCCACCCCTTCGTCGCCGTCCCCGCCGACCGGTTCCGCCCGCCGGACCGCGGCGCGCAGCCGGGCCAGCAGCTCGTCCATGCCGAAGGGCTTGGTGACGTAGTCGTCGGCGCCCGCGTCGAGCGCCTCGACCTTCTCGTCCGAGGTGTGGCGGGCTGAGAGTACGAGGATCGGGACGCGGGTCCAGCCACGCAGGCCCTTGATCACCTCGACGCCGTCCATGTCCGGCAGCCCGAGGTCGAGGACGACGACGTCGGGGTGGCGGGCGGCGGCGAGTTCGAGCGCTCCGGCGCCGTCGGCCGCCGCGTCCACCTCGTACTTGCGCGCCTTGAGGTTGATCACGAGGGCGCGCACGATCTGCGGCTCGTCGTCGACCACGAGCACCCGGGTCATAGGGGTCTGCCTTTCTGCGGGCCCGGTCATGAGCTGACGCGGGCGGGTTGTCCCGAGGGGGCCGGCGCGGGTCCGGGGGCCGCTCGGAGCGTGAGGACCATGGTCATGCCGCCGCCGGGGGTGTCCTCGGCGGCGAGGGTGCCGCCCATGGCCTCGGCGAAGCCGCGGGCGACCGCGAGGCCGAGGCCGACCCCGGCGCCGCGCGGGGCGTCGCCATGGCGCTGGAAGGGTTCGAAGATCCGGTCCTTGGCATCGTCGGGGACGCCGGGGCCGCTGTCCACGACGCGTACCTCGACGCGCGTGCCGAGGGTGCTGGCCGCGACGGTGACGGGCTGTCCGTACGGGCTGTACTTGACGGCGTTCTCCACGATGTTGGCGACCGCCCGCTCCAGGAGGCCGGGGTCGACGGCGACCATGGGCAGCGATTCGGGGACGTCCAGGACGACGCTGCCGTCGGGGACCCC
>NZ_WWJY01000325.1 GCF_009865405.1 Streptomyces sp. SID3212 | reverse complement strand
CGAGGGGCTGCCGGCGGACGCCCGCGCGCTGTTGCCCGGGCTGGTGGTCGGCGACACGTCGCGGATCCCGCCCGACCTCCAGGACGCGTTCAAGGCGACGGACCTCTCCCACCTGACGGCCGTCTCCGGGAGCAACCTCACCATCGTCCTCGTCCTGCTGATCGGCCCGCCGGGGCTCGCGCTCAGGGCCGAACGGCGCGGCCTGGCGCCGAGGCTGAGGCTCTCGCTGCGGTCGACCGCGCTGCTCGGCGGGGCGCTCACGCTCGCCTTCGTGGTGGTCTG
>NZ_WWJY01000324.1 GCF_009865405.1 Streptomyces sp. SID3212 | reverse complement strand
GGGGGGCGAGGCGGCCGGCGGCACCGGCGCTGCCGGGCACCCCGACCCTCACGTCCCAGGGCCAGGCCCCCATCCCGGGCCAGACCCCCGCGTACGCCTCGTCCCAGCCCCCCGCGTACGCCTCGTCCCAAGGTCCCACGTACGCCTCGTCCCAGGCCCCCGCCCCGGGCCGACTCCCGGCGTACGGCCCGGGCCAGGGCCACGGCTCAGCCCTCCCGATCCCGGCCCAGGCCGAGCCCCTGGCACCTCTACCACTCGGCGCCCAAGCCCCGGCCTACGGCCCGGCTTCCACTCCGCGCCCGGGGCAGGCTCCCGGTGCGGGCTACGGTCCGGCCCTTCC
>NZ_WWJY01000323.1 GCF_009865405.1 Streptomyces sp. SID3212 | reverse complement strand
CCCGGCATGACGATGTTCCGCATGCCGATCTTCACCTGGAACGTGCTGCTCACGGCCCTGTTGGTGCTGTTCGCCTTCCCCGTCCTGGCGGCGGCGCTGCTCGCCCTGGAGGCGGACCGCAAGTTCGGCGCGCACGTCTTCGACCCGGCCAACGGGGGCGCGCTGTTGTGGCAGCACCTGTTCTGGTTCTTCGGTCATCCCGAGGTGTACATCATCGCCCTGCCGTTCTTCGGGATCGTGACCGAGATCCTGCCCGTCTTCAGCCGCAAGCCGGTCTTCGGCTACATCGGGCTGGTGGCGGCGACCATCTCGATCGCGGGCCTCTCGATCACGGTGTGGGCCCACCACATGTTCGTCACGGGCGGGGTGCTGCTGCCGTTCTTCTCGTTCATGACCTTCCTGATCGCCGTACCGACCGGGGTGAAGTTCTTCAACTGGATCGGCACGATGTGGAAGGGCTCGCTGTCGATGGAGACACCGATGCTCTGGTCGGTGGGATTCCTGGTCACGTTCCTCTTCGGCGGACTGACCGGCATCATCCTGGCCTCGCCGCCGCTGGACTTCCACGTCTCCGACTCGTACTTCGTCGTCGCGCATTTCCATTACGTGGTGTTCGGCACCGTGGTGTTCGCGATGTTCGCCGGATTCCACTTCTGGTGGCCGAAGTTCACCGGGAAGATGCTGGACGAACGGCTCGGCAAAATGACCTTCTGGACGTTGTTCTGCGGCTTCCACGGCACGTTTCTGGTGCAGCACTGGCTGGGCGCGGAAGGCATGCCCCGCCGGTACGCGGACTATCTCGCCGCCGACGGATTCACCGCGCT
>NZ_WWJY01000322.1 GCF_009865405.1 Streptomyces sp. SID3212 | reverse complement strand
GGGCGGTGCCTGTGCCTGGGCCGGTGCTGGTGCCTGTGCCTGTGCTTGTGCCTGTGCTTGTGCCTGTGCCGCCCGCGTGGAGCACCAGGGCTCCCGCGCGGGCGAGTTCGCCGACGGTGACGGTGACGGCCGGCAGAGGGGCAGGGGTTGCCTCTCCCGCGCCGTCCGCCGCTCTGACGGCCGGCGGGACCAGGTCGTGGGTGAGGCGCAGGGTGTCCGTCAGCCGTTCCCGTACGAGGGCGAGTTCGGCAGTACCGTTCGCGGCGGCCGGGGGCGGCAGATGGCGCGCGGGGGCCAGGTCCACGTCGTCGTCCAGGAGCTCGATGACGGACACCGCCCCGCGGAGGCCGGGCCGTTCCTCCACCGTGCCCTGCCGCTCGAAGGCGCCCCAGGCGTCGAGGACCGTGCTGTGGACGGCGGACCAGTCCAGGGTGTCGCGCCCGCCCCCGGGGGCGGCGAGCCCGGCGGT
>NZ_WWJY01000321.1 GCF_009865405.1 Streptomyces sp. SID3212 | reverse complement strand
AGCGGTTGGCCTCGGGGAGGCGGGCCGCGGCGGCTTCGAGGCCGGTGCGGTACGGCGTACGGGCCAGGCGGCGGGCCGCCCGGTAGACGGTGAGCGGGACGAACAGCGAGGCGGGCGAGGCGCCTTCGGCCTTGGCGACGGCCGCGACGGGGGACAGGAGGTGGCGTCTGCGCCGGTCGAGGAGCAGGTCGGCGAGGCGGGCGGGGTGCGCGTCCAGGACCTCGCGCGCGCCGGCCCCGGTGAAGTGGTCGGCGCTGCCCGCCGTGAGTCTGCGCCGGTTGCGTTCGGCCAGGACGAGGGAGGGGCCCGGCTCGTCGGTGAGCGGGCCCTCCAACTCCGCGTACGGGAGGCCCTCCTCGCCCGCCGCGACGACGACGTGGTGCAGCCGGGGGTTCGCGGCGATGGACCGGGCCCGCTCCAGCTCCGCCTCGTCGCGCCCGCCGGTGGCCAGGTCGTTGAAGGTGACGGCGAGCAGCCGCTCCCCCGCGCCGGTGCCGTGCCCGAGGATCGTGCCGGGCGCGCCGGGCAGTCCGGCGGCAAGCAGCGCGAGGGTCC
>NZ_WWJY01000320.1 GCF_009865405.1 Streptomyces sp. SID3212 | reverse complement strand
GGCGGCCTGGTCGGCGGAGGCGCGGGCGTCGGCGGCGTGTCCCTCCGCGCGTCCGGCCGCGCCGTCGGCGGCCAGTGCGTCCTGGGCGGCCTGTTGGTCGTAGGTGACGGTGCGACTGAGGGACTGCGCCGCCTGGGCCGCGTACCCGGCCGCTTCGGAGGCGTAACCCAGTGCTTCCTTGGCGGAGTTACGGGCGTCGGCGGCGTAGCCGGCTGCTTCGGCGGCCAGTGTGTAGGCGGCCTTCGCGTCGCCGGTGGCGGCGTTGGCGGTGCTCTGCGCCTGGGCTGCCGCCTGCTGGGCGTTCTGGGCGTGCGCCTGGGCGACGGCCAGTTGCTGTTCGGCGATCGTCTTGGAGGACTGGCCGGTGAGAACGGCGAGTCCGGCGGCGAAGTCGGTGGTGATGTAGGGCGAGCCGAGCTGGATGGCGTCGTTGGCCGGTGCGGCGACCTGGATGGCGGCGTTACCGGCGTCTACGGCCGCCTGGGCCGTGGTGTAGGCGTGTCCGGCGGCGTCGTTGGCGCCCTTGATCGCGGTGGCTGCCTGCGCCTTGGCCGCGTCGGCCTGTGTCTTGGCGTCGGCCGCCTGTGCTTCGGCGTCGTCGGCGAGCTCGACCGCCGTACGGGCCGCGGTGGAGGCGTTCTTCGACGCCGTGATGGCGTCCGCGGCCGCGCTGGTCGCGGTGCGCACCGCCGCGTCGGCCGTCAGCTTGGCGGCTTGTGCCGCGTCGGCGTCCGAGCGGGCCCGTTC
>NZ_WWJY01000319.1 GCF_009865405.1 Streptomyces sp. SID3212 | reverse complement strand
CCGGCTCGCCCGGCTACAGCCACCAGCGGGTGGCCGCGCTGCGGCGGCGGGGGCGGGGGTGCTGTGTGGTCGCGCCGATCATCCTGCACGGGCGGGCGTGGGGCGAGCTGTACGTGGCCCGGCCCAAGGGCGCCGCGCTCTTCGGCCGGGACGACGCGGACTTCGCGACCGTGATCGCGTCCGTGGTGGCGTCCGGGATCGCGCAGACCGAGCGGCTCGAAGAGGTCCGCCGCCTCGCCTTCACCGACCCTCTGACGGGGCTCGCGAACCGGCGGGCGGTCGACATGCGGCTCGACGAGGCGGTGGGGCGGTACCGGGCGGACGGCTCGGTCACGAGCCTGGTCGTGTGCGACCTGAACGGCCTGAAGACGGTCAACGACACGCACGGCCACGCGGTCGGCGACCGGTTGCTGGAACGGTTCGCCTCGATCCTGTCCCTGTGCGCGGCGAAGCTGCCGGGCGCGGTGGCCGCACGGCTGGGCGGGGACGAGTTCTGTCTTCTGACGGTGGGCCCGTCGGCGGACGAGGTGATCGCGGTCGCCGACGAGCTGTGCGTGCGGGCGGCGGAGCTGGAACTGGGGGAGGGGGTGGCGTGCGGGGTCGCGTCTACGGGGGAGGCGATTGGGGAGGTGCGTTCGGCGAGACGCCTGTTCCGCTTGGCGGACGCGGCGCAATATCGCGCGAAGGCTGCGCGTGCGGGGGGGCCGGTGGTGGCGGGCCGTGACGACGAGGTGCTGCGCCTGGCGGACACGCCGCCCCCGTCCGGCGACCGCCGCCGTTTCCGCGATGCGCGTTGACCGCGTTTGTGGCGTCTGCCCGGTGGCCGGTTGCGCTTACTGATGTCCTCAATCGCCGGACGGGCTTGGTTTTGGCCTCTGCCCGGGGCGCGGGCGCGGCTTACCGATGTCCTCAATCGCCGGACGGGCTGGGTTTGTCGTGGTGGCGGGGGCCGGGGCCTGCGGAGGTACGTATGTCCGGACTGCATGTTTTACGGCGCCTTCGGGGACCCCGAACATTCACGGTAGCCACGCGCCACAAAACACGCTTTACGTCCGG
>NZ_WWJY01000318.1 GCF_009865405.1 Streptomyces sp. SID3212 | reverse complement strand
TCGCCGATCAGCGCGGGCAGGTGCGCCTGGTGCGGTACCTCCCCGCCCAGCGCGACGGCGAAGCGGAGGGTGGCGCGGGCGGACTCGCTCAGCCGGGAGGCGAGCAGGGCCGCGGGCGCGGCGCCCTCGCCGACGGTGGGGAGCGGCGGGTCGTACCCGTCGGGAGCGCCCAGCCGGACGACGAGCGGTACGTCACCGGTGGTCTCCGCGAAGGGCTCGAACTCGTCCAGTGCCTCGGCGGACGCCCCGCGCAGGACGTCGCGCTGGCGCAGCAGCGCGCCCGCCTGGACGAAGCGCAGGGGCAGCCCCTCGGACTCGAACCAGAGGTCCCCCGCCCAGTTCGCCTCCTCGTCGGTGAGGGGGCGGTCGACGGCGCGCTCCATCAGCTCCAGCGAGGCCCCGCGCCCGATGCCGCCGAGCAGCACCTCGTGCAGGCGCGCGGTGGCGGACGGCGGGTCGGCGTCGGGCGCGGTGGCGAGCAGGTACGCGCATTCGGGGGTCGCGGCGAGCAGCTCGTCGAGGGCTTCGCCGCCGATCTCCAGGTCGTCCAGCAGGACGACGGCACCGATGTCGCGGACCCGTTCGAGCAGGGCGGCCCGGTCGGGGCGGGACAGCTCGATGCGGTAGACCGCCGCGTACAGGTCGTACAGCAGCTCGGTGGTGGTACGGCGGTGACCGGAGAGCCGTACGACTCCGTCCGGCGCGAGGTCCGCGCACTCGGCGCCGACGGCCTCGATCAGCGCGGTGCGGCCGGATCCGGGCTGTCCGGTAAGGCGTACGGAACGGCCGCGGCCGAGCAGCTCGACCAGTTCCTTGTGCTCGGCGCCGCGCTCCAGGAGCGGGAGGGGCGGC
>NZ_WWJY01000317.1 GCF_009865405.1 Streptomyces sp. SID3212 | reverse complement strand
CGCCGGTCCGACCCCCGCCCCCGCACACCCCGCCGAGACGGCCGCCGCGCGCGGCGTCGACCGGCACGCACGCCGCACCGCCGCCGCCCACCGACTCAGCTCACGGAAAGGCTCCACACGATGACCGAGAAGGCAGCAGCCACCGACACCACCCCGGCCGAGTCCGCGATCGCCGTCGTCGGGATGAGCGGGCGCTTCCCCGGTGCCCCCGACCTGGACGCCTACTGGAGCAACCTCCTCGGCGGGGTCTGCTCGGTGACCGACTTCACCGAGGAGGAACTCCTCGCCGACGGGGCCGACGCCCAGGAGGTCGGAAGCCGCGACTACGTACCGGCCAAGGGGTATCTGCCGGACGCGGACCGCTTCGACGCCGAACTGTTCGGCTTCAACCGCACCGAGGCGACGGCCCTCGACCCCCAGCACCGGCTGCTCCTCCAGACGGCCTGGGCCGCCCTGGAGGACGCGGGACGCGACCCGCGCGGCGGATCCGCGCGCACCGGCGTGTACGTCGGCGGCGGCTCCACCGAGCACATGCTGGCCGCCGCGACCGACCCCCGGCTCGCCGCGTCGATCGGGGCGCTCCAGGTCCGCATCCTCACCGACCGCGAGTTCCTCGCCCCGTGGATCTCCTACCGCCTCGGTCTGGAGGGCCCGAGCCTGACCGTCCAGACGGCCTGCTCGACCTCGCTGACCGCCGTCCACCTCGCGGTGCAGTCGCTGCTGCTCGGCGAGTGCGACACGGCGCTGGCCGGCGGCGTCGCCGTGGACACGGTGCGCAAACGCGGGTACGTCCACACCCAGGGCGGGATCTTCTCGCCCGACGGCCGCTGCCGCCCCTTCGACGAGCGGGCCGGCGGCACCGTACCCGGCAACGGGGTCGGCGTGGTCGTGCTGCGGCGGCTGTCCGACGCGCTCGCCGACAACGACCCGATCAGAGCGGTCGTCCGGGGCAGCGCCGTCACCAACGACGGTGCCACCAAGGTCGGGTTCACCGCGCCCGGCGTCGACCAGCAGACCGCCGCGATCGTGGAGGCCTGGGCCGCCGCCGGACTCGACCCCGCCGACGCCCAGTACCTGGAAGCGCACGGCACGGCCACCGCGCTCGGCGACCGCGTCGAGGCGGCCGCGGCGACCGCCGCGTTCAAGGGGGCCCTGGGCACCGGCCGGATCGGCATCGGCTCGGTGAAGTCCAACGTGGGACACCTGGACGCCGCGGCGGGCGTGGCCGCCCTGATCAAGTCGGTCCTCATGCTGGAGCACGCGACC
>NZ_WWJY01000316.1 GCF_009865405.1 Streptomyces sp. SID3212 | reverse complement strand
GCTTCCGTCCCGGAGTACCGCGCGCCCGCTAGAAGTGGTCGGGTGACAGCCCCAAGTGCTCGCGCAGCGTGGTGCCTTCGTACTCCGTGCGGTGCACGCCCCACTCCTGGAGCAGCGGTACGACCTGGTCGGCGAAGGTGTCCAGGCCGCCCGGTGTCAGGTGCGGCACGAGGATGAACCCGTCGCTCCCGTCGGACTGCACGAATTCGTTGATCGCGGTGGCGACGGTCTCCGGGGTGCCGATGAAGGACTGCCGGCTGGAGACCTCGATGATCAGATCGCGGATCGACAGCTTCTTCGCCTCCGCGATCTCCCGGTACCGGCGCGCGACGGCGAGCGGGTCGCCGTGCTGCCGTACGCTGGCCCGCCCCTGGGCGACGGTGTGCTCACCCGGGTCCGGATCGACGTCGGGCAGCGGCCCGTCGGGGTCGTACGCGCTCAGGTCGCGGTTCCACACCTGCTCCAGGAGCTTGATCGCGGTCTGTCCGCTGACCTGCTGACGACGGACCAGCGCGGCCTTCTCCTCGGCGTCCGCCGGGCTGTCGCCGAGGACGAACGTGACCCCCGGCAGGATCTTCAGCTCGTCGCGGGAGCGGCCGTGGCGCGCCAGCCTGCCCTTGACGTCCGCGTAGAACTCCTGGCCCGCCTCCAGCGTGCCGTGCCGGGTGAAGATGGCGTCGGCGTCGGCCGCCGCGAACTCCCGCCCCGCCTCCGAGTCCCCGGCCTGGAAGATCACCGGGCGCCCCTGCGGGCTGCGCGGCACGTTGAACCGTCCGGTGATGTCGAACTGTTCGCTGTGGTGGTCGAACTGCCCGGCCAGCGGGTCACCGACATAGACGCCCGACTCCTTGTCCGCCACGATCTCGTCGCCGCGCCAGGAGCCGAACAGCACCTTCGCCGCCGCCAGGAACTCCTTGGCGCGTGCGTACCGGGCGTCCTGCGGCAGGAAGCCCCCGCGCCGGAAGTTCTCACCGGTGAACGCGTCCCACGACGTGACCACGTTCCAGGCGGCGCGCCCGCCCGACAGGTGGTCGAGGCTGGCGAACTGCCGGGCCACCTCGTAGGGCTCGTTGAACGTCGAGTTGATCGTCCCGGCCAGTCCGAGCCGGTCGGTGACGGCGGCCAGCGCGCTCAGCACGGTGAAGGTGTCGGGGCGGCCGACGACGTCCAAGTCGTAGATGAGGCCGTTCTGTTCGCGGAGCCTGAGCCCTTCCGCGAGGAAGAGGAAGTCGAACTTGGCGCGCTCCGCCGTCCTCGCCAGGTGCACGAAGGAGCTGAAGTCGATCTGGCTGCCCGCGTCGGGGTCGGCCCAGACCGTGGTGTTGTTGACGCCGGGGAAATGCGCGGCGAGGTGGATCTGCTTGAGGGGCTTGTCGGGCTTGCTCATCTCACGTCCTCGATGCTCGGGGGTCGGCGCGTGGTCAGGCGGTGACGGTCGCGGAGGCGCTGGTGGCGGTCGTGGTCGCGTACCGGTTGGCGGGCCTGCCGAGCCCGAGCAGGCCGCGCAGGGTGCCGGCCTCGTACTCCCGGCGGAACGCCCCCCGTTGCTGCAACGCGGGAACGAGCCCGCGGGTGAGGGCGAGCAGATCGTGCGGTACGGCCCCGGGCCGCAGCCGGAAGCCGGAGAGCCCGGCCGCCCGCCACTCCAGCAGCCGGTCCGCGAGCCCGGCCGGGGTGCCGGTGAACACCGACGCGTCGGACACGAAGGCCTCACCGGCCAGTTCGTCCAGCCGCTCCTTGCGCGCGACGGCCGCCGCCTCCGTCTCGTCCAGGAACACCACGAGGTCGCCGAAGACGTGCAGCGGCTCCCCGGCCCGCCCCGCGGTGTCCTGCTCGGCGCGGACCTCACTCACGACGCTCCGCGCCTGGTCGGCGTCGGACGGTGTCACGTACACGACGTCGGCGGAGCGCGCGGCGAAGCGGTAGGGCAGGGTGGCGTGCGCGAGGGCGGTGACGAGCGGCTGGCCCTGCGGCGGACGCGGGGTGATGGAGGGCCCCTTGACGCTGAACCACTTGCCGGAGAAGTCGATGTAGTGCAGCCGGTCACGGTCGACGAACCGGCCGGTGGCGGCGTCGCGGATCACCGCGTCGTCCTCCCAGCTGTCCCACAGCCTGCGGACCACCTCCACGTAGTCGGCGGCCTCGTCGAGCAGATCCGCGACCAGCGCGACCGCGGCCGGTTCCTCGCGGTCCTCGAACCGGAGCGTGGACGTACGGCGGCCGAAGAGCGCGGCCTCGTAGGGCCGGGCCGAGAGCTGGACCCGCAGCCCCGCGCGGCCCGAGCTGACGTGGTCGAGGGTGGCGATCGCCTTCGACGCGTGGAAGGGCTCACTGTGGGTGACCGTGACCGTGGGCACCAGCCCGATGTGGCGGGTCAGGGGAGCGACCCGGGCCGCGGTGAGCACCGCGTCGAGGCGGCCGCGGACCCGGCCCGGCGATTCCCCCGGGTCGGACGCGTCGTACCGCGCGGGCTGGACCCCGACGGAGTCCTCGATGGTGACGAAGTCCACCAGGCCGCGCTCGGCCTCCTGGACCAGGTCGAGCCAGTAGGCCGGGGTGAACAGTTCACCGGCGCGGGCGTCCGGCGCGCGCCAGGCGGCCGGGTGCCAGCCGGCTCCGTCGAGGGCTATCGCGAGATGAAGGGGGGCGGACTCGGGCATGGAGGTACACCGCTTCCAGGGAGACACGAACGGGGAGCGAACGGGGGAGAGAACGGCGGCCGGGCTTCGTGATCAGACGTCCTGCCGGAGCCGGTGCACCGACCCCGCTCCCGGTCCAACCGGAGGCGATTTCCCCCTGTTCCCGCCCAATGTTGCGTGCGCGTGTACATCGTGTGGCACGGCACCCGGACCGAAAACCGGGAGCCGTTCGCCCGTGGTCGGGGCAGGATTCCCTCTGTGAATCACGTCCTGAACGGACTCGCCGCGAACGTGGCCCTGCCTTCGGAGCTGGTGGACCGGCTGATCGCGGACGCGGACGCGGCGACCGCCGGGGTACTCGCCGGTCGCGAGGACCTCACCCACGAGCAGGCGCTCGCCCTGGTCTCCCGGGACCCGGACACCGCTCAACAGCTCGCCCGCGAGGGCCGGTTGACCGCCGCTGACATCGATCCCGCGACACAGCCGGACGCCGCTCTGACCCTGCTCGACCGGCGGGCGGGCAACCCGGAATGGGCTCGCGTCCTCGTGAGGGATCCACTCGTCCGGAACCGGGAGCGACTGGCGGCCTGTGCCGGCCTCCCGTCCGACGTGGTGGAGACACTCGCCGCGGACCCGGACGTACGGGTCGTCGCGGAGCTGGCCGTGTGGACGACACCGGACAGGGCGGCCGTCCTCGCCCGGCACCCCCATGCCGAGGTACGCCGGTCCGTGGCGGCCAACGAGGCGGCGCCGCCTGCCGTGTTGGCGGCGCTGCTCACCGGCGGGAGACTGCCGCCGGCCCGGTGGTGCCTGGTGTGCGACCGGGAGGAGACGCCGTTCGTCCACCCTCCGGAGTGTCCGCGGCCCGACTGCGACCTGCTGCCGGGGGAGTCCTGCGACGGTTCCCACGACTCCACCGTGGACGAGACCCGGCAGCTGGCGCTGCGGAACCCGGCCACCCCCACGGAAGCCGTCGTCGCCTTCGCCGACCATCCCTCGATCCGGCTTCGCCGGCTGCTCGCGGCTCGTCCCGACCTCCCGCCGGAGGTGTCTGAACGACTCGCCACGGACCGCGATCCCGGTGTACGGGCCGACCTGGCCGAGAATCCCGCGATCGGCGCCACGCTGATCCGGGCCATGGCGGGGGACCCCGACCACGACGTACGGCGCGGGCTGGCACGCAACCCGCGCGTCCCTCTCGACGTACTCGGCCGCCTGGCCGGCACGACCAGGATCGGACCGACTCTCCTGCCGCGGGTCGCCGTTGCCTCTCCGCCCGAGGTCGAGGAGTTGGCGCGGTCGTCGAATCCGGAGGTACGGATGCTCCTGGCCCAACGCCGCGATCTGCCGCCGGAGATCCGTGACACGCTGGCCGCCGACCCCGACGCGAAAGTGGTCAAGTCCGTCGCCCCGCACCCCGGTCTCTCCGACGCGACGCTGCGGGCGACGGTCGACCGGCACGGAGTCCGGGTCGTCGCCGCGGTGGCGGCCAACCCGGACGCGACACCGGCGCTGCTGGCGGACCTGACCCGGCACGAACCGCCCGTACGGAAAGCGCTCCGCGCTGTGGCGCGGCATCCCCGGGCGACGGCTCCGGCTCTGCTCGTGTGCCTGTCCGACAGGGACGCGGGGCCACTGGCCGCCGGCCACCCGGCGCTCCCGCCGCCCGTCGTCGAGGAGCTGCTGACGGACACCGACCCGCGGACGGCGGAAGCGGCGGCGGCCAACCCGTCACTGCCCCTGGCTGTGATGTCGGAGCTGGTGCCCCGGCGGTAGTTGCCCGGCCGGCGGCCCGCAGGCTCAGGGGCTCGGCCACGGGCGCCGCCGCCCGGCCGGCGTTTCCACCGGGGTGGCTACGCCGGCCGGCCCGTCGTGACGAACGACGGCGGACGGGTCACGGCTTGGGCAGGGCGCAGCCCGGGAGGCTCAGGTTGATCGTGGTGCCCGTGCCGACGCACGGCACGATCTGGTAGGTCTCCTGGGCGTAGTTGATGCCCTGGCGCACGGTGACGTTGCCGTTCTGGTCCACCTCGCACGGGTTGTTGTCCGTGCAGCGCCCGCCGCTCTCGTTACCGGTGTTGTTGACGGCCACGACCTTGCCCGTGGTGTTGTCGATGACGGGGGAGCCCGACGTGCCACCGATCGTGTTGCAGGCCGAGGTGTAGCGGACCGAGTCCTTCCAGGTCCACTGCCCCTCCTTGAGCTGATACGCGAAGCCGTCCACGTTGCAGGTGTAGATGCGCTTCCAGTACCCGGAGACGACCTTGATGGCGGTGCCCTGCACCGGGCGCGTCGTGTTCAGGTCCAGCGCGGTGATCGCGTACCGGCTCTGTATCTGCGCGTACGTGCTGGTGAGTTGGTACAGCGACACGTCGGTGTCGGTCATCGTCGCGTACGCGATCTTGCTGGCCCGCAGGGTCGCCACGCCGGTACCGGCCGCGTTCAGGAGGGTGAAGGAGCGGGTCGACGGCTGGTTGACGATGACCTGGCCGGCGGCCGGGAAGCCGCTCTCGATGCAGTGGCCGTTGGACAGGACCAGGGCGAAGTCGTTGGGCTGCGATCCCGGCGTACGGACCACGGACCCCGAGCAGTTGCTCAGTGCGACCGTTCCGGCGTAGCTCACGGCCTTGACGGCCACATCTGTCCCGCCGGGGGCCGTGACGCCGGCCCGGGTGCCGGACGGGGCGGTGGGGGAAGTCTTCGCCGGCGCGACCGCGTCCAGGCCGGTGGCCGTTGCGGGTGCCGCTCCCGCTCCGAGGAGCAGGACGGCGAGAAGCGCGCCGAGGAGAGGCTTTCTCATGGTGGGGGGTCCCCTCTGTGACCGATGTATGCGGTTGTCATGAGCATTGTTGACGCAGGAGCCCCACCGGGCAACCACGCCTCACCGCTCGCCCCGCGCCCTGCCCCCTCGTGTCCCCGCGTGGGAGAAGGGCGGACGGGTAGGCTCCCGCGCATGGATCTGGAGTGGGAACAGCTGGTGGTGGACGCGGCGGATCCGGTCGCGCTGGGCCGCTGGTGGGCCGAGGCGCTCGGCTGGGTCGTGGTGGACGACACGCCCGAGGAGTACGAGATCCGCGCCGCCCCCGACCGGCTGCCCGGCCTGCTGTTCACGCCGGTCACGCAGGCGAAGAGCGCCAAGAACCGGCTGCATCTCGACTTCCGCCCGGTCGACCGGGACGCCGAGGTCGCCCGGCTGCTGGCCCTCGGCGCGCGCCACGCCGACGTCGGTCAGACGGGGGAGGAGCCCTGGGTCGTCCTCGCGGACCCGGAGGGCAACGAGTTCTGCGTTCTCGGTCCGCGCCGCGCCTGACACGGCTGAGGGGAGGGGGGAGTTGATCCCCCTCCCCTCAGCCGGGCTCCCGCGCGTCAGCCCACGAAGATCTCGATCACCGACCAGAGCGCCAGCCCCAGCATGCACACACCGCCGATCCGCTGCACCGTCCTGAGCGGCACACGCTTCGCGATGAAACGGCCGGCGATCAGGGCGAGGGCGGAGACGGACATCAGCGCGACGGCGGAGCCGATGGCGGTGGACCATGTGCCGTTGGTGGCCGCGAGGTTGGCGGTGGTGATCTGGGTGAGGTCGCCGAACTCGCTGATGAACACGGCCATGAACGCGGTCGTGTAGACGGGCCAGAAGCCGGTCACGGTCTTCGAGTCCGCCTCGTCCTCGTCGTCACCGCCCCCGCTCCGCAGCAGCACGAACGCCCCGAAGGCGAAGAGCACGGCGGACACCAGCTTGACGATCCAGTCGGGCAGCATCCCGATGAGGCTGCCCGCCCCGACGGCGATGGCGACATGCACGATGAAGGCGCTCGACGTACCGAACCAGACATAGAGCGGACGCATGCGCGTGCCCATCGCCAGGGACGCGAACATGGTCTTGTCGGGGAGCTCCGCGAGGAAGATCAGCCCGAAGGCGGTGAGGATCGCCAGGGGGTCGAGTGGCATGCCGGGTGGCTTTCTCTGGGGGCCGGGCCCGGATCTTCGCGACGTGCCTGAGGCAACCGGAGGACCACTCGGCCCGGCACGACGGTGCACCCACGAGGTCCGTGGATACGTCAGTGCCTGACCGAAGGTCTCGCCCGCCCGTGTGGGTCCACGGGCCCTGCCACCGGGAACCCGGAGGTTCCAGTGTGTCGACGACAGGTTTTCGGGGCTACTCCCCTTCGCAGTCGTCCACGATACCCCACCCCCTCCCGCGCTCCCGCGCGGGGGGACGGCGAAGCAGATCATGAGGTGGATGAGGCAGCCCGGGCCGCCTCCCGGCGCTCACTCCGGGCGGCCCGGGTCACCTCGCGCCGCTCACTCCCGGTCGATGCCGGTGATGAAGGGCTGCCCGAGGGGCGCGGTCGCGAGGGTGAAGCCCGCCTTCTCCAGCGCGCCGGTCGCGAGGCGCCGGGCCTCCTCCTCCGCGCCGTTGGAATCGTCGGCCCTGACCTCCATGCGGAGGGTGAAGCGCGATTCCTCGGTGTCCACGGAGAGCAGGTCCAGATCCTCGGCCGCCCCGAAATCCGTCCCCTGGGGATCCGCCGGCCGCAGGGCCCGGAGCAGGACGGCCTTGGCGTCGTCGGTCAGCTCCTCGTGGAGCGTCCCCGGGATCGTCACTACGTAAGTGGTCATACTGATTATCTATCCCGCCTGGGGCCGCGCACTCCCGTCGACTTGCCCCCGGCCCCGGGGCAGGGCCGCCGGGACGCCTCTCTCCGCCGGTCACAGGGCCGCGGCCGGCGGAGAGAGGCGGGGAGAGAAGTCTGTCCCGCCGGGTCAGCGCATCGGGTCGTCGCCCATGCCCTTGCGGTCCCGCCGGCCGTCCGTCCCCTTGTCGTCCCGCCCGGAGTCGTACTCGATCTGCTCCTTGCGGACGTCGGAGGTCACTTCCCGCTCCTCGGTGACCTTCTCGGTCTCCAGGCGCACCCGCTCCACCGCGACGGTCTCCTTCCGTACGACCGGCTGCTCGGCGTGCAGCGTCACCCGGGTCTCCGCCTCGGCGATGTTGGGCCGCGAGGCCGCGTCGGAGGCGGGGTCGATCGGCTCGTGGATGACCCGTACCTCCTCATGGCTGATCGGTACGGAGGTGGTGACGTTCTCCGTGACCACGACCTTGCGCAGCCGCGCCGTTCCCACCTCACGTTCCACGGTGCCGACGTGCAGCTCCTCCTCCGACCGGATCATCTCCGGGTTGGGGAGGTCGGCGGAGGCGGCGGGCGCCTTGTCCGGGTCGAACGCCTGGCTGCCGGAGGTGTCGGCCGCCGCGGCGGCTCCCGAGGTCGTCCCCATGGCGGCGGTACCGGTGCCCGTGGCGGTGGCTGTCGTGTCCGTCGTGTCCGTCGTGCTCGTCATGTCCGCCGTGTCCGTGCCGGCCCTGGCCCCCGACTCCGTCGCGTCCCCGGTGCCCATCCCCGCGCCCGTACCGGTCTCCGCCCCCATACCGGCGCCGGAGAGTCCGTAGTGCTCGTACAGCGCGCGCTCCTGCGCGGGATCCAGATGCTCGTCCGCGTCCAGGCGCGGGGCATCCTTGACCGTCTCCTTGGTGTGCGGGACATGCAGGTCCTCGCCCATCCGGCGACCGCCGGACAGCGGGACGAGACTCTCCTTCATCCCGAACATGCCGGTCTTCACCGTCACCCATTCGGGCCGGCCCGTGACGTCGTCGACATAGACCTGGCCCACATTGCCGATCTTGTCGCCCTCTTTGCCGTACACGGTCAGGCCGCTCAGCTCACTGGGGCTGTTGAACACGCCGTCGGCTGACATCAGCGATCACTCCTCGCTCGGGGAATTGCGCGTCCGTGGGGCCGGGCCCCTCCGGGGCAGTCGCGCGTACCTCTCCATCGCGCCCCCGTACGCCACCGGAGGCAACCGGTGGCGGCGCGGGGAGAGGCCGGGGACCGCCGTGGGAGGCCGCTCGCCCGGTGTTCACCGCATAAGGCGCAGGTGAAAGTCCTATCCGCCATTCGGGTGAATGGGCGGTCCGGCGCGCCGGACCCGCGCAATTCGGAGATGCTGGACTGCTGAGGCACTCGCTGAGCGGTCGAGCAGTCGCCGAGCGACCGGATCCCGGAACCGAACGTACGGAGAGCGCGAGCATGACGGTGAATCGTGTCGGTCTCGTGGTCCACCAAGGCCGTGAAACGGCCGTCGAAGCGGCGGACACCGTGCACGCCTGGTGCCACACGCACGACGTCCCCTGCAAGGAGATCGACGTCTGGAAGGCGGACGAACCGCGCCACGGCGGGCAGGAGGAGGCTTCTGCGGCCGGCCACCCCGACCTGGTGGTGACACTCGGCGGCGACGGTACGTTCCTGCGCGGCGCGCGGATCGCGGCCAAGAGCGACGCGGCGGTGCTCGGTGTCGACCTGGGGCGCGTCGGCTTCCTCACGGAGGTTCCCGCCGACCAGATCGCACAGGCCCTCGACGCGGTGCACGACGGGCGCGCCACCTACGAGGAGCGGATGACGCTCACCATGCGCGCCTCGCGCGCCCTGGAGATCCCGTCCGCGATGGAGGCGCTGCTGCGCTACGGGCGCCGCCCCACCCTGCCCCCGCCGGACGTCCGGCTCAACACCACCGAGGAGGAGGGCTGGGGCATGGCGCTGGACGTCGTCGCGATCAACGACGTCGTGCTGGAGAAGCTCGCCAGGGACCGCCAGGTCAGCCTGGGCGTCTACATCGCGGGCCGGCTCCTCGCGTCGTACTCGGCGGACGCCGTCATCGTGGCGACGCCGACCGGCTCGACCGCGTACAGCTTCGCGGCCGGCGGCCCGGTCCTCTCGCCGCACATGGACGCCGTCGTCTTCACGCCGGTGGCCCCCCACATGACGTTCGGCCGTACGGTCGTGGCCGCGCCCGACGAGCCGGTCGCCCTGCGCGTGCTGCCGCACTCCGGGGAGGCGGCCCTCAGCATCGACGGTCAGCTCCAGGGGGTGCTGGAGCCGGGGGACTGGGTCGGGGTGTACGGGGCCGAGTACCGCCTGCGCCTGGTCCGGTTGGGTCCCACCGACTTCTACGGCCGTCTGCGGGACCGTTTCCGGCTCACCGACGCGCCCGCCTCGGCGGTGGACGGGCAGGCGCCGCCGCTGTTCCGCCCCGACAGCCCGGTGCCCGACGACCTGGCCCACCTCCGTCTGCCGCCGGCGCCGGAACCGCCCGGACAGGCCTGACCGGGTGCCGCTCACCAGAACGGGGCGGGGCGCCGCCCGCCTGAGCCCCGTATCGAGGGCATGATCGGGACATGGCTCGAAACCGCAAGGGCCGACCTGGACAGGAGCGGGGACACCTATGGCGACGCGTGCGGCACTGTTCGATGTCGACGGGACCCTCGTCGATACCAATTACCTTCACGTGACCGCCTGGTGGGAAGCGTTCCACCAGGCCGGGCACACGGTGCGGATGGCCGCGATCCACCGTGCGATCGGCCTCGGTTCCGGCGATCTGATCGCCCATCTGCTCGGGGACGAGCGCGACGTGGACCAGGACGCCGAGATCAAGGACGCGCACGCGGCGCTGTACGCCACGTTCCACGACCGGCTGCCCGTGCTCGACGGGGCGCGGGACCTGCTCAGGTCGCTGGCCGACCGGGGGTGGGTCATCGTGCTCGCCACCTCCGCGGGCGGGGCGGAGCTGGCGGCCCTGCGGCGCGCGATCGGCGCCGACGACGTCATCGCGGGGGTGGC
>NZ_WWJY01000315.1 GCF_009865405.1 Streptomyces sp. SID3212 | reverse complement strand
CCGCCCCGGCGGCACCGGCCGCCGCTCCCGCTCCCGTGCCGGTGCCGACGCCCCCGCCCGCCGTGACGCACGTGAACGGGTCCGCCGGACCCGCCGGACCAGGACCCGCCGGTCCTGTCGGTCCCGCCGGTCCTGTCGCGGTGGTGTCGCCGCTGGTCCGCAGGCTCGCGCGGGAGAACGGCCTCGATCTGCGGACCCTGACGGGCTCGGGGCGCGAGGGTCTGATCCTGCGTTCCGACGTCGAACAGGCCATCCGCCGGGCGACCGCGGAGACGCACACCCCTGCTTCCGGGTCCACGAAGGCGGCGGGAACGGCCGGATCCGTGGGCGGGCGGCCGGACGTCGTCCGGGTGCCGCTGCGGGGCGTACGGGGCGCGGTCGCGGACAAGCTGTCCCGCAGCCGCCACGAGATCCCGGACGCCACCTGCTGGGTCGACGCGGACGCGACGGAGCTGATGGCGGCCCGTACGGCGATGAACGCGGCCGGCGGCCCGAAGATCTCCCTCCTCGCGCTGCTCGCCCGGATCTGTGTGGCGGGCCTCGCCCGGCACCCGGAGCTGAACTCCACGGTGGACCTGGCCGCCAAGGAGATCGTGCGGCTGCCCGACGTCCATCTGGGCTTCGCCGCCCAGACCGAGCGCGGACTGGTCGTCCCGGTCGTACGGGACGCGCACCGCCGGGACGCGGAGTCCCTGAGCGCCGAGTTCGCCCGGCTGACGGAGGCGGGCCGCTCCGGCACGCTGACACCGGGCGACCTGACGGGCGGGACGTTCACGCTCAACAACTACGGGGTGTTCGGGGTCGACGGATCGACGCCGATCATCAATCACCCGGAGGCGGCGATGCTCGGGGTCGGCCGGATCATCCCCAAGCCGTGGGTGCACCAGGGGGAGCTGGCCGTACGGCAGGTCGTCCAGCTGTCCCTCACCTTCGACCACCGGGTCTGCGACGGCGGCACGGCGGGCGGCTTCCTCCGTTATGTGGCGGACTGCGTCGAGAACCCGGCGGTGCTCCTGCGGACAGTCTGAGACAAGCACGGGACCGGGACCCGGATCCCGTGCTTCGGAGAGCCGATCGCGGCTCATACTTCTGGCATGACCGCGTATGACGCCATCGTGCTCGCCGGAGGCGCCGCCAAGCGCCTCGGTGGGATCGACAAGCCCGCCGTGCGGGTCGGGGGCCGTGCCCTGCTCGACCGGGTCCTGGCGGCCTGTGACGGGGCCGGCAACACCGTTGTCGTGGGCGGCCGGCGCCCGACGGTCAGACCCGTGCGCTGGGCGCGGGAGGACCCGCCGGGCGGCGGGCCGCTCGCCGCGCTCGACGCGGGGGTGCGCCACGTCGAGGCGGACACCGTGATTGTCCTCTCCGCCGACCTGCCGTTCCTGGGCGCCCCGACGGTCCACCGGCTGATCGGGACGCTGGACACCAGCGGCCGGGAGGCGGCGCTGCTGGTCGACGCCGACGGGCGGGACCAGCCGCTGGTCGCCGCCTACCGCGCCGAGCCGCTGCGCCGTGAACTGGCCCTGCTGGCCACGGAACACGGGAACCTCACCGGTCTGCCCCTGCGTCTGCTGTCGCACGAACTCGACCTCGCCCGCGTCGATGCCGATCCCTTCGCCTCGTTCGACTGCGACACCTGGGAAGACATCTCCACGGCCCGGGCCCGTATCAGAGAGCATGGGACCGTGCTGGAAGAATGGATCACCGCAGTCAAGGACGAACTCGGCATCGGGCTGGACGTCGACATCCCTCTCCTCCTGGACCTCGCCCGTGACGCCGCGCACGGTGTCGCCAGGCCCGCCGCCCCGCTGACGACCTTCCTGGTCGGGTACGCGGCGGGCCGGGCCGGCGGCGACGGCCCAGAAGCGGTGGAGGCGGCGACCCGCAAGGCGGTGGCGCTGGCCCTGCGCTGGGCCGAC
>NZ_WWJY01000314.1 GCF_009865405.1 Streptomyces sp. SID3212 | reverse complement strand
CCGCCGCCGCGCGCCGCAGCTCCGCCGTCGCCGCCTGCTCCGTCACCCAGATCCCCTCCGACGGCCCGCCCGAAGGGAGCAGCCGGCCCAGACCCAGCCGCTGCCGCACCGCGGCCGTCCATCCGGGGGAGCCCTGGCCGTCGGTGCCCCGGTCCGAGGCGTCCGAGGAGCCGTGGCCGTCCGTGTTGTGCGCTGTCGTCATGACCCCAGCCTGCCGTATGTACGGTGCGTAACCGCCCAACCACCCCTAATGTGTGCAAAGGAGTCGATCACCGAGCGGAAAGGGCGAATGGCGATGTCAGACACCGCATCCCGCAATCAGTCCGAGCCTTCCGTCAGGGAGGGGGTGGGCGACGAGGGGCGCAGGGTCTCCGCGGGCAAGCGCGGCGGAGGCGCCCCCGGCTCGCGCGGCCGTACCACCATCGCCGACGGCGTGGTGGAGAAGATCGCCGGTCTCGCGGCCCGTGACGTGGTCGGCGTGCACGCCATGGGCAGCGGGATGTCCCGCACCTTCGGCGCCGTACGCGACCGGGTGCCCGGCACCGGGTCGTCCAAGTCCGTCAGCCGGGGCGTGAAGGCCGAGGTCGGCGAGGTGCAGGCCGCCCTCGACCTGGAGATCGTCGTCGACTACGGCGTGTCGATCACCGACGTCGCCCGGGTGGTGCGGGAGAACGTCATCTCCGCCGTGGAGCGGATGACGGGCCTGGAGGTCGTCGAGGTCAACATCGCGGTCAGCGACGTCAAGCTGCCCGACGAGGAGGACGACGACGACTCGGACACACGAGTCCAGTAAAGGGGTGGGGGAGACGGACGCGAAGCGGAGAAGGAGCGCACGATGAGCATGGCGATGGTCGGTGTGTTGGCCGGTATCGCGCTCGGGTTCGCCGGATATTTCGGCGGTTTCGGAGCGTTTGTGGTGGTGGCCGTGCTGGGCGCGGCCGGGTTTGTCGCCGGGAAGTTCGCGGACGGCGATCTGGAGCCCGGCGACTTCTTCCGCAGTCGCGACCGCGACGGCCGGCGGCGGTGATTGCCCGTGGCCGGTGACCAGGTGGTGGCCGCCGAGCGCGGAGTGACGACGATCGCGGACCGCGTCGTGGCGAAGATCGCCGCGCGCGCCGCGCGGGAGGCGATCGACCGCGTACCGGAAGGCGGGGAGGCACCGCACGCCTCGGTGACGGTGCATCACGGCGCCGCGCGGGTGCGGGTCGGTCTGGAGCTGGACTACCCCACCGACCTCGGCGCCCGCTGCGGCGCCGTGCGGCAGCGGGTCGCCCAGCGGGTGCGCGGGCTGGCGGGTGTGGAGGTGGCCGAGGTGGTGGTCCAGGTCGAACGCCTGCACTCCGTCCACACGCGGGGCGCCGACCTGGGGAGGATCCGATGAGCCACCCTTCCAACGAGCCGCACGAGCCGCACGAGCCGCACGAGC
>NZ_WWJY01000313.1 GCF_009865405.1 Streptomyces sp. SID3212 | reverse complement strand
CCCGCGACAATCAACAACAAGGGGCGGCCCCACCCGCCTCATTCGACGCCGGACACCCCGACTACCCCTCGGCCCGAACCCGCGCACTGAGCAGCACCGTAACCACCCCTCGGCCCGAACCCGCACCCAACCACCCCACCTCACCCACCCACCCCAACCCAAGCCCCCAAACACCACCTCACCCCTCCGCCGGCGCCCTCCCCGTCAGTGCCGCCAGCGCGTTGCGGACCAGGGCCATGTGCGCTCGCATCTCCTCGCCCGCCGCCTCGTTCGACCGCACCACCCCCTCCGCCTCCCGGAGAATCCGTTCCGCCGAGGACTCCGCCGACGACAGCAGCTCCGCCGCCTTCGCCTGGGCGTCCTCCTGGCCGTGGCGGGCCCGCTCCCCCGCCTCGGAGAACGCGCGCTGCGCCTCCGTCAGCTCCGCCTGCGCGTACGCGGAGAGTTCCGCCGTACGGACCTCCCACTCCGCCGCCCGCGACGCGACCTCCCGGTCCGTCGCCGCCAGCCGCTCCGCGTGGCCCTTCTCCAGGCCCTCCACCACCGCCTGCGTCCGGCGGCGCATCTCCCGCAGCTCCTCCAGCGCCTCCCCGCGCCACGCCTTCGCCTCGCGCCGCGCCTCGACGCGTTCGGTGTCGGCCAGCGCCTGGGCCGCGCCCAGCACGTCACGCGCGTACGCCTCCGCCTCCGCCCGTACCGCCTCCGACGCCTCTCTCGCCGTCTCCTTGGTCTCCCGGCCCTCCGCCCTGGCCGTGTCGAGCACCGCCCTGGCCTCCTCGCGGGCCTCCGCCCGCACCCGGTCGCCCTCGTCGGCGGTCAGCGTCATGATCTGCGGGGCCCGGCCGCCGAGCGACTCGTACGTCTGCGGTCCCCGCGCCCGTACCTCCTCGACCCGCTCCCGCAGCTGCGCCGCCTCGCCCTCCATGCGCTTGGCGAGGACGGTGAGGCGGGCCGCGCGTTCCCACGCGTCGTCGCGGACCCGCGACAGGGTGGCGACCTCGTGGTCCACCTGTTCCGGGTGGTAGCCACGCCCCCGCGTGGGCACGAAACCGTGAACAGACGGTTGAGCAGCACTCATCGGGAAGCCCCTTCCGGCACACAACGCGATCCGGCGCACATCCTGCTGGATCGAAGCGAAATGCGCATAATGCGACACTCCGCCCATCTGTCCTGCCCAAGGATGCGGCATCGCACGCGGAATGCCGGAATCCGCTGCTCAAGAGGGACACGAGCCGGAAACGGCCGGGGCGCCCTCCGCGTCACGCGGAGGGCGCCCAGGTCATCCGTACAGCACGTTCAGCACGTTCAGCGCGCTGCGAGGCGTCACAGCGGATCCGTCAGAGCAGGCCGTCCCACATCTGCTCCAGCAGCACCGACCACCAGCTCTCCGGCGACGACAGCGCCGCCGGGTCCAGCGCCGCCAGCTGCGCCTGGAAGTCGACGGTCCAGCGGCCCGCCTGTTCCGGCGTCAGCCCGTAGCGCAGACGCCACATCCGGCCCAGCAGCGCCAGCGAGCGGGTGAACTCCGGCAGCCCCGTGTTGACGAACTGCGGCGGCACCGACTGCCCGCCGGGACCCGGCTCGACGGGGACGGCCATGATGTGCGCCGTACCGTACTGGACACAGATCGCCCGGCCGAAGTCACTGCCCATGACGAGGTACGAGCCCGCGTCGGCGGCCGGCTGGATCTGCCGCTGCACGGCCAGTTCCGCCAGGGTCGGGACCACCGGGTGGGCCGGCTGCGCCCAGAAGAATGGCCCGAAGTCGGCCGGCAGCCCCGCCCACACGAGCGTGCGCGCGACGAGGTCCGGCACGCCCTGCCGGGACACCGCCCGCTGGTCGAACCGGCAGATGCCCTGCGGGCCGAACGCCCCCAGCAGCTCCTGCGCGACGCCCTCCGGCGGGATCGGCGGCGCGGGCGGGATCTGCGGCAGCGGGGCCCGTACCGGCGCGGGGCGCGCCGGGCCGTCCGCGACCTGGTGCAACTCGCCCTGGTGGGTGAGCAGATGCTGCATGCCCTGCTGGCGGCTGGCGTGGTCCTGGCCGTACGGGGCGACGCTCGTGATCCGCACCTGCGGCCAGCTCTCGCGGATCATCCGCGCGCAGTACGCGCCCGGCAGCTCGCAGGATTCCAGCTCCGTGTGGAGTTCGAGGACCTGCTGCGGCGGCACGTTCAGGGCGCGCAGCTCATGCAGGATCTGCCACTCGGGGTGCGGGGTCCCGGGCGCCGAGCGGCGGATGATCTGCGCCTCCGAGCCGTCGGGCGCGCGGTAGCGCAGGACGGCCTGGTAGCCGGGGCCGACGGTCGGCAGGCCGTAGGGCTGCGGATAGCCGTACGGCGGGGGGCCGGACGCGGGCGCCTGGGGCACGGGACCCGGCCCGTGGGGTGCCATGCCGTGCGGTACGGGACCGGCGCCGGGGCCGGAACCGGGGGCGTACGGTACGGGGCCCGGCGGCACGGGGCCGTGCCCGCCCCCGGGCGCG
>NZ_WWJY01000312.1 GCF_009865405.1 Streptomyces sp. SID3212 | reverse complement strand
CTACGACGGCGTCGGCATCCCCGCCTGCGTCGCGAGCGCCCGGCGCGCCGCCGACGAGATCATCGCCACGTCGACCCTGGCGCGGGGCACCGGACGCGGCGCGGGAGAATAGCCGTATGACTGCTGCACCAGACAAGACGCCGAACGCCGGCAAGAAGGCGAAGGACCTCAACGAGGTCATTCGCTACACCCTGTGGTCCGTCTTCAAGCTGCGCGAGGCGCTGCCCGAGGAACGGGGCGGGTACGCCGAGGAGGTCCAGGAGCTGTTCGACCAGCTCGACGCCAAGGACGTGACGGTACGCGGTACGTACGACGTGTCCGGGCTGCGCGCCGACGCCGATGTCATGATCTGGTGGCACGCCGAGACCGCCGACGAACTCCAGGACGCGTACAACCGCTTCCGCCGCACCCGGCTCGGCCGGGCGCTGGAGCCGGTCTGGTCGAACATGGCGCTGCACCGCCCCGCCGAGTTCAACAAGTCGCACGTGCCGGCGTTCCTCGCCGACGAGACGCCCCGCGACTACGTGAGCGTCTACCCCTTCGTACGCTCGTACGACTGGTACCTGCTGCCGGACGAGGAGCGCCGCCAGATGCTCGCGGACCACGGCAAGATGGCCCGCGGCTTCCCGGACGTACGCGCCAACACCGTGGCGTCGTTCTCGCTCGGGGACTACGAGTGGATCCTCGCCTTCGAGGCCGACGAGCTGTACCGCATCGTCGACCTGATGCGTCACCTCCGTGCCTCCAAGGCCCGGCTGTACGTCCGCGAAGAGGTGCCGTTCTACACCGGGCGCCGCAGGTCCGTGGCGGACCTGGTCGCCGGGCTCGCGTAGGGCCTGTCCCGCTCATCCCCGGAAAAGCCTGGTGGCCGGGTCCGTTCTCACCGAACGGGCCCGGCCACTCCGCCCGGAAGATCAGACGACCGGCGGCAGCTTCGTACCCGCCGTCCGCTCGTCCACCGACACCGGGTCCGGCTCCGCGTGCGGCGCGCATTCCGCGCGCCGCACCGGCGTCGTCCCCCGCAGCAGGTAGTCCTCCAGGTACCGGTTGACGCAGGCGTTGTCGCCGCCCGCGATCCCGTGCGTCCCGGCGTCGCGCTCGGTCACCAGCACCGAGCCCGCCAGCCGCCGCTCCAGTTCCAGCGCCCCCTCGTACGGGGTCGCCGCGTCCCGCTCCGCCGCCAGGATCAGCGTCGGCGGCAGCTCACCCGGCCAGGTCCGGACGTCCACCGGCCGCTGCCGGGGCGCGGACCAGAAGGCGCAGGGGAGATTCATCCACGCGTTGTCCCACGTCTCGAACGGCGCGGTCTCGGCGAGTTCGCTGTTGTCCCGGTCCCAGACCCGCCACTCGGTCGGCCACGGCGCGTCGTTGCACTCGACGGCCGTGTACACGGCGTTGCCGTTCTCGCTCTCCGCGGCGTCCCCCTCGCGCGGGGCCGCCTGCTCGACCAGCGGCTTCTCGTTGCCCTTCAGGTACTCGGAGAGCGCCGTGGCGCGCATCACCCAGTAGTCGTCGTAGTACCCGGCCCCGAGCATCGCGGCGTGCAGCTGCGCGGGACCGACCGTCCCGCCCGCCGGCTCGTGCGCGACCCGGGCGCGCACCCGCTCGTAACTGCGCGTCACCTGCTCGGCGTCGGTGCCCAGGTGGTACGTCGTGTCGTGCTTGGCCACCCAGGTACGGAAGTCGGCCCAGCGCCGCTCGAACGCCTGCGACTGGTCCATGTTGTTGCCGTACCAGATCTGCCGGGGGTCGGGGTTGACCGCCGAGTCGAAGACCATGCGCCGGACGTGCGACGGGAAGAGCGAGGCGTACAGCGCGCCGAAGTACGTGCCGTACGACGCCCCCATGAAGGTGAGCTTCTTCTCGCCGAGCGCCGCGCGCAGCACGTCCAGGTCACGGGCGTTGTTCAGCGAGGTGTAGTGCCGCAGGGCCGGCCCCGCGGTACGGGCGCAGCCCAGCGCGTACGCCTGCGCCTCGGCGATCCGCTCTTTCTTGTACGACTCCGAGGGATGCGTGGGGGACGCGGACGGCGCCTTGGCGAAGTCGGCCGGGTCCTGGCAGGAGAGCGGGGCGGAGCGGGCGACGCCGCGCGGGGCGTAGCCGACGAAGTCGTACGCCTGGGCGATCCGCTTCCACTTGGGCAGCGACGCGGCCCTCGGGAAGTACATGCCGGAGGCGCCGGGGCCGCCCGGGTTGTAGACCAGCGCGCCCTGCCGGTCGGCGGCCTTGCCGCTCGCGAGGGCCCGGCTGACGGTGAGCTTGATGGCGGGTCCCTCGGGGTCGGCGTAGTCGAGCGGGACTTCGACCGTGCCGCAGGTGACCGGGGCGGGCAGCATCTCCGACTTGGGGCAGCGGCCGAAGGCGATCCCCGCGTCCGCGGCCCGCTCGGCGGCGCGGAGGACTCCGTGCGCCTCGGCGGTGAGCGTCTCGCGGGTGGTCGCCCGGGGGCCGCCGGTGCCGGCGCCGTCCGCGGGGGCGGCGACGAGGGCCGACAGGACCAGGGAGCCCAGGGTGGTCAGAGCCCCGTACTTCACTACCGCTCGCATCGCGTTCCCTTCGTGCGTGCGGCCGAGGGGCCGGCCGCACGACCGAGAGTCGGCGCGGGGGAGGGGCGGGACAAGGACCGCCGGGCGGTGTCGGGGGCAATGACTCCGATGCGCGGTGGGGTCACTCCGGAGCACCTCCCGGGATGCGGAAGCGCCCGGAGTGTGCGTGGACGCGTGTGCGTGCACGAACTCCGGGCGCAGCCGCCTCCCGTTCCCCCCTTCCCCC
>NZ_WWJY01000311.1 GCF_009865405.1 Streptomyces sp. SID3212 | reverse complement strand
ACCGGCCAAGGACACCGCCGTGACGACCGCGGACGCGCCCGCCGCCGCCCCCGCCGCGTCGCCCTCGGCGTCACCGCGGCGGTCGGCCTCGCCCTCTCCCTCGGCGTCCTCCTCCCCCAAGGCCAAGCCCAAGGCGAAGCCGAAGCCCACGGCGTCCGCGAAGCCCACCCGGCGCGCTGCGGCCCCGCCGCCCCGGACGGCACCGGTCGCGTCGGCCCGCAAGGGAGTGGGCGTGTGGAACTGGAACGGCGGGGCGACCGAGGCGCTGAGCGACTCGGGGGCCGGGTGGTACTACACCTGGGGCACCGACCACTCCTTCGTCAGCTCCGGCTCCGCCGAGTACGTCCCGATGATCTGGGGCAAGGACTCCGTCGACGCGGCGAATCTCGCCCGGGCGCGGGCGGCGGGACCGTACCTCCTCGGCTTCAACGAGCCGGACATGGGCGCCCAGTCGAACATGACGGTCGATCAGGCGCTCGCGCTGTGGCCGAAGTTGCAGGACAACGGCAAGATCCTGGGCAGCCCCGCGGTCGCCTTCGGCGGGGACACCGCCGGCGGGTGGCTGGACCGCTTCATGAGCGGCGCCAAGTCCCGCGGCTACCGCGTCGACTTCATCACGCTGCACTGGTACGGAGGTGACTTCCGTACGGAGGCGGCCGTCGGCCAGCTGCGCTCGTACATCGAGGCGGTCCACGCGCGCTACGGGAAGCCCATCTGGCTGACCGAGTTCGCGCTCACCGACTTCTCGCAGTCGACGCCGCGCTTCCCCACCGAGGACCAGCAGGCGGCGTTCCTCGCCTCGGCGGCCAAGATGCTGGCGGGTCTGCCGTACGTCCAGCGCTGGGCGTGGTTCGGACTGCCCGCGTCCGACACCGGTCCCAGCACCGGCCTGTACCGCAGCGGGCCGGCCGTCACCCCTGCGGGGCGGGCGTTTCGCGACGCCCGGTGACGGCCGGCCCGCTGCTCGGGCGGTGACCTCGCGGGAGCACCCCGCGAGGTCACCGAGCCCTGGGGGGTGT
Source organism: Streptomyces sp. SID3212 (assembly GCF_009865405.1). Taxonomy (GTDB): domain Bacteria; phylum Actinomycetota; class Actinomycetes; order Streptomycetales; family Streptomycetaceae; genus Streptomyces. The sequence continues at coordinate 2,129 of NZ_WWJY01000311.1, read as the reverse complement.
CGTCAGACCGCCGGGTCGAGCCGGTCGTGCAGGAAGTCGAGCGTGCGTGTCCAGGCCAGTTCGGCGGCCTCGGCGTGATACGTCTCGGGGCGGCCGTCGTTGAAGAAGGCGTGGCCCGCCCCGGCGTAGACGTGGAAGGTCGGGACGATGCCGGAGCCTTCCACGATCGCCGCCTCCACCTCACCGAGGGAGGACGGCGGGACGCCCTGGTCCAACTCCCCGTAGTGGCCGAGGATCTCCGCCTTGAGGTGCGAGAAGTCCGGGACGCCGTCGCGGTTGAGGCCGTAGAACGGGACGGCGGCGGAGACCCGTCGGTCCGCGGCGGCGAGGCTGAGGACAAATCCGCCGCCCATGCAGAAACCGACGGCGCCGACCGTGTCGCCCCGCGTCTCCTCCAGGGAGAGCAGGTGGCCGACCGCGCCTTCGAGCAGCTCGACGCCCTTCGCCGTGGGCAGTTCGTTCATCAGGCGCAGCGCCTCGCCGGAGTCGTGGGCCACCGTCCGTCCGTAGAGGTCCGGTGCCAGCGCGACAAAACCCTCGCGCGCGAAGCGGTCGGCGATGTCCTTGATGTGGTCGGTCAGGCCCCACCACTCCTGGATGACGATGATCCCGGGGCCGTGTCCGGCGGGCGGCAGGGCGAGATAGCCGTAGGCCGTGCCGCCGGCGCTCGGGAACTCGACGTTGTGCGGGGCGGGATCTGTGGGCATGGAAGGCTCCAGACGCAGGGGATGACGGTGCTCACGAAGGCCGGTTGCCCGCCTCCGTCAGGAAAGTATGGATGTCGTTCAGTTCGCCTTCGCCGATGGCATGGCCGAGGGCCGGGTAGACCCGTTCCGCCAGGTCGGCGCCGGACTTCTCGCGCAGCCACTCCCCCGTACGGGCCACCAGGTCGGCCGGGATCACGGTGTCGGCGTCGTCGCGCCCCCACAGGACCCGTACGCCGGCCAGCCGGCCGGGCTCGGTGGGCAGTCCGGCGTCCCAGGGCAGGGTGCCGGAGAGCAGCACGGCGGAGGAGAAACGTTCCGGCCGGGCCAGCAGGAGCCCTCCCGCCATCGCCATGCCGCCGGAGAAACCGAGCACGCTCACCGAGGTGTGCCGGGCGGCGACCGTGTCGAGCCAGTCGAGGACCTGTCCCGCGGAGTCGGCGATCGACTCGGCGACGGGCCGTCCGATCCCCCGGTTGGTGAACCACGCGTAGCCACCGCCCTCCGCGATCGGGGCGCGGACGAAGGCGATGGTGATGTCGTCGGGCAGGTAGGGGGCGATCCCGGAGAAGGCCCGCTCGTCGGAGCCCCGGCCGTGCAGCGCCACGAGCAGCGGCGTGCCGTCCCGCTCGCCCTCCGCGCGCGACCAGCGGACGACCAGGGGGGACTGTTCTGCGTACGGCATGGCGGCGGCTCTTCTCCTCCGTGTACGGGGCGGCGCCGGCGCGCACGGGGGATGGGCGGGCTCCGGCCGGACACACGAGGTGGTCCCGCACTGTCCGAAACCCTACGCCTCCTCATTGAAGCTTCAAGCAGTGCCCTCTGCCGCGCGTCTCACCCGTGACGCGCGGATCACCCGTTCGGCGGGCACGCCCCGGCAGCCCCGGACGTTGAACCGGACAGGTGTAAACGACACACGAGGAGAGATGGCGCCATGGCTCTGTGGGACCGCTTCAAGGAATCCGCCGCGACGATGCAGACGCAGCTCACGGCGAAGAAGAACGACCTCAAGAGCGGGGCGTTCCGCGATGCCAGCATGGCGATGTGCGCCCTGGTCGCCGCGGCGGACGGCTCCGTCGACCCGTCCGAGCGCCGGCGGGTCGCGTCGCTGATCGCGAGCAACGAGGTGCTCCAGAACTTCCCGGCGGAGGATCTCCAGCGCCGCTTCGACGCCGCCCTGGACAAGCTCGCGGCGGACTTCGCGTTCGGCAAGGTCGGCATTCTCCAGGAGATCGGCAAGGCGAAGAAGAAGCCCGCCGAGGCGCGTGCGGTCATCCAGATCGGCATCGTCATCGGTGGCGCGGACGGGGACTTCGACAAGGACGAGCAGGCCGTCGTCCGCGAGGCGTGCTTCGCGCTGGACCTGGCGCCGCACGAGTTCGACCTCTGAGCCGGCCGGTGACGGCCTCTGCGGGGCGGCGGGGC
>NZ_WWJY01000310.1 GCF_009865405.1 Streptomyces sp. SID3212 | reverse complement strand
GGCGGTGGCCGGGCTCGCGGCGGCGGGCGCGGCCAGGGCCGTACCCCCGACGACGGCACCGGTCGCGGCGGCCGAACCGGCCAGGAAGACACGGCGGTTGAGGGTACGGCTCATCGTCCGTCCGCCTTTCCGGTCCAGGCTTCCGTGATCGACGGGTAGAGCAGCGGCGGCGAGGCCTGCTGGGCGTACTCCGGCGCGGGCGTGCCCGTCACGGGCGGCGACCAGCCGCCGATGGCGGCGGGGGTCGAGGCGACGAAGGAGCGCAGGGAGTTCAGGACCTGGGTGCGGGTGGGGACACCGGTCGCGGGGTCGGACTGTTCGGGCAGCAGGGTGAGGTCGAAACCGGCCAGGGCGAGCCTGGTCCCGACGTAGGCGTCCAACTGCTCCTGGGTGGGCGGCTGTAGCTGGCTCAAGGGGACCTCCGGGGTCACCGGGCAGTGCGGGGGGGTGCAGTGCGCGACTCCATCACCCGTCGATGACCGCCTCGTTGAGCTCACGCTTCACGTGCGTTACCAAGAACGCTCATGACCCGCGCGGCCGTTACCGCCGCCTCACCCAGTCGGGCGGGTCAGCCGATCCACTGCTCGATCGGGTCGATCGCGAAGTAGACGACGAACAGGGCGGCCGTGGCCCAGAGCAGCCAGTGCACCTCACGCGCCTTGCCGAGCACCGTCTTGATGAGGACGTACGCGACGAAGCCGGCGCCGATGCCGTTGGTGATGGAGTACGTGAACGGCATGACGGCGATCGTCAGGAAGGCCGGGACGGCGATCTCGTACTTCTCCCAGTCGATGTGCCGGACCTGCGACATCAGCAGGAAGCCCACCACGATGAGCGCGGGCGCCGCCGCCTGCGCGGGGACGACGAGCGCGAGCGGCGCGAGGAAGAGCGAGAGGCCGAACAGGGCGCCGGTGACGACGGAGGCGAAGCCGGTACGTGCGCCCTCGCCGACGCCCGCCGCCGATTCGATGTACGCGGTGTTGGAGGAGGCGGAGGCCGCGCCGCCCGCGACCGCCGCGGCGCCGTCGATGAGCAGGACACGGCCGAGGTTCGGGACCTTGCCGTTCTCGTCCAGGAGCCCGGCCTCGTTGGAGACGCCGACGACGGTGCCCATGGTGTCGAAGAAGTCGCTGAGGATGAGGGTGAAGACCAGCAGGACGAGCGTGACCACGCTGATCTGCTGGAAGGCGCCGAAGAGGCTGAAGGAGCCGATGAGCCCGAAGTCCGGCGCGGCGACGAGGTCGTCGGGGACGGACGGCACGGTGAGCCCCCAGGCGGCGGGCTTGATGTCGGCGATCTCGTTGATGAGGACGGCGACGAGGGTCGTCACGACGATGCCGAGGAGGATCGCGCCCTTCACCTTGCGGGCCACGAGCGCGAGGGTGAGGAGTACCCCGAGGCAGAAGACCAGGACGGGCCAGCCCGAGAGGTGGCCGGTGGCGCCGAGCTGCACGGGTACGGAGCCGGTGTCGCCGGGGATCCGGGTGACGAAGCCCGCGTCGATGAAACCGATGAACGCGATGAAGAGCCCGATGCCCACGCTGATGGCCTGCTTGAGGGACTGCGGGATGGCGTTCATGACGGCCTCGCGCAGCCCGGTGACGACCAGGACGCAGATCAGCAGCCCCTCCAGCACCACCAGGCCCATCGCGTCGGGCCAGCTCATCAGCGGGGCGAGCTGGAAGGCGACCACGGCGTTGAGGCCGAGGCCGGCCGCGACGGCGAGCGGCAGGTTGCCCCCGAGCCCCATGATCGCGGTCATGACGGCGGCGACCAGGGCGGTGGCGGTGACCAGTTGGGGCCCGGAGAGGTGGGCGCCGAACTTGTCCTCGGCGCTGCCGAGGATGATCGGGTTGAGGACGAGGATGTAGGCCATCGTGAAGAACGTGGCGAAGCCGCCGCGTATCTCCCTGGCGTAGGTCGAACCCCGCTCGCTGATCTTGAAGTACCGGTCCACGGCACTGCCGTTCTCGTGTGTTGCCTGGCCTGACATGGGGCTCCTAGCCGGGGTCGGACGGTCGCGGGGGGTACGGGGGATTGTGCACCTGTCAGGAACGGTTCAGGTTTTCAGGGTGTTAAGCGTTGTCCGGCGCGACATCTTTCCGATGCCCTTCTGAGGCCCGGGATAGGGCGGTTGCCCCATGCCGGCGCCCCTCCTCAGCCACCACCCTGACGCCATGCGACGACGTGAAGAGGAACGTGGCGACGGGGTGCTGCGGGACCGCACCGCGAGGCTGTACCTGGCCGGGGTGGTGGTGTCCGGTTTCGGCACCTCGGCGATGTGGCTGACCGCCGGGATCTGGGCCAAGTCCCTGACCGGCTCGGACAGTCTGGCGGCGCTGACCGTCTTCGCGATGTGGGCACCGACGCTGGTGGGGCCGGTGCTGGGCGGGATCGCCGACCGGGTGCGGCGGAGGCCGCTGCTGATCGTCTGCAACCTGGGGATGGCGCTCCTGCTGACAACACTCCTCGCCGTCGACTCGGCGGACCGGATCTGGATCCTGTTCGCCGTGCTGTTCGTGTACGGGACGACCGGGGTGGTCATGGACGCGGCGGAGACGGCGCTGATCGCCGGGGTGGTCGACCAGCGGCTGCTGGGCGGGTTCAACGGGCTGCGGACGACGGCCAACGAGGGCATGAAGCTGCTGGCTCCGCTGGCGGGCGCGGCGCTCTACGCCCGGTACGGCGGGGGGCCGGTGGCGCTCCTGGACGCGGCGACGTTCGCCTTGGCGGCGGGGCTGTTCGCGTCGATGCGGGTGCGGGAGTCCCCGCCGGTCCCTTTGCCCGAGCACGGCCGGCGGTCCGCGACGCCGGAGGCGATACGGCGGCTCCGGGACACCCCGGCCGCGGGCCCCCTCGTGCTGGCGGCGGCGGTGACGATGCTGCTGGCGGGGCTCAACGGCGCGGTGATCTACGCGGTGGTGGACGAGAGCCTCGGCCGCTCCCCCGCGTACGTGGGCGTGCTGTACGCGGTGCAGGGCGCCGGTTCCGTCCTGACCGGCCTCCTGGCGGGCCCGCTGCTGCGCCTCGTCCCGGAACGGGTGTTCGCGGCGGCGGGGATCACGGTGTTCGCGGTGTCCCTCGGCCTACGGGCCCTCCCGCACGACGCGGCGGTCCTGGCGAGCGCGGCGGGGGTGGGGGCGGGGCTGCCGTGCGTCCTGATCGCGGCGATGACCGCGGTGCAGCGGGAGGTGCCGGGGGTGGTGCTGGGTCGCGTGTCCGCGACCGCGTCGACGCTGATCTTCGCGCCGAACGCGGTGGCGCTTGGGCTGGGGGCGGGCCTGGTGGCGTTCGTGGACGTGGGGGGCCTGCTCTTGACTGCGTCTACGCTTGGTCTGGCGACGGCGTGGGTTGTTGCGCGTCGCGCGGTGGGGGGCGTGGGCCCCTGATCGTCCTCGCGCCGGTGTCCGGCGCGGGTTACTGATGTCCTCAATCGCCGGACGGGCT
>NZ_WWJY01000309.1 GCF_009865405.1 Streptomyces sp. SID3212 | reverse complement strand
CACGCGTCTCCGCGTCGGCGATCCGGGGCGCGAGGGCCCGCAGCTCGCCGTGGGCGGCCCTGACCTCCTCCCACGCGGCCGGGCCCGTCGCCCGCTCCCGGGTCACCGCCAGGAGCCGGCGCACCTCGTCCCGTACGACCAACGCCTGTTCCACGTCCCGCGCGGCGGACGCCGCCGCGTCGAACGTACGGTCCCCGATGGGCAGCGCGGTGCGCAGCGCCCCGTACAGCACCCCCCGCACCCGGCGCTGCACGACGACCGGCACCGCGAGCACGGACCGCAGCCCCTCCGCCGCGACCGCCGCGTCGTACTCATGGCTGATGTGCCGCGCCTGCCGGTAGTCGGTCACCGCGAACGGCCGGGCCAGGGCGATGGACTTGCCGCCCAGGCCGTTGCCCGACGAGATCGCCAGGCCGCGCAGCGCACCGGTCGCCGTGCCGGTCAGTTCGGCGATCCGGAACCGTCCCGTCTCGTGCAGCAGACCGCCGAACGCCACCGGCAGACCGGTCGTCCGCCGCAGCCGCAGCAGCGCCGCGCGCAACTCCACCGACTCCACCACTTCGGTCACGTCGCCGCCCTTCCGTCGCCGGCCGCACCCCCACCACCCCCGTCCGGGGGTGGTGAGACCCACGTCACTGATTACACGATGTCATTGAACGGTCCGCAATGAGGAGGACATATGACGGCAGGGACGCCGAACGGTCCGGCCGGCCCGAGCGGCAGGCTCACCCCGACGGAGGAATTCCGGTCGGCCCGGGACTTCCTCCTGGCGCACCGGGAGGACTACGGGACGGCGTACGCGGGCTTCGAGTGGCCGCGCCCCGAGCGGTTCAACTGGGCGCTGGACTGGTTCGACCGGATCGCGGAGGGCAACCACCGCGAGGCCCTGCACATCGTCGAGGAGGACGGCAGCCGCACCCGCGTCACCTTCGCGGAGATGTCCGCGCGCTCCGACCGGGTCGCGAACTGGCTGCGCGCGCGGGGGGTACGGCCCGAGCAGCGCGTCGTGGTCATGCTCGGCAACCAGGTCGAGCTGTGGGAGATCGCGCTCGCCGCGATGAAACTGCGCGCCGTCGTCATCCCCGCCACCCCCCTCCTCGGCCCCGAGGACCTGCGTGACCGGGTCGAGCGCGGCCGGGCGTCGCACGTGATCGTCCGCTCGGACGGCACCGCGAAGTTCGACGGGATCAAGGGACGGTTCACCCGGATCGCGGTGGGCCCCGAGGTGCCGGGCTGGCTGTCGTACGGTGACGCCGACGACGCGCCCGCGCGCTTCGAGCCCGACGGCCCCACCCACGCCGACGACCCGCTGATGCTCTACTTCACCTCCGGCACGACCGCCCGCCCCAAGCTGGTCGAGCACACCCACGCGTCGTACCCCATCGGGCACTTGGCCACGATGTACTGGATCGGGCTGCGCCCCGGCGACGTCCACCTCAACATCGCCTCGCCCGGCTGGGCCAAGCACGCCTGGTCCAACCTCTTCGCCCCCTGGAACGCCGAGGCGACCGTCTTCATCCACAACTACACCCGCTTCGACGCGGGCCGGCTGATGGCGGAGATGGACGGCGCGGGGGTCACGAGCTTCTGTGCCCCGCCGACCGTGTGGCGGATGCTGATCCAGTCCGACCTGTCGACGCTCCGTACGCCGCCGCGTGAGGCCGTCGCGGCCGGCGAACCGCTCAACCCCGAGGTGATCGAGAAGGTCCGGTGTGCGTGGGGGGTGACGGTCCGCGACGGCTTCGGCCAGACCGAGACCGCCGTCCAGGTCGCCAACTCGCCCGGCCAGCTCCTCAAGGCCGGTTCAATGGGCCGCCCGACCCCCGGCTTCAAAGTGGAGCTGCTCGATCCGGTGAGCGGCGCGCCCGGGGTGGACGAGGGGGAGATCGCGCTGGTCCTCGGCGCGCACCCGGTCGGCCTGATGACCGGCTACCACGGGGCTCCGGACCTCACCGCCGCCGCGATGGCGGGGGGTTACTACCGCACGGGTGACATCGGTTCGCGCGACGCCGACGGTTACATCACGTACATCGGCAGGTCCGATGATGTTTTCAAGGCTTCTGATTACAAGATCTCGCCCTTCGAGCTGGAGAGCGCGCTGCTGGAGCACGAGGCGGTGGCGGAGGCGGCGGTCGTGCCCGCGCCCGACCCGGTGCGCCTGGCCGTCCCCAAGGCGTACGTCGTCCTCGCCGAGGGCTGGGAGCCGGGGCCCGACACCGCCAAGGTGCTCTTCGCGCACTCCCGTTCGGTGCTCGCCCCGTACCAGCGGATCCGCCGCCTCGAATTCGGCGAGCTGCCCAAGACGGTGTCCGGGAAGATCCGCAGGATCGAGCTGCGCGAGCGTACGGCCGGGGGCTCCACCGCCGAGTACGACGAGGGGGATCTGCGATGACGACGATGACCACCCGCTCCGGCCCGGTGGCGGCGGCCCCGGCCGCCTCGTACCTCCACGGCACGGCCACGGTCCCGCTGCTCGGCGACACGGTCGGCGGGAACCTGGACCGGGCGATCGCCGCGTTCCCGGACCGGGAGGCACTGGTCGACGTACCGTCGGGACGGCGCTGGACGTACGGCGAATTCGGGGCGTCGGTCGACGAGTTGGCGCGGGCGCTGCTCGGGCGGGGGGTGGCGAAGGGCGACCGGGTCGGCATCTGGGCGGTCAACTGCCCCGAGTGGATGATGGCGCAGTACGCGACGGCCCGCATCGGCGCGATCATGGTGAACATCAACCCGGCCTACCGGGCGCACGAGGTGGAGTTCGTCCTCAACCAGGCCGGGATCTCGGTGCTGTTGGCGTCGCTCGGCCACCGGACCAGCGACTACCGCGCGTTGGTGGACGAGGTGCGGGGCCGCTGTCCCGGCCTGCGGGCGGTGCATTACATCGGCGATCCGAGCTGGGACGAACTGCTCGCGTACGCAGGCGAGGTGACGGAAACTCAGATAGCGGCGCGCGAGGCCGAGTTGTCCTGCGACGACCCGATCAACATCCAGTACACCTCGGGAACCACCGGCTTCCCCAAGGGCGCCACCCTCTCCCACCACAACATCCTCAACAACGGCTACTTCGTGGGGGAGACGGTCGCGTACACGGAACACGACCGGATCTGTGTCCCGGTGCCCTTCTACCACTGCTTCGGCATGGTGATGGGCAATCTCGCCGCGACCTCGCACGGTGCGTGTGTGGTCATTCCCGCGCCCTCGTTCGACGCGGGAGCCACCCTTCACGCGGTCGAGCGGGAGCGCTGTACGTCGCTGTACGGCGTCCCCACCATGTTCATCGCCGAGTTGGACCTCCCGGGCTTCGCGTCGTACGACCTCTCCTCGCTGCGCACCGGCATCATGGCGGGCTCGCCCTGCCCGGCCGAGGTGATGAAGCGGGTCGTCGCCGAGATGAACATGGCCGAGGTGTCGATCTGTTACGGCATGACGGAGACGTCGCCGGTCTCCACGCAGACCCGCCGCGACGACAACCTGGAGCGACGTACGGGTACGGTCGGCCGGGCGCTGCCGCACATCGAGGTCAAGGTGGTGGACCCGGTCACCGGCGTGACGCTGCCGCGCGGGGTGCCGGGCGAATTGTGCACCCGGGGCTACAGCGTGATGCTCGGCTACTGGAACGAACCGGAGCGCACGGCCGAGGTCATCGACGCCGGGCGCTGGATGCACACCGGTGATCTCGCGGTGATCCGCGAGGACGGTTACGCGCAGATCGTCGGCCGGATCAAGGACATGATCATCAGGGGCGGCGAGAACATCTATCCCCGGGAGATAGAGGAGTTCCTGTACGGGCACCCGAAGGTCGCCGACGTGCAGGTGATAGGCGTCCCCGACGCGCGGTACGGCGAGGAGATCGTGGCGTGCGTGATCCCGCGCGACCCGGCGGACCCGCCGTCGGCGGAGGAGGTGGCGGAGTACTGCCGTGAGCGGCTGGCGCACTACAAGGTGCCGCGGCGGGTGGAGATCGTGGACGCGTTCCCGATGACGGTGAGCGGCAAGGTGCGGAAGATCGAACTGCGGGAGCGGTTCGCGGCGTAGCCGTTGGCGGGGGCGCGCGGCGCTGTGGGCGCGGTACGGGCCGCGCCGGGCCGGGCGTCGTACCCGTACGGGTCCAACTGCCGTCAGCGGCAGGGGTTGTGGCCGGCCGCCGCCCCGACCGTACGGGTGCACCTGCGCGGG
>NZ_WWJY01000308.1 GCF_009865405.1 Streptomyces sp. SID3212 | reverse complement strand
CGGACTTCGTGGCGGACTTCGTGGCGGACTTCGTGGCGGGCTTCGTGGCGGGCTTCTCCGCGGACTTCTCGGCGGCCTCGTCCGTGGCCTTGTCCGTGGCCTTGTCCGTGACCTTGTCCGGGGTCCTCTCCACGGCCTCCGCCGACCGCTCCTCGGCGGCGGTCCGGCCGTGCGGCCGCGCGCGCGGCTCCTCGGTGTCCACCGTGACCAGCAGCGCAGACGGCAGGAAGAGCCCGGCCCGTACCCCGCCGTAGATCGAATCCTGGTCGACGGCGACCCGGAACCCGTACCGCTTCGCGAGGACCCCCACCACGGGGAAGCCGAACTTGGGGCGGCTGCCCAGCTGCGTCAGCCGGACCTCCTCCTCGCCGCTCAGCAGCCGCGCCGCCGCCTCCTTCGCCTCCGGCTTGAGGCCGACGCCCGAGTCGTCGATCATCACGCTGACGCCGTTGTGGGCCTGGACGAACCAGACCTGGACGTCGGAGCCGGGCTCGGAGTGGCGGGCCGCGTTGTCGAGCAGCTCGGCGATGGCCAGCACGACGGGCTCGACCACGCCGCTGACCACCCCGTACGCGGGCTCGCCGGTGATCTTGACCCGGTCGTAGTCACGGATCTTCGACACCCCGCCGCGGACGACGTCCAGCAGCGGCGAGTCCCGGCGCTGGCGGCCCGGCCAGGAGCCGGTCAGGACGTTCACGGCCTGGGCGCGGCGCACGAGCTGGCTGCTCGCGTGGTCGATGTCGTTGGCGTCGGCCAGGACGGCCGGGTCGTGGTGCCGGCGCAGCATCGCGTCGATCGCGTTGGTCGTGTCGTTCAACAGCCCCTGCATGGAGCGGGTCACGGTGGAGACGGCGGCCTTGGCACCGTCCTCGGCGCGCCCGGTGGCCTGGGTGGTCACCTCACGGAACTGCTGGAGCACCGCCTCGTGCGTGGCGAGGAACGGGGTTCCGGCCAGCGCCGGGTGGAGCGCGGCGGGCACCTCGTCGGTGTCGCGCCCCTGCCAGATGCCCCGGAGCAGCGTCGGTACGCGCGTGTGGGCCAGGTGTCTGGCCTCGGCGTCGCGCATGTCGATCTCGCGGTGGAGGGCCTTGATCCGTTCCTCGGCGCTTCGTGCGGCTCTGCGGTACCGACGGATCAGCGTCCCGGATCCGACCAGGACGACGACGAGGAGCGGCGCCCAGAACAGCGGGTCCAGTGGGGAGGGAGTCACAGGCGGATACTACCGATCACTGTGTCGCGCATGAAGCGTGAGCGGCGGTCGTTCCCGTCATCTTCCGCTCCGGACAGGTCATTTGAGTGTCTGTCACTTCACAGAGCGTCAGATCGTCGCGCCGGGCGAGGTGTCTCGTACGGAGTCCCGCGCCGCGAGGGGGGTACTGCCGGACCCCCGGTGGAAGCGGACCCCGTACCGCCCTGCCGAAGCGCCCCGCCGGTGGTTCGCTGGAGGTGTGGGACCCCTGGGAGTACGGGGGTACGGCACCCCGCACCAGCACGCGCACCCGCACCCGCAGACAGCAGGCAGCAGGCAGCAGGCAGCAGAGAGAGGCAGCACCATGACCGAGCCCGCACCACGCGTCACCACCCCGTTCGACGCGGAGTCCACGGCGGCCGAGGTGGTCGCCGGCACCGACCTCACCGGCCGTCGCGCGATCGTGACCGGCGCGTCCTCCGGCATCGGCGTCGAGACCGCCCGCGCCCTGGCGGGGGCTGGCGCCGAGGTGACCCTGGCGGTACGGGACGTCACGGCCGGTGAGCGGACCGCCGGGGACATCGCCTCGACCACCGGCAACAAGCACCTCGCCGTCGCCCCGCTCGACCTCGCCGACCAGGCCTCGGTGGCGGCCTTCGTCGCCGCCTGGCACGGCCCGCTCGACATCCTCGTCAACAACGCGGGTGTGATGATGACACCCGAATGGCGGACGCCGGAGGGGTGGGAGACGCAGTTCGCCACCAACCACCTCGGCCACTTCGCGCTCGCCACCGGCCTGTACCCGGCGCTCGCGGCGGGAGACCGGGCACGGGTCGTCGCGCTCAGCTCACGCGGGCACGTACGGGCCGGGGTGGACTTCGACGACATCCACTTCTGGACCCGGCCGTACGACCCGGTGATCGCGTACGCCCAGTCCAAGTCGGCCGTCGTCCTGTTCGCGGTCGAGGCGAACCGGCGGTGGGCCGGGGACGGCATCACCGTCAACGCCGTACATCCCGGCCCGATCCTGTCGAACCTCACCCGGCACATGAGCAAGGAGGACCTCGACGCGGCGGTGGCCGTGGAAGGCGCGTTCAAGACCCCGCGGCAGGGCGCGGCCACGGCGGTCCTGGTCGCGACCTCGCCGCTGGTCGAGGGGGTCGGGGGCCGGTACTTCGAGGACTGCGACGAGGCGGCGCGGTACGTACCGGGGACGCCGCCCGGCGGGGTCGCGGACCACGCGCTCGACCCGGAGGCGGCGGCGCGGCTGTGGCAGGTGTCGCTGGAGATGATCGAGTCGTCGCGGGCGGCCAGGGCGTCCCGGGCGGCGCGCCCGGTGTGACCCGCCGTACCCTCACCGGCTCCCGCCCGCCCGCCGTACGACCTTCAGCAGGTACTCCTTGCGGTCGAGCGGGTTGTGGTCCGCCCGGGACCGTACGGGGATCGCCCCCTGGACCGGCCGGTAGTGGTCGAAGGCGCACTCCAGCACCCCCTCGCCGTGCGTGAGGGTGGGCAGCCGCCGCTCCAGCTCGTGGACCCGGGCCGCCGGGATCGCCCCCGACACCAGGCACACCGCGCCGCGCGTCTCCGGCGCGTACGGTACGGCCCCGAGGCTCGTCAGGACGGGCAGGACCGCGCCGAACGCGTCGGCGGGGATCTCGAGTTCGAAGCGGTGCATCGGCTCGTACACCCCGCACCCCGACTCCCGCAGGGCGGCGACCAGGACCAGCGGCGTCAGGTTCCGGAAGTCCCCCGACGTGCTCGACATGCTCTTGTCGAAGACGGCGTGGGCGTGGCTCTGGCGCGGGGAGTAGCCCGACCTGGTCAGGGTGACCACGCAGTCGGTGACCTGCCATCCGTACAGGCCCTGCCGCAGGGTGTCGTGGACGGTCTCCTCGATCGCCCTGATGAACGAGAACGGCAGGGATCCCAGCTCGATCTCCAGCCGGAATTCCACCCCGGAATCGACGGGCGCGGGATCCACGCGCAGTCCGATGGTGGCGAGAAAGGGATTGATGTCCTTTCCCTTGATCTCGACCGCCTCGCCCGTCGCGAGGGGCCGTTCGACGCAGACGGTGGTCGTCTCGCGGAATGCGACATCGATACCGAAGTCGTCGGCGAGAGTGGCCTGGATGACTTCTTTCTGCACCTCGCCGTAGAGCGAGACGAGGACTTCCTGGCGTACGTCGTCCTGGCGGAGGTTGATCAGCGGGTCCTGCTCGGCGAGTTGGCCGAGCGCGACGTGCAACGCGCCTTTGTCGGCGGGGCGGGTGGGGACGACGACGGATTCCAGTGCGGGCGGCGCGAAGAAGTGGCCGGGGCCGGGGTCGCCGCCGGGATCGCCGTCCGGCTCTCCCACCGCGTCGCCGATCCGGACCTCCCCCAGCCCCCAGAGCTTGCCGATCCGCCCGGCGACCACCTCGTCGCGGCGTTCGGCCGCGCCCTGCTCGAAGACGCTGATCGCGGTGACCTTGCCCTCCTCGTCCGCCGCGCCGCCGGCCCGGCCCCCGGGCCTCCCGAAACGCAGCAGGTCGCGCACCCGCACGGTCCCGGAGAAGAGGCGTACGTACGCGATCTTCTCCCCGGCGGGCCCCCGCTCGACCTTGAAGACCGTGCCCGCGACCGGGCCTTCGGGATCGCCGCCGGCGGGCGGCAGCAACTCCCTGATACCGGCGGTCAGCGCGTCCACCCCGACACCGTCGACGGCGGAGCCGAAGTACACCGGATGCACGAGACCCCGCCTGACCTGCGCCGCGAGGCCGTCCCGGAGCCGCCCGTACGAGATCGGCGCCTCCTCGTCCACATACGCGGCCAGGAAGGCGTCGTCGTGGTCGGCGATCACGTCGGCCAGCCGTTCCGTGAAGGCCGCGTCGCCGGGCCCGTACGGACGGAAGGCGGAGACCCGCGTGCCGAGGCCGCTCGCGCGGCCCATCGGGACGATCGCGGGGGTCAGCTTCTCGGCGAGGGCCCGCAGGACGGGCTCGTACGCCGCGCCCCGGCGGTCGATCTTGTTGACGAAGACGAGGGTGGGGATACGGAGCCGCCGCAGCGTCCGCATGAGCACCCGCGTCTGCGCCTGCACCCCCTCGACGGCCGACACGACGAGCACCGCACCGTCGAGCACACTCAGCACCCGCTCCACCTCGGCGATGAAATCCGGGTGGCCGGGGGTGTCGATCAGATTGACGGTGACGTCATCGACGGCGAACGAGACGACGGCGGATTTGATCGTGATGCCGCGTTGCCGTTCGAGCGCGAGGGAATCGGTCTGGGTGTTGCCGTCGTCGACGCTGCCGATCTCGTCGATGACACCGGCGGTGTGCAGCAGCCGCTCGGTCAGGCTTGTCTTACCGGCGTCGACGTGCGCCAGAATTCCCAGGTTCAGCGTATTCACAGAGCGTCAGGTCCTCCAGGTAGGCGAAAATTACCGTGGGGTGGGACTCCGACGTTCCGCGCATAACCATCTCCTGGGTCGACTTGCTTTGTTGTCGGGGGATTAGAACAGAGAGCGACGGCGCGCCACAACCGGTTAACGGGCCGGCGGTATGCCCTGCCGGACGTGCGCGACGTCTCGGCCTGGAGGCGGCCCGGGCGCGGCATCGTCGTGGAGACCGCCGCGCAGGTGCTCGACTACGTCGGCGGGGTGCTCGCAGTCCCGCAGACGGTCCTCACCGCGGCGTATTGGGCCGAGATACGCACCGGCCCGCCGGCCGGCGTCGCGCGGGCGATCGCGGACGCCGTACGGGCGAACACCCCCCGGCCGACGGCGGTTTGAGGGCTGCCGGGCCCGATCGCCTCCGTACCGGCCGCCCGACGGCGGGCCGTCAGCGTCCGTCCGGCGGCTGGCCCAACTCCCCCGGCAGCGGCAGGTGATGGACGATGTCCAGGCGTGACACCGCCCGCGTCAGCGCCACGTACAGGCGGTGCAGTCCCCGTGCCTCCGCGCCGGCGATCGCGGCCGGTTCGACCAGGACGACGTGGTCGTACTCCAGGCCCTTCGCCGCGCTCGCGGCAAGGACCGTCACCCGGGCCGCCGTCGTGCCGAGTTCGTCGGCGGTCGCCGTGGCAATGCCGGCCGCCGTGAGAGCGGTACGGAGCCGGTCCGCCTCCGGGGCGTCCGCGATGACGCCCACCGACCCTTCGTGGGCGAGCGCGGCACGTACCGTACGGACCACGGCGGGCACCAGCTCATCGACCTGACGGACCGTCAACTCTCCGTCGGACCGCAGCGATCGCGACGGCGGTACGTCGACGTCCAGCGCCCCCAGCAGCCGGTTGGCCAGCTCCACCACCGCCCCCGGCACCCGGAAACCGACGGTCAGCGGGACCACGGCGGCCTCCGGCCGGCCCAGGTGCGCGAGGAGTCGGGGCCACGAACGCGCCGCCCATGGCGTCGTGCCCTGCGCCAGGTCGCCCAGCACCGTCAGCGAACCGAACTCCGCGCGGCGCGCGATCGCGCGGCACTCCATCGGGGACAGGTCCTGCGCCTCGTCGACGACCACGTGGCCGTATCCCTCGGGACGCTCGATCAGGCCCGCGAGTTCGTCCAGCAGGACGAGGTCGGCCGCCGACCAGGGCAGCGTCCTGGCCGTCCGCGCGGACGGCACACCCCGGCGCGGGCGGCGGACGGCCCGCTGTTCGGCCGGGTCGAGGATGCCGTCGCACGGCCCGCCCGGCGCCTCCGGGTCCGCGAGCAGCACCGCGAGCACCTCCTCCGGGGTCGTCCTCGGCCAGACCCGGTCCAGATACGCCGTGACCCCCCGCGACGTGCTCACCTTCCGCGCCCACAGCGCGGACCGCGGCCCCGCCCGCCGTTCCGCCTGGAGCTGGAGCGCCCGGACCGCCCGGCTGCGGACCCGTTCCCGCCCGGTCGCGTACGGCGGGGCCTCGGCCCGTACCGTGTCGACGATCCCCGCCAACTCCTCGACCCCGAGCCGCCATTGGTACGAGCCGTCCGGAACGGTGAGCGGCTCGACGGGCCGCGACACCCTCCCGTACAACGCCCGGCGCAGCACCTCCGCCATGCGCGCGTCGTGCTTGACGGCCGCCGCCGCGTCCGAGTCCTCCGTACGCACCGGATGGCGCGCGATCTCGTCGCGGACGGTCGACTGCCGTACGCCGATCTCGCCCAGGGCGGGCAGTACTTCGGAGATGTACGCGAGGAACGTGCGGTTGGGGCCGAGGATCAGCAGTCCGGCGCGCTGGATCCGCTGCGGGTAGGTGTAGAGCAGGTACGCGGCCCGGTGCAGGCCCACGGCGGTCTTTCCGGTGCCGGGGGCGCCCTGGACGCAGACGGAGCGGGCGAGTTCGGACCGTACGAGCTCGTCCTGCTCCGGCTGGATGGTGGCGGCGATGTCGCGCATGGGGCCGACGCGGGGGCGCTCGATCTCGCCGGTGAGGATGGCGCCGGTGGGGGCCGCGCCGCCCTCCGTCTCCGGCCCCGCGAGGTGCTCGTCCTCCAGGCTGGTCAGGTCCTCCGGCTCCCCCTTGCTCCACGGCGCCCAGCCGAACCGCCGCCGCACGGCGACGCCCTGGGGGTCGCTCGCGCTCGCCCGGTAGAAGGCGCGCGAGACGGGGGCGCGCCAGTCGACCACCAAGGGTGGGGCGGAGGGGTGTTCGCTGATCCGGCGGCGGCCGATGTGATAGCTCTGCCGGCTGTGGTCACCGGCCGCGCCGTCGAAGTCGAGGCGCCCGAAGAAGAGCGGGCTGTCGGGTTCGAGCCGCAACTCCTTGGCGCGGCTGCGGAGATGGCGCCCGAGCACCTCGGCGTCGGCGCCGGAGGCGAAGGCGTTCTCGCCGGTGACGACCTGCTGGGCCGCGTCGTCGACCATGCCGGTCAGGGCGGTGCGGCAGGTCTGGTGGTAGGTCCGTTCACGGTCGAGTTCGCGGACGAGGTCAAGGTCCGGGGTGGTCATTCCGCCAAGGATAACGTAACTCGGTAACATATTTTACTGAGCATCACCCGGCCCGTCCCGCCACCCGGTGCGCAACCGCCCGAACGCCAGCTCCGCCGCCGCGACCGCGTCCGGATACACGTCGTCGGCGCTCTCGCCCGCCGCGACGCGGCGCCAGTTCTCCAGCGCGAGGACCCGCAGCACGGCGACGATCTGCCCCGCCGCGAGGGCGCCCTCGATCCCGCCCCCGAGCGCGGCGGCCAGCGCGGCCTCGCTGCGCTGCTGGTACCCGTACATCCGGGCGACCAGGCTCGGCGTCCCGTACAGCAGCCGGTGGAACGCGAGCACCTGCGGGTGGTCGCTGAGCCCCGTGACGGGATCGCGCCGACCGAGCCCGTCGAGCACGTACCGCCGCAGCGCCTGGAGCGGACCTGTGCCGCCGGCCCGGCCGGTGACCACGCGGGCGGGCTCGTCCTCGTGGTCGGCGAAGCGGTGGAGGGCGAGGTCTTCCTTGGTGGGGAAGTAGCGGAAGAGGGTGGGCTTGGAGACGTCGGCGGCGGCGGCGATCTGGGCGACGGAGACGCGGTCGAAGCCGTGCGCTGTGAACAGCGCGATGGCGGTGTCGGAGATGACCTGGTGCTGGCGGCGCTTTTTGCGTTCGCGCAGGCCGAGGTGTTGGTCGTGGTGCATGTTCTTGAGGCTACGTCTGCCCGGTGCCGGGGTGCGGCTTACTGATGTCCTCAATCGCCGGACGGGCTGGGTTTGTCGTAGTGACGGGGGGCGGGGCCTCCGGAGGTACGTATGTCCGGACTGCATGTTTTACGGCGCCTTCGGGAACCCCGAACATTCACGGTAGTCATGCGCCACAAAACACGCTTTACGTCCGGCCACACGCACCTCCTCCGACCCCACCCCCCTCACGCCGCCGGGGAACTGGACGAGCCCCCGCCTCGGGTTGGGCCAGCCTCCGCCCGGTGGACGGTGCCACTCACCAACGTCCTCAAACGCCGGACGGGCTGGGATTGCCCCCGGCCCGGTGGGCGGGTGCGGGGCAAGGATGTCCTCTAACGCCGGACGGGCTGGATTTGTCTTGACGCGGGCCTGGAAGGGGGACGGGCAGGGG
>NZ_WWJY01000307.1 GCF_009865405.1 Streptomyces sp. SID3212 | reverse complement strand
GGTGGCCGTCGCCGGGCTGTGCTTCCTCGCCTGCGCCGCGGCCGTGCTCTACGGGCTGTATCTGATCGTCCCGCAGTTCCACTGAGCCCACGAGCCCCGGGCGGCCGGGCGGCCGGGCGGCCGATCCGTCCCTACCCCATCTCCGCGCAGATCCGCAGCCCCTCCGGTGACGCGCACGGCAGGTGCCCGTGCGTACGCACCACGTCCTGGCCGCTGCCCCTCATCAGGTAGTTGAGGAAACTGGAGACGAGCGAGTCGTCCGGCGGATTGCCGTACGTGTACGCGTACTCGATCTCGCGGTACGGGTACGTTCCGTCCGTGATCGCGTCCACGGACGCGAACCGCCCGTCGAGCGCCAGCGGGTGGAGTCCGTCGGGGGTGGATCCGGAGCGCAGGTCCGTGTACCCGATCGCCCCCGGCGTGTCGGCGACGGTGGCCAGGACCCGGTCGGTGCTGCCGAGTTCGCAGCGGAAGACCTTGGCCGTGGTGTCGTCCTTGCGACGGCAGTCGGTGGAGGAGTACGCCTGCTCGAACGCGTCGAGCACCCGGTGCTGGAAGATGGCCCGGGTGCCGGACTCCGCGTTACGGCTCACCAGGACGATCGGCAGGTCGGGGCCGCGTACCCCGTCGGAGCCGCGCAGCTGGTTCCAGTTCGACACGTCCCCTCGGTAGGCACGGCGTACGTCCGTGGTCGAGAGGCCCTTCAGCGGCACGCTGTCGTTCACGACGAGGGTGAAGACGGAGACCGCCACCCGGTTCTCGCGCAGCCGGTCGAAGCCGGCCGTCTTGGGACCGTCGGACAGGGCGATCAGGGCGGGCGACCCGCCCTTCGCGGCGGCGCCGCGCTCGTCCAGCTCCCTGACCCCTTCGGCGCTGCTGCGGGCGTCCACCGTGATGGTGGAGCCCTCGCAGTCCCGTTCGTACTTGGCCGCCAGGTCCTCGGCGACCGGCGCGAACGCGGTGGATCCGGTGATGGTCAGGCTCCCCCGCGCGCAGCCCATCGGGGGCGGCGCGTCGTCCCGTACGACGATGATCGAGGCGAGGATGACCACGCAGACGGTCAGCAACACCGTGATCATGCTGGACGCCCTGCTGAACAGCGGCGGGGTGTCGTCCGGCGTGGTGGCGCGGTTCAGGGACACGTTGCCGTCCCTGAGCCCGCCCGCGACCCGGATCGGATCGCCGACCGCGCCGCCGGTGAGCAGGACGAGGAGTTTGAAGTGCCGGCCCCGGTTGAGCGGGACGCGCGGCAGGTAGACGGTGTCCTCGGCGTGCCGCAGACCGGCGGCCGTGGTGAAGTGGTCCAGCAGGTGCTCCTCGCCCGGCGGGGTGGTGACCGCGAGACCGTGGATCGTACGGGAGGAGAACACCGCCGTCAGGCCGTGGAGTTCACGTCCCGTGTAGTCGCCGTCACCGATGCTCTGCGAGCCGTCGTTCTCTATGCGCAGCAGGACCAGTGTGGCGTCGGAGAGGTGTGGGTTCTCCTGGAAGAAGCCGAGCCGCACGCCGGCCCGGCCGCTGCGTTCCGCGCTGCTGACCGGCGTGTCCAGCTGGATCCGGTAGCCGATGCGCCGGTGGGCGGGCACGCGGCGCTCGAACCAGAGCACGCCCAGTGAGGCGAGAATGCCGAGCAGCGCCGTGCCCAGCGCGACGACGTTTTCCGTACTGAGCCACTCCACGGTCCCCAGGCCCCCCTGAACACGCGCCCCGGAACACCCCGACGGTCCGGATGGTCCGGTCACCGTACGGCCGCCGGGGGCGGTGGATCGCCCGTTTCACCGGCGCGTGCGCTGCTGTTTGTCCACGGTTCAACAGCCCGGGCCGGGCGGGGGTGTGACGGCCGGAGAGGTCAGAACTCCTCGTGGTGGTCCGGGTCGCCGCCGAGCCTGCGGTGGGGGCGTGACTCGATCCGGGTCATCTCGTCCTCGGTCAGCTCGAAGCCGAAGAGGTCGAGGTTCTGCCGCCGCCGCTCCGGACTGCCCGACTTGGGGATCGGTACGGCGCCCACCTGGAGGTGCCAGCGGAGCACGACCTGTCCCGGGGTGACGCCGTGCGCCTCCGCGACGGCCCCGATCTCCGGGTCCTCCAGCAGGTCGGTGCCGCGGCCGAGGGGGCTCCAGCTCTCCGTGCGGATCCCCTTGGCTTGGTGGACCGCACGCAACTCCTCCTGGGGGAACAGGGGATGCATCTCGATCTGGTTGACCGAGGGCAGCACACCCGTCTCCGCCTCCAGGCGGTCGAGGTGGGCGGCGGTGAAGTTGGAGACGCCGATGGAGGCCACCAGACCGTCCTCGCGGAGTTTGACCATCGCCTTCCAGGACTCGGTGTACGCGCCGACGCGCGGCAGCGGCCAGTGGATGAGGTAGAGGCCGACGCGGTCCAGGCCCAGGGCGCGGCGCGATGCCTCGAACGAGCGGAGGGTCTCCTCGAAACCGTGGTCGCGGCCGGGGAGTTTGGTCGTGACGACGATGTCCTCGGCCGGCACGCCGGACCGGGCGATGCCCCGCCCGACGCTCGCCTCGTTGCGGTAGTTGACGGCCGTGTCGATCAGCCGGTAGCCGAGCTCCAGGGCTCCGGCGACGGCGTTCTCCGCCTCGTCGCCCTTGAGCGGATAGGTTCCCAGGCCGACGGCGGGGAGCGTCGTACCGTCGTTGAGGGGGTGGTCCGGGGCTGTACCGGTCACTGGTTTCCCTTTCTTCGTGGCGTTCGTGGCGCTCGTGGGTCGTCGTGGCCCGCTCGTGCGTCGTCGTGGCCCGCTCGTGGACCGTGTCGAGGCCGGGTCCGTCAGCCGTGTCGTGCGTCCGCCGTGTCCCGGGCGCTGTCCGCCGCCAGTACGTCACGGGCCGCGCGGGTCCCCGACGCCAGGGCTCCCTGCACGGAGCCGGTGGCCCGGTGGTCGCCGCACACGTACCGACCCGGCCCGGTCCGGGTCGGCCGGGACAGCGGCCAGGGCGGGGGCATGGCGGGCAGGGCGTCCTCGATCGTATACGTGGCGAGCGGCTCCCAGCCGCTGGTGCTCTCGCCGTAGGCGTCGGCCAGATCGGCGCGCAGCGTGGCCTCCCGGCCCGGGAGTTCCGGCCCGAGGACGGACGTGGAGACCAGGGACCGGCCGGCGGGCGCGTAGCCGGGCACGGCCTCGCTGATCACGCAGGTGTTGAGGAAGCGGCGGCGGGTGTCGACCAGGAGGGTCGGTTCGCGCAGGGGCGGGGCGAGGGCCGCGTGGTAGTACGTCGTGACCGTGCGGGTGGCGGGCACGTCCAGGCCCGGCAGGAGCCGCGCCGCCGCGCGGGGGCCCGTCGCCACCACGACGGTGTCCGCCGGCCACTCCGTACCGTCCTCGCCGCGGACGCCGTCGTCGGTCAGCTCCGCGACCGGCGTCTCCAGGCGGACGGTGTCCGGCGGCAGCCCGTCCGCCAGCTGGGCGGGTACGGCCCCGATCCCGGCGCTGGGCAGGCAGAGCGTGCCGCGCAGCATGCTGCGCCAGACGAGGTGGAAGAAGCGCGAGGAGGTCTCCAGCTCGTCCTCCAGGAACACCCCGGAGAGGAAGGGCCGGAAGAACCGTTCGACGAGGTCGGGCGAGATGCCGGCGTCGGCGAGGGCGGTGAGGGTCGTACGGTCCGGCCGCCGCTTCAGTCCGGCGACGGGGCCGAGCATGTCACGGGCCGTCAGGAGACCGAGCGCCAGCAGATCGCGGCCGGGGGCGAGCCGTCCCGGCAGCAGATCGGCCACGGCGCCCGGCTGCCTGCTGGGGTCGGTGAACCGCAGGGTGGTGTCCTCGGTCCGGACCAGCGCGCCGGGGGTGAACGGCCGCAGGCGCAGCCCTCGCAGGTCGATCCGGCGTTTCACCTGGGGGTAGGCGGTGTTGAAGACCTGGAACCCGCGGTCGAGGAGGAAGCCCTCGTGCCGGTCGGTGCGCATCCGGCCGCCCACCGCGTCGGCGGCCTCCAGGACGCGCACCGACCGTCCCGCCCTGATCAGGTCGGTGGCGCAGGCGAGGCCCGCCATCCCCGCTCCGATCACGACCACGTCCGTCCGGCGCCGCTGGTTGTCCGGCACGCGTGTCCCGCCCTTCGCTCCGTGCTTCCCGCCCAGGGGGCTTCCGCTCCCGCCCGGGTCCGTCCTTCCGATGGTGTCAGGCGGGGGCGGGAGCGGCGCGGCGCCGCGAAGGGCCGGACGGGTGGCGGTCGGTGAGGGAGGCGTGCGGCGGGGCCGTCAGATCCAGGGGCCGGTGCGGAGGGTCGCGTACCAGCGGTCGGCCATCTTGGCGTAGCCACCGGCGTTGGGGTGGATGCCGTCGGCGAGGTCGGCGGTGTTAAGGGCGCTGTGCATGTCGACGAAGTGGACCTTGCGGCCCTTCTTCGCCCACTGGTCCACGATGCCGGGCACGGCCGCGTTGAACGGCTTCGCCCTCGTCTCGAAGGTGGCGTTCGAGAACGGGATGATGTTCGTGACGAAGACGTCGGCGTTCGGAGCGGCGGCGGTGATGTGGTCGACCAGCGCGGACAGCCGGGCGGGGGCTCCCGGTACGTCGCGGTTCTGGGTGATGTCGTTGGTGCCGATGTGCAGCAGGACGGTCCTGGGATTGGTGGCCCTGACCCACTGGGTGGCCTGGGCGTCGATCTGGTCGATGCGCCAGCCGGAGTGGCCCTCGTGGTCGTGGTCGCCGAGCTGGGCGGGGCCGTTGAACTGCGAGCCCACGAAGTCGGTGCGCCGCCGGTCCGCCGCGGCGCGTTCCCACAGGCGGGTGCGGTAGCCGCCGGGGACGTTGAATCCGTCGGTGATCGAGTCGCCGAGCGGCATGACGCGTACGCCGCCGTTGGACTCGGCGAGCGCGGGCGAGGTGGGCACCAGGACCACGGCGAAGGCCGCCGCCGTGGCGCAGGCGAGAGCGGCGCGGTGGGTCAAGCGCATCCGGACTCCTCAGGAGGGTGGGGGGAGCTGGGGGGCGGGACACCTGTGCGACACGGGGAATTGACCGCACGGAAAACAAATTGGCATGAGCAGAACAGCACAGGGTGAACGGACTGTCCAGATCCGCGGCAGAAACCGCTTTCCCCCGACGGAGGCGCACGCGGAAACGCCGACCGCCGAGCGGGCCGTGGATCGGCCCGCCCGGCGGTCGGTGCGGTGCGGTGCTGTGCTGTGCGGTCGGCTGACGCGGGTGCGGTCAGCGGTGGCGGTACGAGTTCACGTAACCGGCCGCCGGCGTGCCGACCCCCGTCACGTCGTCGTAGCCGACCACGGCGGACAGCGAGCTGTCCTTGCCGAGGCTGCGGAGCGAGGTGAGGATGCCGTCGGCACTGTCGGTGCTGTTGGCGAAGTCGTTCCGCACGACGGCCAGTTGACGGCCGGCACCCAGCGGGTGGTCGGTCACGTCGTGGTAGGCGGAGGTGCCGTACCGCTGGTAGATGCCGGGGTTGGCGAAGCCGATCGGCACGCCGTGCCTGGCCTGCTGGGCGAGGGCCTGGACACCCGCGATGACCGGTGCGGCCAGCGACGTACCGCCGATGCGGTACTGGTCGTACCCCTGGGTGCCGTCGGGCAGGGTCTGGGTCTGGCCCACCAGGAAGCCGGTGTTCGGGTCGGCGACGGCCGCGATGTCGGGGATGGTCCGCATCGGCGTGGAGCCGTTGGCCCCGGCGAGCGAGCCGGGCACCACACCCCGCTGGTAGAACGGCTGCGGCACGGTCACGCTGGTGCCGCCGCCGGCGCCGGAGGTGTAGGCGCCGGGGAAGTCCGTCCAACTGCGGCCGTCGGCCGAGAGGTTGGCCTTGTACGTGCCCCAGCCCGTCTCCCACTGGTAGGTGTTCTTCTTGCCGACGGCGAGCGACGTGCCGCCGACAGCCGTCACCCAGGCGGAGTTGGCGGGCATGTCGACCTGCTTCGTGCCGGTCGAGACGACGTTGTCGCCGTCGTCACCGGAGGAGAAGTAGAACCCGATGCCCTCGACTGCGCCCGTCTGGAACACCTGGTCGTAGGCGGCGGCCGATGCCGGGGTCTCGTTGGACTCCAGGTCGCCCCAGGAGTTGGAGACGATGTCGGCGAGCCGGCCGTCCACGACCTTGCCCAGCGAGTCCAGCAGGTCGTCGTCGAGGCAGGAGGCGCCGCCGACGTAGACGATGCCCGCGTCGGGCGCGAGCGCGTGCACGGCTTCGACGTCGAGGGTCTCCTCGCCGTACCACCCCGAAGCGCCGCACTCCTCCGTGCTGTTGTAGTCCGCCGGCAGCACCTGGGACAGCTGTCCCTTGCGGTACTTCTTGTCGCCGTTGCGCTTGGCGTACGTGGCCGCGTCCTCGGCGATCGTCGGCGAGGCGTACGCGTCGGTGATGGCGACGGTGACGCCCTTGCCGGTGAAGTCCTTCGCGCCGTAGGCGGCACGCAGCTGGGTGCCGGTGTAGCCCTTGATCGCGTACGACGCCTTGGAACCGTAGGCCGAGGGCAGCGACTTGTCGGTCTTCGACCCGAAGTAGGTCGAGAACGGACCGGCGTTGCGGAACACGGCGTCGGGGGGCGGCAGCGTGTCGTCGTGACTCGCCTTGTGGGGCGCGTTGTCGAGCCCGGTGACGGTGAGGACCGCGCCGTCCAGCGAGTCGGGCACCGAGGGGGTGGCGACCGGAGCGCGGTAGGTGTGCCCGCCCTTGGCGTAGTTGTGGAGCTGGGTGGAGAAGGCCTTCTCCACCGCCGCGGCGTCACCGGTGACCGTGAGGTAGTGCGGCTGGGTGCCCGTCACCTTGAGGCCGGCGGACTTCAGCCAGGCGGTGACCCGGGCGACCTGGTCCGCGGTCGGGCCGAAGCGCGCCGCTGCCTGCTTCGCGCTCAGGTACTTCCCGTACGAGGCGGAAGAGGGGTCGGACACCTCCCGGGCGAGCCGGGCGAGGCCCGCGCTGTCCCGGCCCGCGAGATACACGCGCGCGGTGACCTTGTTCGCGTCGGGGGTGCTCCCCCGGTCCGCCTTCTGCGTCGCCCAGAGCGGCTTGGTGCCGTGGAGCGTGTCCCGTCCGGCGGGGCCGGTGTCGGCACCCGCGGACTGGACGCCGAGTGCGAGAGCGCCGGCGACGAGCGGCAGAGTCGCCGCCCAGGCCAGTCCGGCGCGCAGGCGCGGTCGGCTGGATCTCATGTAACCCCCTGCGTTGTGGTTGGACGCGCGCGGTGGGCCCGATAGATGGCCACCACACACAAGCAGCCACTCTCCCTATCAACTGTTCATCGGAGGGACATGCGTTGGCCAAGGCCCGATCAAGCCCGGACCATGTACAGCTCAACCCGAAACCAGGACGCGCACCGGACGGACCCGCGAAGGGCCGCCCGGTGCGCGACGACGGACAGGGAGGAACAGGGGCCGTTACGACGCCGGATGCAGCGTGCCGGAGCGGGTCAGGCGCCCGTACCAGTGCGCGCTCGACTTCGGAATCCTGCGCTGCGTCGCGTAGTCCACGTAGACCATGCCGAAGCGCTTGCCGTAGCCGTACGCCCACTCGAAGTTGTCGAGCAGCGACCAGAGGAAGTAGCCGCGGACGTCCGCGCCCGCCCCGATGGCGCGGTGCACGGCGGCCAGGTGCTCACGCAGGTAGGCGATGCGCTCCGGGTCGCGGACCTCGCCGTCGGGGCCCGCGTAGTCGTCGAAGGCCGCGCCGTTCTCGGTGATCATCATCGGCAGGCCGGGGTGGTCCCGCTTGACGCGCAGGAGCAGTTCGTACAGGCCCTCGGGGTCGATGGTCCAGCCCATGGCGGTCCGCTCCCCCGGTGTCTGGTGGAAGGCGACCTCGTCCGCGCCGGGCCACGGGCTGTGTTCGCTGGCGCCGTGGCCGTCGGACCGGTGGGCGGCGGGTCCCGTGTGGTGCGAGACCAGCGTCGGTGAGTAGTAGTTGACACCCAGGAAGTCGAGCGGCTGGTGGATCAGCGCGGTGTCGCCGTCGTGGACGAACGACCAGTCGGTGACGGTCGCGGTGTCCGCCAGGACGTCCGCCGGGTAGGCCCCTTCGAGCATCGGGCCTGTGAAGATCCGGTTCGCCGTGCCGTCGATACGGCGGGCCGCGTCGACGTCCGCCGGGCTGTCCGTCAGGGGCCGTACGTGGTGCAGGTTGAGGGTGACGGACACCTGGGCGGTCGCGGGGAGGCGCTCGCGCAGGGCCTGGACCGCGAGGCCGTGGCCGAGGTTGAGGTGGTGGGCGGCGCGCAGGGCGTCGGCGGGGTCCGTACGGCCGGGGGCGTGCACGCCGGAGCCGTACCCGAGGAAGGCACTGCACCACGGCTCGTTGAGCGTGGTCCAGCTCCCCACCCGGTCCCCGAGGGCCTCGGCGACGATGCCCGCGTACTCGGCGAAGCGGAAGGCCGTGTCGCGCTCGGGCCAGCCGCCGGCGTCCTCCAGCTCCTGCGGGAGGTCCCAGTGGTAGAGCGTGA
>NZ_WWJY01000306.1 GCF_009865405.1 Streptomyces sp. SID3212 | reverse complement strand
GACCAGGCGCAGCAGCTCGATCTGCGCGCCGCGCATCGGCGTGACGTCCAGCTCGCGCCGCAGCCGCCGCCGGACGAGCCGCTGGACCCCGGCGAGCGCGTCCGCGAGGGCGTCGGCGTGGTCGGTGCCCTCACCGGCCTCCTGAGGCATCTCTGTGGTCATACCACCGATTTTAGCTCTCACTCAGAGCTAAACGCCAAAGAACATCCCCCGGACCTGTACAGCCGGTCCGGGGGAAGAGAGCCCGCGTCGTCGGAACCCCGACTCAGAACCCGGGCGGTTCCGTGTACGTGCCCCACTCGTCCCGCAGGACCCCGCAGATCTCGCCGAGCGTCGCCTCCGCCCGTACGGCCTCCAGCATCGGCGCGATCATGTTCGAGCCGTCGCGGGCGGCCGTCAGCATGGCCTCCAGGGCGGTGGTGACCCGCGCGTCGTCCCGCGCGGCCCGGCGCTCGCCCAGCACCTTGACCTGGTCCCGCTCGACCTCGTGGCTGACCCGCAGGATCTCCAGGTCACCGGTGACCGACCCGTGCAGCACGTTGACGCCGACGACCCGCTTGTCGCCCTTCTCCAGGGACCGCTGGTACTGGAACGCCGACTCGGCGATCTCGCCCGTGAACCACCCGTCCTCTATGCCCCGCAGAATTCCCGAGGTCATGGGGCCGATCGGGTGCTGCCCGTCGGGGTGGGCCCGCAGCCCGCGTTCCTTGATCTGCTCGAAGATCTTC
The DNA here is from genome assembly GCF_009865405.1 of Streptomyces sp. SID3212. GTDB lineage: Bacteria > Actinomycetota > Actinomycetes > Streptomycetales > Streptomycetaceae > Streptomyces. The sequence goes on along the minus strand of NZ_WWJY01000306.1, from coordinate 11,967 downwards.
TCGGCCTCCGCCTCGATCCGGTCGGTCAGCTGCTCCACGAACCAGGAGCCGCCGAGCGGGTCCGCCACGTTGGCGACGCCGGTCTCCTCCATGAGCACCTGCTGTGTCCGCAGCGCGATCTCGGCGGCCTGTTCGCTGGGCAGGGCGAGGGTCTCGTCGAGCGCGTTCGTGTGGAGGGAGTTGGTCCCGCCCAGAATGGCCGAAAGGGCCTCCACCGCCGTCCGTACGACGTTGTTGTACGGCTGCTGCGCGGTGAGCGAGACACCGGCCGTCTGGGTGTGGAAGCGGAGCCACTGCGCCTTGTCCGTCCTGGCGCCGTACTCCTCCTTCATCCAGCGCGCCCAGATCCGCCGGGCCGCGCGGAACTTCGCGATCTCCTCGAAGAAGTCGAGGTGCGCGTCGAAGAAGAACGACAGCCCGGAGGCGAAGGCGTCCACGTCCAGGCCCCGGCTCAGGCCCAGCTCCACGTAACCGAAGCCGTCGGCCAGCGTGTACGCCAGCTCCTGCGCGGCCGTCGCCCCCGCCTCGCGGATGTGGTAGCCGGAGACCGAGAGCGGCTTGTATGCGGGGATGGAGCTCGCGCAGTGCTCCATGAGGTCGCCGATCAGGCGGAGGTGGGGCTCGGGCTGGAAGAGCCACTCCTTCTGGGCGATGTACTCCTTGAAGATGTCGGTCTGGAGCGTGCCGTTCAGGACGGCCGGGTCGACGCCCTGGCGCTCCGCCGCGACGAGGTACATGCAGAAGACGGGGACGGCCGGGCCGCTGATCGTCATCGACGTCGTGACGTCACCGAGCGGGATGTCCCCGAAGAGGATCTCCATGTCGGCGGCGGAGTCGATGGCCACGCCGCAGTGGCCGACCTCGCCCAGGGCACGGGGGTCGTCGGAGTCCCGCCCCATCAGGGTCGGCATGTCGAAGGCCACGGAGAGCCCGCCGCCGCCGTTGGCGAGGATGGTCTTGTAGCGCTCGTTCGTCTGGAGGGCGTTCCCGAAGCCGGCGAACTGGCGGATCGTCCACGTCCGGCCCCGGTACCCGGTCGGGTGCAGCCCGCGCGTGAACGGGTACTCCCCCGGCCACCCGATCCGCTCGAAGCCCTCGTACGTGTCCCCGGGCCGGGGCCCGTACACCGGCTCCACCACGTCCCCGGACAGCGTGGTGAAGTCCGCGTCGCGCTTGCGAGCCTTGTCGTACCGTTCCTGCCAGCGACGGCGGCCTTCTTCGACGGCGTGAGCGTCCATACCTTCACCCTCCTTGCCTTCCATGCGCTCCAATTTACTAGGACGTCCAAGTAAATGTCGATGGGAGAGGCACGGAGTGGTCGCATGGCGGTCGTCTCAGACGCCCAGCGCGCCGTTCTTCACGGCCGTCACGAAGGACGACCAGCCGTCGGCCGGAAAGGTGAGCATGGGGCCGTGCGGATTCTTGCTGTCCCGGACGGGGACGACGGCGACGAAGTCATCGGAGACCTCGACGCACTCGCCCCCGTCCTGATTGCTGTAAGAGCTCTTACGCCACGTGGGAGCGATCATGCACATCCTCCAGAATGCGCGCCCCCGCGACCAGCACGACCGGCCCGCGAGGGCGTCTCGTACAACCGACGTCTCAGACGCCCAGCGCACCATTCTTCACGGCCGAAACGAACGACGACCAGCCGTCGACCGGGAAGGCGAGCACGGGACCGTGCGGGTTCTTGCTGTCCCGGACGGGAACGACCGCGACGAAGCTGTCGGCGACCTCGACGCAAGCGCCGCCGTCCGAGTTGCTGTGACTGCTCTTACGCCACGTGCTGGCGCTCAGGCCGATGGGCGCCTCTGAGATCTCGACGCAGGCGCCGCCATCCTGATTGCTGTAGCTGCTCTTACGCCACCTGGTAACGCTCAAGACACGTCCTCCAGAATGCACAGCATGAACTAGCCCCCGCAGACCAGCACGACCGATCTGCGGGGCCCGTCTCGTACAACTGGCGTCTCAGACGCTCAGCGCGCCGTTCTTCACGGCCGTCACGAAGGACGACCAGCCGTCGGCCGGAAAGGTGAGCATGGGGCCGTGCGGATTCTTGCTGTCCCGGACGGGGACGATCGCGGCGAAGTCGTCGGCAACCTCAAGGCACTGGCCGCCATCCGTGTTGCTGTAAGAGCTTTTGCGCCAAGTCACAGCGGTCAGGTCGAGGGATCGCACGGTACTTCCTCCAGAAGGGGCAGGATGAACTTCCGCGACTCAGCAGGGGACAGCGCCAGGTCGCGCACAGAATCGTACGTGAGCTGCAACCGTTCAACCGGTGCGGTTTCCTCGATCAGATCGCCCCGGACTTCGTTCTCTGCGTAAGCCACGGTACGCCCATCAAGGAGCCGAAGAAACATCACGTCAGCGTTCGAGAGCCCGTGCGGCCCCGCACTGAACGGCAACACCTGCACCGTCACTTCGCCCCGCTCCCCCGCGTCCCGCAGGTACTCCAACTGCGCCCGCCACTCACCCGCGTCGCGCAACGGCGTCCGCAGCACCGCCTCCGACAGGATCGTGCGGAACGGTGGTGCGTCGTCGCCCGCCAGCAGCTCTCGCCGACTCATCCGCGCCCGACCTGCTGGCCCAGTTCCTCACCCTTGAGGCCACCGGCCGCGAGAAGCGCTCGCGCGTCGGCCGGCGTCTGCAACAGGCCTGGCAGGACACTCACTCCGTAGTGCCACAGGCTCGTCGCCTCGGCCTCCAGGGCCATGTATCGCCGATATCGCTCCCTGAACTGCGTCTTGTCGCCGACGGCCAGTTCCCACAGAGCCAGCAGCAACCCAGGCGTCCCGTAATACGTATCAAGCGCTTGGACAACCTCCGGGCCGCCCACCGTCTCGCCCTTCTCCATCTTGCCGAACAACGACCAGTCCCAGCCGAGCCGTTCGCCGAGCTGCCGCAGGCTGTCGCCGCGCTGGGTGCGCAAGGAGCGCAGTTCTTCCGCGAACCGTGCGCGGGGTTCCCTGCTGCGGCCGGTGACCACTCGTCTCGTCGGCATGGCGCTGCCCTCCGTGGAAGGTGTGGAACGTGCTTCGGATGCGAGAGAAGCAGCACCCGCGCACAGCGGGGCTCGCTCCCCCGGTGGCGCATTCTCGTAACACGCCCCTCACGCACAGTAATACGCGACTCGCGAACGGGGCGGAGATTCCGCGCAGAAACAGCCGAAGGAAGGCCCCCCATGACGCCGCAGCCTCCCCACTCGCCGCTCCCCCGCCGTACACCGGGAGCAACTCCCGCCCCCGCACACAGCGTTCTCGTACCGCCGGAGGGCCTGGTCGGAACGGCCAAGATTCAGGAGGCGGTTGACGCGAGGGACGCGCTCGCCGAAGCGCTGACGGCGGCCGGGATCCAACTGCCCGCGATGGATGTACGTACCCCTTGGCCGGAGACGGAAGGTGACACGGACGACGACGCCGGCCGGGCCACCCGCTACGCCCTCGTCTACTTGGGCGTCTGCTCCGCCCCCGTCGCGCTGGCTCTCGCCGCCGTGATCGTCAAGGGCACCGGCCGGTGACAGACGGCCCCCCGGCCGTCGGCGACACCGTCCATGACCCCGCCCGCGACCGGGTCGGCGTGGTCATGGGCGGAGTGGGACCGTACCTCCAGCTCCGCCCCCTCGGCGGCGGCCGGGAATGGGACGCCGACCCGAACCGGGTCCGCCCCCTCACCCCGGCCGAACTTCTCAGCGCCCGCGTCTCCGAAGCCAACGCCCGCAGCCGCACCGGCCTCGGCCTGCACGAGTCATCGGCCGTCCTCTCGGACGACAGGCTCATCCCTTGAGGAACTCGGTGATCTGGGGGGCGATTTTCTTCGGCGCCATCACGACGGCGCCGTGGTTGAGGCCGGGCAGGGTGCGGTGGTCGGCCTGCGGCAGGATCTCGGTGAGGGCGCGGGCGGCACGCTGGAAGGCGGCCGGGCTCTTGCCGCCGGTGAGGACCAGGGTGCGTACGGCCACGCCCTTCCACTCCGCCGGGTCGAGCGGTCGGCCCTGCTGGGTGTCGCCCATGACCGCGATGTCGTAGGGCAGGGTGCGGGCCAGGCCGGTGAGGTTCCTCCACATCTTCGGCATCAGCTTCATGAAGAACACGGCGACGCGGGGCATGCCCTGCACCCTGGTCATGAAGTACGTGACCGCGTCGCTGTGCCGGTCCTCCGCCAGCAGCGTGGTGATCTGCCGTGCGAGATCCTTGGGGGGTCCGTCGTCGCCTTCCGCGACCACGAAAGGCGGTTCGTACAGGGCCAGTCGGTCGACGTTCACTCCGGCGGCGGCGGCCCGCAGGGCGAGGACCGCTCCGGAGGACGAGCCGAACAGCGAGGCCGAACCGCCGACGTGCGCGACCAGGGCGGCGATGTCCTCGACCTCGCGGTCGGGGGTGTAGGCGTCGGCGTCACCGCTGGCACCGCGCCCGCGCCGGTCGTAGTTGATCACCGTGAAGTGCTCGGCGAGGAGGGCCGCGAGCTTGGTGGTGTCGGAGCGGTCGGCGAGCGCCGAGGCCACCAGGACGACGGGGGGCCCGGTGCCCGACTGCTCGAACGCGATCTCGGTGCCGTCGGCGGAGACTGAGCGGGCCTCTGTTGACATGTCGATCTCTCCGGTTCGCGTAGGGGCCGTAGTGCCGTAGTGCCGAGTGCTGTGGCGTGAGTGCTCCCGATGAGACTCCCGCAGGGCGTAGAACTCATCGGTGGCCAAGGGCAACCCGTGGCAGGCTCATGCCGCATGATCGATGAATTCGCGAAGGACAGCCTGCGCGGCAGACTGCGGCGGGACCGCGAGGCGCTGCTCTGGAAGCTCGACGGCCTGTCCGAATACGACGCCCGCCGACCGTTGACGGTGACCGGGACCAACCTCCTCGGCCTGGTCAAACACGTGGCCGGCGTCGAGGCCAGGTACTTCGGCGAGGTCTTCGGCCGGGCGTCCCCGGAACCGCTGCCCCGGTGGCAGGACCATGACGGCAGTGATCTGTGGGCGGCCGGGGAGGAGACGCGCGATCAGATCATCCAGTTCTACCGGCGCACGTGGGAACACTCGGACGCGACGATCGACGCGCTCGCGCTCGACGCCCCCGGCCACGTGCCGTGGTGGCCGGAGCCCCATGCCCGCACGAACCTGTTCGCGGTCCTGGTCCACGTCCTCGGCGAGACCAACCGGCATGCGGGCCACGCCGACATCCTGCGCGAAGGCGTGGACGGCCGTACGGGGATGCGCCCCGAACACGAGACGCGGATCGACGAGGCCGCCCGCACGGCCTACCGCGCGAAGATCGAGCGGTCCGCCAGATCGGCCGCGGGGATTACACCTTCGCCGTGAGGGGGGCTTCCTCGGTGATCCTGGGCTCCAGTTCCCGGGTGACCTTGCGCTCCACGAAGAACGCGGCCGTCGGGACCGTACCGGCGAGGAGGACCCAGATCTGGCGCTTGACGGGCCACTTGGCCTTGGCGCCCAGGTCGAAGGCGAAGACCAGGTAGACGATGTAGAGCCAGCCGTGCGCGATACCGACGACGCTGGTGAAGCCGCTGGCGCCGTCGATGTCCAGCACGTACTTGGCGATCACGCCGAGAGTCAGCAGGACCAGCAGCACACCGGTCACGTAGGCCATGATCCGGTAGCGGGTCAGCACGCTTCGTTTCATGGCACTCAGCGTAACCGGCACGTTCCGGGCGATCTTCGCGGGGGCCGGTACTTCCCGCCCGGTCCTCGTCTACTCCTCGTCTACTCCTCGTCGAAGTCCTGGGCAGCGACCCGCAGCGGGCGCAGCATCGCGAAGATCTCGGCGCATTCCTCGGCGTCGTACGCGCCCAGGCCGAAGTCCATCCGCATGAGGTCGCGGGTGGCGGACTCGACCACCTCGCGGCCCTTGTCGGTGATGGAGGCGAGGGTGCCGCGACCGTCGTTGGGGTTGGGGCGTTTGTCGACCAGACCGGATTTCACCAGCCGGTCCACGGTGTTGGTGACGGACGTCGGGTGGACCATGAGCCGCTCGCCGATCTTCGACATCGGCAGTTCGCCGGCCTTGGAGAAGGTGAGCAGGACGAGGGCCTCGTAGCGGGCGAAGGTCAGTCCGTACGGCTTGACGACGGCGTCGACCTCGGCGAGCAGGATCTGGTGGGCGCGCATGATCGAGGTGATCGCGCCCATGGAGGGCACCGGGCCCCAGCGCTGCTGCCAGAGTTCGTCGGCGCGGGCGATCGGGTCGAAGGGAAGGCTGAGCGGCTTTGACACGGCCACGACCTTACCCAGTGGTCACTTGGGGGCCGGACCCGTCTCGCACTTCGGTCGCCTCGACCCCGGTCTTCGGGTCGGCCTTCGGGGCGGTTCTCCGTGCTTCCCGTACGAGCAACAGACAGCACACGGTGCCGATGGCGCCGGACCAGGCGACGACGTGGTGGACCGGGAGGAACTCGGCGGCGGCCCCGGCCAGTGCCATGCCGAGGCCCTGGATCGTCATCAGACCGGCGGTGAGCAGGGTCATCGCGCTGCCGCGCCGCTCTTCCGGGACGGCGGCGACGAACCACTGGTCGAGGCCGATGACGTACGCGGCGCCGACGCCGGAGAGCGCGAGCGCGGGCAGGGCCCAGCCGAGGCCGGGGCGGGCGGCGTAGACGAGCAGGGGGACGAGGCCGAGGGCGGCGACGGGCAGGACGATGCGGCTGCGGGCGCGCGGGGAGAGGGCCGTACCGACGTACAGCTCCGCCGAGATGTGCCCGATCGGCATGGCGCACATCATCAGGCCGAGGGCGGCGGGGCCGGCGTCGATGGCGTCGGCGTAGGGGGCGGCGAGGGCTTCGGGGGCGACGACGAACATCGCGGGGATCCAGAAGAGGAGGAGCAGGACGCGGATGCGGCGGTCGCGGAGGAGGAAGCCGGCGCCGGCGAGGGACTCGCGCATGAGGCCTCCGGCCTGGTGGAGGTTGCCCTGCTTCCCGCTGCGGGCGGGGCGCTTGCGGGTGCCGAACCGCAGCAGGGCGGCGGAGCAGAGGAACGTCCCGAAGGTGATGCCGATCGCCCCGCGCGCCGGGACGACGGCGAGGAGGATCCCGCCGACGCCGTAGCCCGCGAGCAGGGCGCTCTGCGAGACGATCCGCAGGAGGGAGCGGCCGAGGACGTAGAGGTCCCCTTCGCCGAGGATGTCGGTGAGCGCGGCCATCCGGGTCCCGGTGAAGACGGGCGAGACGGCGGCCACCGCGCAGCGCAGCGCGAGCAGTCCGGCGACGGGGGTGCTGGGCACCACCATCACGGCGACGCAGGCGGCGCAGACCAGGTCGCAGGTCACGAGGGTCCGCCGGGCGGGATACCGGTCGGCGACCCCGGCGAACAGAATCCCGCCGAAGAGGTACGGCAGCATCCCGAGCGCGAAGGTGAGCGCGCTCAGGAACGGGGAGCCGGTGAGGTCGTAGACGAGGACGGTGAGCGCGATCTCACTGACGACCACACCGAGGAGCGAGAGAAGGTGCGCGGCGAAGACGAACCGGAACTCGCGCACGGCGAAGACGGGGCGGTAGCCGCGGGTGGCGAGTGCGGGGGCGGGGGCGGGGGCCGGGGCCTCAACGTCGGCCGCCCCGGCGGCCACGGTAGGGGGTGCGTCGGCAGCCGCGGACGCGGCGGGAAGTGGTGTGTCCTTCTCGGGCATACGCGCAGACTGCCGGGCGGCGGTCCGGCGCCGGTAGAGTTTCGGGTGTGGGCGAATCTTCCGCCGCCCCGACAACCCCGGAGCCGGTCAGGTCATGCCCTTTCACCTTCACTTCGGCGAGAGCGATCTGCTTCGTTTCCGGTTCGCCGTGTCCCCGCTCTGGGAGACGCAGGAAGCCGTGCGGACCCTCGTGCGGCCCGAGCGGCACGGGTATCACCTGCCCTGGCTCCGGCGCGTACGGGACGCCGCCGCCGGGATCGATCTCGGGCCGTTGCACCTGCTGATGCCCGACGCCGGGCACAACCCGGACTTCCTCTGCCCGGCGCCGCTCGGCGCCCTCGCGTCCTTCGAGGAGGAGATCGAGGGCGTACGGGCCACCTCCCCCGAAGCGGCCCGTAACGACATCGCGCTCGCCCTCGCCGACACCCCCGGCGCCGCCCGTACCCCGGCCGGACGGGCCATGCTGGCCGACCCCGCGCGGGCCGTACGGGAGTTGGCCGATCTGCTGGAGCGGGCCTGGCGGGCGCTGATCGAGCCCGAGTGGCCACGGCTGCGCGCGCTCCTGGAGGCCGATGTGGCCTACCACTCGCGGCGATTGGCGGACAGCGGCTTCGAGCGACTGCTCGGGGAGCTGAGTCCCCAGCTCAAGTGGGGCGAGGGCACCCAGGGCAACGGATCAGGCGGCGCCACCCTCACCATCGTCGGGACCCACGGCGACCACGTCCGGGTGCTGGGCGGCCAGGGGCTCGTCCTCATGCCCAGCGTCTTCTGCTGGCCCCGCGTCGTCAGTGGGTACGAGGCGCCCTGGCAGCCCGCCCTCATCTACCCCGCCCGCGGCATCGGCGGGCTGTGGACCGAGGCCGCCGACCGTACGCCCGACGTCCTCGCCCGGCTCCTCGGCCGGGCTCGCGCCGACGTGCTGTGCGCCCTGGACGAGCCCGCGGGCACCACCGCGCTCGCGCACCGGCTCGGGCTCGCGCCTTCCTCCGTCTCCTCGCACCTCTCCGTGCTGCGGGAATCCGGGCTGCTGACCTCACGGCGGTACGGCCACCAGGTGCTGTACGAGCGGACCCCGCTCGGCATCACCCTCGCGGTGTCGCAGCCCCTCACCGACTGACCGTTATGTCACGATGTGCCGGACCTGCCCATGCCACTCCCGAGGGGGCTGGATGTCCGGCCACGGACCGCGCCCGCGCTCAGCCGTTGTCACCACGTCGATCGTCACCCTCGTCCTCGCTCTGACGCTGAGTGGGTGTTCGTCGTCCCCCGGCGCGGGCCAGCGACGGCCCGGCGGCTCCTCCGTCGGTCACGGCGAGGCCGCCCAGGACTCCGCCTCGCCGTTCTGGGTCGACCCCGACAGCGACGCGGCCCGCCAGGTCGCCCGGTGGGAGCGCCGGGGCCGTACCGCCGACGCCAAGGCCCTGCGGCGCATCGCCGACCGGCCGGTCGCCGTGTGGCCCTCCGGCGACAACCCCGTACCGCAGGTCGAGCACGCCGTGCGGGGCGCCACCGCCGACGGCCGTACCCCGGTCCTCGTCGCGTACAACATCCCCCACCGCGACTGCGGCCTCTACTCGGCGGGCGGCGCCGCCGACGCCGCCGCGTACCGGAACTGGATCCACTCCTTCGCCACCGCCCTCGGCACCACCCCGGCCGTGGTGATCCTGGAGCCCGACGCGATCGCGCACCTCGCGGACGGCTGCACGCCGGCCGAACACCACGAGGAGCGCTACACGCTGCTGGCCCAGGCGGTCAGCCGGTTCAAGCAGCAGCCGCGCACCCGCGTCTACCTCGACGCGGGCAACCCGGCCTGGATCTCCGACCCGGCCCGGCTCGCGGGCCCCCTGGAGCGGGCCGGCGTCAACGCGGCCGACGGATTCTCCCTCAATGTGTCGAACTTCCAGTCGAACGACACGGTCCGGGCCTTCGGCGCCCAGCTCTCCGCCCTGCTGGGCGGCGCCCACTTCACCGTCGACACCAGCCGCAACGGCCAGGGGCCGCTGCCCGGCGACCGCGCCCAGGCGTGGTGCAATCCGCCGGGCCGGGCGCTCGGCACACCCCCGACCACCCGGACCGGCGACAAACTGGTCGACGCCTACCTGTGGATCAAGCGCCCCGGCGAGTCGGACGGCCCCTGCCGGGGCGGCCCGGCGGCCGGCACGTGGTGGCCGGACTACGCCCTGGGCCTGGCGCGGAGGGCGAAAGGCTGAGCCCGCTTCCGTACGCACGCCACCCCAGCCGGCCGGACGCTCACCCCACCTTCAGCCACTTCGCCTCCGACGGCACCCCGTCCGCGTCCGTCACGAACAGCATGTACCAGCCCGGCGGCACCAGCGTCGGGTCCTTCGGCACCTCCACCGTCACCTCGCCCGCGCCCTTCGTCAGGTCCAGGGCGATCGAGCGCTGCTCCACGTCCGTGGTGTGCGTGACCGCGCTCGGCCGCATCAGGCGCGCCTTGGTGATCCGGTCCGCGTCCGCCGTCGCGAAGGTCGCCCGGCCGTTCGCGTCCGGCGCGGCCGGCCCCGTACCCAGCACCGGGCGGTCCTTCCCGCCACCCCCGTGCAGGTACGGCGGCGTGTAGATCTCCACCCGCTGCTCGAACGTGCCGAGTTTGGTGTTGTCCGCGTCGTCGAACAGCGGGTCCGAGCCGAAGGTGGCCACCCGGCCGTCCGGCAGCAGCAGCGCCTCGGAGTGGTAGTTGCGCCCCACCGTCGGGTCGGCGGCCGGCCGGAACGCGTTGCGCGGCGGGTCGTAGAACTGAGCCTTGTGGATGTCGCTGGCCGACCGGCCCCGGTAGTCCGACGACCCGCCCGTCGTGAAGACGGAGTCGTCCGGCATCAGCACACTGCTCAGGTAGCGCGTGCCCTGCGGCAGCGAGGGGCCCTTCTCGAAGCCGGGGTTGTCCTGCTTGAGGTCCACGATCGCCGTACGGGCCGTCGCCAGCGACGACTCGCCGACCCCGCCGCCGCCCAGGACCATCACCTTCTGGTCCTGCGCGGGCGGCAGCATCAGCGAGGCCGACGTCTCCGTCTGGTCGACGTCCGTGAGTCCGTTGACCCGGGTGAAGGTGTTCTTCCTGACGTCCCACACGCCCGGCTGCCGGCCCTTCTGCGCCGGCCCGTAGCCGGCGTTGGACCCGGAGTAGAAGAGCTTGCCGCCCTTGGTGAGGAACAGCGCGGGATAGGTCGGGAAGTAGCGGGTCGGCCCCTTGGACCACTTCTTCGTCGCCGGGTCGTAGATCTCGTTGTCCCCGGTCAGTACGGCTCCGACGTCGTCAAGACCGGAGACCGCGAGCACCTTGCCGTCGTCCAGGGTCACCAGCGTCGGGTACCAGCGGGCCTCCTTCATCGGGCTGACGGGGATGTACTTCTCGGCCCTGGGGTCGAACTCGTACGCCGCCTTGATGCCCTGGAAGTCCTGCTTCTCCGTGGTGAGTTTCTGCGCGAGCCCGTACAGGTTGTCCGCGTCCTTGCCCTTGAGGCCGAGGATCTCGTACTGCGCCGCCTCGGTCGTCAGCGCCTCGGGCCCCGCCTTAGCCGCCTCCACGAAGACCCGCGCCTCGCCCGCCGTCACCTTCGTCTTCCAGGGCATCATCCGGCCGGTGCTCGCGTACGAGATCTTGAACTGCCGTTTCGCCTTGGGCACGGTGACGTCGAACCTGCTGACGTATTCGACCCCCGAGGGGGAGCGGAAGCGCGTGCCCTTCTTGAACGTGACGGCCCGGTCCGGGTTCTCGTTCTTGACCCGCATCCCGCCGCCCGCCCGGTCGACCTCGCCGTCGAGCACTTCGTACCGCGCCGTACCGCCGGCCACCAGCAGCCGCCCGTCGGGCAGTTGGGAGTGGCCGGAGCAGAAGAAGTCCTCGGGGGTGGGGATCTTGCGGAAGCTGTTGTCCGCCGGGTTCCAGAGGATGGTGTCGAAGGAACCCTTGTCGAACTTCTTCTGGCTGTTGCCCGAGCCCGCGATGATCAGCACCTTGCCGGTGTGCAGCAGGGCGGCGTGGATCGCGTTCGTACGGAACTCCTTCGGTACGTCGAGCAGGTCCCAGGAGCCGTACCGCTGCTTGTAGCCGGGCTGCGAGATCTTGTACGCGTGGTACTTCTCCCCCGCGAAGGAGAGCGCGGCGGGGGCGTTGAGCCCGGCGAGGACCACCAGCGCCCCGCCGCCCAGCAGCGTCTTCCTGAACTTGTCCGTCGGCCGGTACCGGTACCTCATGACTCACTTCCTCCAGTTGTCGTCGAGGCGAGCGCCGGGGCGGGCGCCTCGCCGGGCGGCACCGCCGCTGGGACCGGACCCGGGGCGGCGACCGGACCTGGCGTGGTGACCGGACCAGGGG
>NZ_WWJY01000305.1 GCF_009865405.1 Streptomyces sp. SID3212 | reverse complement strand
GCCGTACCGCAGCAGCCCGCCGGCGGCTTCGGCCCGCCCGGCAGCGGCGACGAGCCCGGCTACGGCGGCATGCCGCCCGAGGGCGGGTACGGGACGTACAGCGACGACGACTTCGTCAAGCCCCGCGGCGGCCGCAAGTGGGCCAAGAGATCCTTCTACGTCGTCCTGGCGCTCGCCGTGGTCGGCGGCGGCCTGTACGGCGGCTACCGCTGGACGCAGACCCAGTACTACGTCGGCTCCAACAAGCAGCATGTCGCGCTCTACCGGGGCATCAGCCAGGACCTGGCCTGGGTCTCGCTCTCGAAGGTCCACAAGGACCACCCCGAGATCGAACTCAAGTACCTCCCCGACTACCAGCGCAAGCAGGTCGAGGGCACCATCACCGAAGGCAACCTGAGCGAGGCCGGCAAGAAGATCGACGCGCTCGCCGTCCAGGCCTCGGCCTGCAAGAAGGACGAGCAGCGCCGCGCCGCCGAGCGGGCGGCCGACGTGGCCGACAGCGAGGAGCAGGTGGGCGGCACCAAGCCGACCGACAAGCCCTCGCCCGGCCCGACCGACACCACCAAGCCCGACAAAGCCACTCCCCATCCGGGCCCCAGCCTCTCGGAAGAGGAGCAGAAAGTGGCCTCGAACTGCGGGAAGCAGTAGCGGCCGAGGGGGCCTCTTCACCACCATGAGCGTTGTCACGAACACCACCACCATCGGCGCCATCGAGGCACCGAGCCGCCGCAACACCGAACTGGCCCTGCTGGCCTTCGCGGTCGCCATCCCGATCTTCGCGTACCTGAACGTGGGTCTCGCGATCAACGGCAAGGTGCCGACGGGAATGCTCGGTTACGGGCTCGGCATCGGTCTCCTGGCCGGCACCGCCCACCTCGTGGTGCGCAAGTTCGCCCCGTACTCGGACCCGCTGCTGCTCCCGCTGGCCACCCTGCTCAACGGCCTCGGGCTCGTCGTCATCTGGCGGCTCGACCAGTCACCCAAACTGATCCGGCTGTCGAAGATCGCATACGGCGCCTTCTCCCCGTCCGCGCCCAAGCAGCTGCTCTACTCGGCCATCGGCGTCGCGCTGTTCCTCGTCGTGCTGATCCTGCTCAAGGATCACCGCATCCTCCAGCGGTACACGTACATCTCCATGTTCGTGGCCCTGGTCCTGCTGATCCTCCCGGTCTTCTTCCCCGCCGTGAACGGCGCCAAGATCTGGATCAGCGTCGGCCCCTTCACCATCCAGCCGGGAGAGTTCGCGAAGATCATCATCGCGATCTTCTTCTCCGGGTACCTCATGGTGAAACGCGACGCGCTCGCCCTCGCCAGCCGCCGCTTCATGGGCCTCTACCTGCCACGCGGCCGTGACCTCGGACCGATCCTGGCCGTCTGGGCCATGTCGATCCTGATCCTGGTCTTCGAGACCGACCTCGGTACGTCGCTGCTGTTCTTCGGCGTCTTCATCGTCATGCTGTACGTCGCCACCGAGCGCACCAGCTGGATCGTCTTCGGCCTCCTGATGTCCGGAGCCGGCGCCGTGGGCGTGGCCACCTTCGAACCGCACGTCCAGGACCGCGTCAACGCCTGGCTCGACCCGTTCGGCTGCTACAAGACCAACGGCGCCTGCCAGCAGATCGGTGACGCCCTGCTGTCCTTCGGCTCCGGCGGCACGCTCGGCACAGGCCTCGGCCAGGGCCACTCGGACCTGATCGGCTTCGCCGCCAACTCCGACTTCGTCCTCTCCACCGTCGGCGAGGAGTTCGGACTCGCCGGCACGATGGCGTTCCTGCTGCTGTACGGGCTGATCGTGGAGCGCGGTGTACGGACCGCCCTCGCCGCCCGCGACCCGTTCGGCAAGCTGCTCGCCATCGGCCTCTCCGGCGCCTTCGCCATCCAGGTCTTCGTGGTCGCGGGCGGTGTGATGGGCCTCATCCCGCTGACCGGCATGACCCTCCCGTTCGTCGCCTACGGTGGCTCGTCCGTGCTCGCCAACTGGGTTCTGATCGGCATCCTGATCCGTATCAGCGACACCGCCCGCAGGCCCGCGCCGGCCCCCGCCCCGTCACCCGACGCCGAGATGACCCAGGTGGTCCGACCGTGAACAAACCCCTGCGACGGGTCGCGATCTTCTGCGGCCTGCTGATCCTCGCGCTCCTGGTCCGCGACAACTGGCTCCAGTACGTACGCGCGGACGAGCTGAACTCCAGCGACTTCAACCGCCGGGTCCTGATCGAGCGGTACGCGCACGAGCGCGGCAACATCATCGTCGACGGAAAGCCCATAACGGGCTCCACGAAGACGAGCAGCAGCGACTTCGCGTACAAGCGCACGTACGTGAACGGCCCCATGTGGGCCCCCGTCACCGGCTACGCCTCGCAGGCCTTCGACGCCACCCAGATCGAGAAGCTGGAGGACGGCATCCTCACCGGCAACGACGACCAGCTGTTCTTCGACCGGACGCTGGCGATGTTCACCGGCGAGAAGAAGCAGGGCGGCGACGTCGTCCTCACCCTCAGCGGCGCCGCCCAGAAGGCCGCCTACGAGGGCCTCGGGAAGAAGAAGGGCGCCGTCGCCGCGATCGACCCGAAGACCGGCAAGATCCTCGCTCTGGCCTCCACCCCCAGCTACGACCCGTCCTCGTTCGCCGGCAACAGCGACAAGGACGGCGAGGCGTGGAGCAAGCTCGAAGAGGACAAGGACCAGCCGAAGCTCAACCGGGCCCTGCGTGAGACCTACCCGCCCGGCTCCACCTTCAAGGTGGTCACGGCGGCGGCGGCCCTGGAGCACGGAGTCGTGACCGGTATCGACGACAAGACCGACTCGCCCCTGCCGTACATCATGCCGGGCACGACGCGTCCGCTGGAGAACGAGGGCAACATCCCCTGCAAGAACGCCACCCTCCGCGTGGCGCTCCAGTACTCGTGCAACACCGTCTTCGGCAAACTCGGCGTGGACGTCGGCGCGGACAAGATGCTGGAGACGGCGAAGAAGTTCGGCTTCAACTCGGAGCAGTTCGTCCCGGTCCGCGCCAACGCGTCGATCTTCCCCGAGAAGATCAACGAGTCGCAGACCGCGCTCTCCTCCATCGGCCAGTTCGACACCCGCACCACCCCGCTCCAGATGGCCATGGTCGCCGCCGCGATCGCCAACGACGGCAAGCTGATGAAGCCGTACATGGTCGACCAGCTGCGGGCGCCCAACCTGGACCAGCTCAGCCAGACCGACCCGGAGGAGCTGAGCCGTCCCCTCACCCAGGAGCACGCGCAGATGCTCCAGCAGATGATGGAGACGGTCGTCAAGGAAGGCACCGGCACCAACGCGCAGATAGACGGCGTGACGGTCGGCGGTAAGACCGGTACGGCCCAGCACGGCGAGAACAACAGCAAGAACCCGTACGCGTGGTTCATCTCGTACGCCAAGACAGACGCCGGATCCCCGGTCGCCGTGGCCGTCGTGGTCGAGGACAGCGACGCCAGCCGCGACGACATCTCGGGCGGCGGCCTCGCCGCCCCCATCGCCAAGGACGTGATGAAGGCGGTCATCGACAGCAAGAAGTGACGCCGGTCACGGCTCACGTCCATATCTGCACATTGCGATACCGGTCGCGTATCAGGTGTCCGGTACGGGCGGACCGCACGGGGCGTGCCCGGTAGCGTAGGCGCGTACAGCACATCGCCGGAGACCACTCACCGGTGCGATCGGGACTGACGGAGAGGGCCGGAACAGTTATGGAAGAGCCGCGTCGCCTCGGCGGCCGGTACGAGCTGGGCGCGGTGCTCGGCCGTGGTGGCATGGCCGAGGTGTACCTCGCGCACGACACCCGGCTCGGCCGATCCGTCGCTGTGAAGACGCTCCGGGCCGACCTGGCCCGTGACCCGTCGTTCCAGGCCCGGTTCCGCCGGGAGGCCCAGTCCGCCGCCTCGCTCAACCACCCGGCGATCGTCGCGGTCTACGACACCGGCGAGGACTACGTCGACGGCGTCTCCCTCCCGTACATCGTGATGGAGCACGTCGACGGTTCGACCCTGCGTGAGCTGCTGCACTCCGGGCGCAGGCTGCTGCCCGAGCGCACGCTGGAGATGACCGTCGGGATCCTCCAGGCGCTGGAGTACTCGCACCGCGCCGGGATCGTCCACCGCGACATCAAGCCCGCCAACGTCATGCTGACGCGCACCGGCCAGGTCAAGGTCATGGACTTCGGCATCGCCCGTGCGATGGGCGACTCCGGCATGACGATGACGCAGACGTCCGCCGTCATAGGAACCGCCCAGTACCTCTCCCCGGAGCAGGCCAAGGGCGAACAGGTCGACGCGCGCTCCGACCTGTACTCCACCGGCTGCCTGCTCTACGAGCTGCTCGCGGTCCGGCCGCCGTTCGTCGGGGACTCCCCGGTCGCGGTGGCCTACCAGCATGTACGGGAAGAACCGCAGCCCCCCAGCGTGTACGACCCCGAGATCACGCCCGAGATGGACGCGATCGTCCTCAAGGCCCTCGTCAAGGACCGGGACTACCGCTACCAGTCCGCCGACGAGATGCGCGCCGACATCGAGGCCTGCCTCGACGGCCAGCCCGTCGGCGCGACCGCCGCCATGGGCGCGGTCGGCTACGGCGGCGGGTACGGCGGCGACGGGGACCACGCGACCACCGCGCTGCGCACGGCCGACCCGGCCACGTCGATGCTCCCCCCGATGAATCCGAACGACGGGGGCTTCGGCGGAGGCGGCTACGACGGGGGAGGCCCGGGCCGGCGGCGCCAGCCGAAGAAGTCCAACACGTCGACGATCCTGCTGATCGTCGCCGGTGTGCTGGTCCTGGTCGGGGCGATCCTGATCGGCCAGGCGGTCTTCAGCGGCGACGGCGACGCGAAGAGCAAGGTGCCGATCCCCACCCTCGTCGGGAAGACCCTCACGGAGGCCGAGACGCTGGCGACCAACGCCGGGGTCAAGGTCGCCCAGTCCAGCAGCGAACGCTGCGACCAGCCCAAGAACGCCATTTGCAGCCAGGTCCCGGCCCCGGAGGCCGGCGAGATGAACGAGGGCGACACGATCAATGTCGTCGTCTCGGAGGGCGCCCCCAAGGTCGAGGTCCCGGACGTCACGGACAAGGACCTGAAGGACGCGACGCGTCTCCTGGAGGACAAGGGCTTCAAGGTCGGCGACCCGAAGCAGGTCGAGTCGGACGAAGACCCCGGCACGGTCCTGGAACAGGACCCGGCAGGCAACGCCCAGGCCGAGAAGGGCGCCGAGGTCACGCTGACGATCGCCAAGCAGGCCCTGGTCGACGTCCGCGACGTGACCAACGGCCAGCAGTTCGACTCCGCGAGGTCGCAGCTGGAGGACACGCTGGGCTTCACCGTCAAGCGGGTGGACGTGGACAGCGATCAGCCCGCGGGCATCGTCGTCAAACAGGATCCCCCCGGCGGCACCAAGGCCCCGAAGGGCAGCCAGATCACCCTCCAGGTCTCCAAGGGCCCGCAGCAGGAGAAGGTCGCCGTGCCGGGCCAGCTGGCAGGGAAGCGGGTCGGCGAGGTCAAGGCGATCCTCCAGAGCCAGGGGCTCAGCGCGACCTTCGCCCCGAACTCGCCCCAGGACGACAACGCCATCGTCCTCAACGTCACCCCGGGTGAGGGCACCCAGGTCGACAAGGGGTCGGCCGTTGTCCTGATCACGGTGAACCCCGGCGGCCAGAACGGCGGGAACAACAACGGCGGCGGCGGGGAAGGCGACGGCAACGACGGAGGCTTCTTCGGAGGCGCGTCCGGAGTCGCCTTCCGCACGGAGGACTGAATTCGCGCAAACATAGGTCCCAGCGCCCGCAAAGTGGTGTTGGGACCTATGTCATTCCTATGCTGACGCGACGCCCTTCGCTCGCTCTCCATGGTCTAGCCAATCATGTTCGGTGATTTCCTCAGGCCGTCCAAACTTCTTACCTACGTCGTAGCGGATGACGGGTGCCAGGAGTTCAATCCAGCGGTCAACCAGGGCCGAGGCAGCCGGATTACGGTCTACCGCCCCGGAGCGCCAGATTTAATGACAGTCAAGCCATACGAGAGGCGTAGTAGCCAACATCGAAGACGACGTGGATATCGGGTCGTTCTGCTGCCAGTGCCAGGTCTGCAAGGTTCTCGACCATCGGCGAAACTGGGCTGCGGTGTCCTCGGCGGCATCAGCATATATTCCTCAACGCTGACGAACGGTGGCACCTATAGCTCCGCCCGTGGCGCCACGGAGGCCGACTGAATTCAGCGCGTACTGGACTGTCTGGACAAGTAGTAACTCGCCGTACAAGCGCGGCAAGCAAAGCGGAGCTACCGAACTTGATTGGGTGATGTCGGCTTGATACTGGTCAGGTAATAGGGGCGACCGGCGGCAGTGAAGGCAGTCGTGTCCGCTAGCCGTTTGTAATAATTCTCCTAGCATTTTCTAGTTCTTTTGCGTGGTTGACGCGAAGCCTACTTAGTCGCGACTCACTATTCGCAATTTTCGCACGCTGAATATCACTCTCCGCAGCGAACCACACGGCTGGAAGATTAGTGCTATTTTTACATTTAACATCTGCGACAGCCGTTTGAATTTCTACCGAGTTAGCTTCAGCCTCCCCAAGAAAATCGCGGTCATTTAGCGGATCTAGTGGCATTTTATAGGTATAGCCATATCTCTCCATACATGAGGACCACGCACGAAAGACCTTCACAACACGAGTTTTATGCATCGATTCCGTGAAACTTCTCACTGAAATTTCGTAAGCTGCTGAAGCATCATCTCCTGGCTCAAAGGGAGCCTCAACTTGCTGAAAGGCCTCACCGCGGCAGCCTCCCTTTGGAACTTTAGTTCCGTGATACTCCGTCACTATTTTGCCCGTGGGATACGGTTCGAGGGAACCAAAAAGAACCGAGGCAGCATCTTTCTGAAGAGAGTCTCGCGGGATCGGCACCCCAGGCGCAGCGTGGTATCCATACTTCTCGGCAAGTTTTAGGTTCATTATTCCATACCGTCTGTCATCCGATCCATCACCTTCGAATGACGGGACCGGCGCCGGTTCGATGTATTCAAATCCGAAACGCTCCATGCAGCGACTGACTATTTCAGCCTCAGCTGCCTTAATTACAGAATCCTCACTTTGAGTAAAACTAAAGGATGCGATCGGCAGCCTCGCGGAATATTCCGACACCGATTCAGACTGGAGATTCTCGGTGACTCTTCTAGGTACCTCTGGAGTGATCCCTTGCGTTTTTTGGCCT
Source organism: Streptomyces sp. SID3212 (assembly GCF_009865405.1). Taxonomy (GTDB): domain Bacteria; phylum Actinomycetota; class Actinomycetes; order Streptomycetales; family Streptomycetaceae; genus Streptomyces. The sequence continues at coordinate 2,882 of NZ_WWJY01000305.1, read as the reverse complement.
TCATTACTACATGCGGTAACAGTCAGCAGAGCAGCGGTCGCCCCCAGAAACGCTCTAGACTTCAAGCAGCACAAGTGCACGAATATACCTCTAGAAAATTAGGTGGAGGCAGTTTCCGTCACCATCGGAAACTGCCTCCAGAACACTGATTTGGAACGTTGAACCACTCGCGTCCTTAGGCCGCCAGTGACCGCGCCACCCGCAGGACGAGATCTCTTAGAAGTCGTAGCACCCCGACTTGTAAGAAGAATGCGCCTGATAGGAAGCGTTCTGATTGTAAGTATTGACGAGCTGCGACGCCTGAACCCCACCAGCATTCATCTGGTCACAGGGTCCCCCAAAACCACTATTAAAATAAACCACACCATAAGGAGCGGCGGTAGAAATGCGGCCATAAAGAGCAGAAGCAGCATTGTTCTTTACGGCCTGCCCCTGACCCGAGCCGGAGCTGAGGAAAGTATAACCAGAGAAATCTGATATCTGAGTATTGTCGAAAGTTGTGTGCGATCCACTGAAATTTGAGTTATACCAAAGCACAAGGCACGACCCTGCCGAAAAGGTACAACTCCCTCCGCTCGCCGCAGAAGCGGAAGGCGCGAAAACTAGCCCTCCAGCAAACAGAGATACCAAGGCGGCCGCAGTGCCGGCCACTATACGAGCGCTCTTGGCGAGTCCAATAATTTTCATACCTCGATGTCCCCTCGGTAGAAATACAGGTAGATACGAAGAGAAACTTACACTCCGTCAGACAGAGAAGCAATGAGTGATCTGGAAGAATAATATCCTCGAATCGCCAAAGTGCGTCACGAAGACATAAAAAATGACATAAGGGGTAACTGTATCCAAAGTTTAAACATCAAGCATTATCGGGCAGACAACGTCGAGGAGGTCGGATCTGGTGCTGCCGGTCGGAGCGCACAGGTCCAGCTTACTGGGCGAGGCAGAGCCACCCGTCCCTGAAGAGTCCATGGGCTGATTCTTAAAAGCCTCGACCTGACCGCACTCCCCCCTTGCGCGGCAGGGGGTATTGGAGGCATCACCATGACGGGGATCCTGAACGACCCGTCGTACTGATCTGACACCACAGACCAGCTATTTATATCGGACAACATCACTGGCCGAGGACGCTACTTTTCGCAACTGGTCACGGTCAAGAAGGTCTATCCACACCGGCCCGATTCGGGAATCATGCATGCCATGAGGTCAACAGCCATCTTCGACATACGTTAGACCGGCACGGCAACACCTCAGCGCAGCTCCGGCGGCGGGGTGCGGTTCTTGTCGACCTTTTCCGTGCGGACCAGTTCCGCCCAGACGATGTAGCGGTAGTCCGAGGTGTAGATCGGGGTGCAGGTCGTCAGGGTCAGGTAGCGGCCCGGCTTCTTCTTGCCCGACTCCTTGGGGACCGGCAGCAGGACGTTCACGTTGTACTTGGACGTCTTCGGCAGCTCTTTGTAGACCTTGTAGACGTACCAGGTGTCCTTGGTCTCGAAGACGACCGGGTCACCGACCTCGATCTTGTGGATGTTGTGGAACTTCGCGCCGTGGCCGTCCCGGTGCGCCGCCAGCGTGAAGTTGCCCTTCTTGTCCCACGGCAGCGCCGACTTGACCGGGTCGGTGTAGTAGCCGGCGATCCCGTTGTTCAGGGACTTCGGCTCCGTGCCCTTCTTGACGAGCACTTCACCGTTGTTCATCGCCGGGACGTGGAGGAAGCCGATGCCGTCCTTCGAGTCGAAGGACCGGGGGGTGCCGTCGCCGCCCGCGCCGCCGTCCGTGCCGCCCCGCGCCCAGTTGTCGCGTACCTCGTTGCCCTGCTTGGTGGCCTCGCGGTCGGCGAGCACGTTCGTCCACCACAGCGAGTAGACGACGAACAGGCCGAGCACCAGGCCCGCCGTGATGAGCAGTTCGCCGAAGACGCTGACCACCGCCGCGGCCCTGCTCCTGGGCGGCCGGCCCGGCGACGGGTCGGGCGGCGCGGCGGGCGCGTCCGGTCCCGGCGGCGGTGGTGCTCCGGTCTGCTCGTCGTGTTCGGTTCTCGCTGCCACCGCACCCGCCCCCGTCCCAGTCCAGTCGCCGGCCCCCCGGCGGGCTCAGCCGACGAGATCGTCCGGCTTGCCCTTGCTGCGTGGCCGTTCGTCCACCATCTTGCCCCACACGATCATCCGGTACGTACTGGTGAATTCGGGCGTGCAGGTCGTCAGTGTGATGTAACGGCCCGGCCCCGTGAACCCCGACTGCGGAGGCACCGCGTCGATGACGCTCACGTTCGACGGAGAGGTCTGCGGCAGGGTCTTGGTCATCGCGTACGTGTAGTACGCGTCCTGCGTCTCGACGATGATCTTGTCGCCCGGCTGCAACCGGTTGATGTAACGGAACGGCTCGCCATGGGTGTTGCGATGGCCGGCCACCGCGAAGTTGCCCTGCTTGTCCTCCGGCATCGCCGTCTTGAGCTTGCCCTCGGCGTAGTGCCCGACCATGCCGTGGTCGAGGACCTTCGACTTGCTGATGCCCTCGGCGATCGGCACCACGACGTCCAGCTTGGGGATGTGCATGATGGCGAAGCCCTGCCCCGGCGCGAAGACGCCGGGCTGGCGGCCCTTGGCCCAGCCGTCCTGGATCTTGTTCGTCTCCTTGCCGGCGTACTGGTCGGCCCGGACGTTCGTCCACCAGAGCTGGTACGTGACGAACAGCAGCATCAGCACGCCGAAGGTGATGAACATTTCGCCGACGACACGGCTCACGACCACCGCGGGGCTGTCCTTCGCCGCGCGCGCGGCACGGCGGGCCTCGACGCGGGAGAGCGGCTTGGCCGGCGCGGACCCGTGCGCGGCCGTCCCGGGGCCGTTCCCGGCCTCGGCCGCCCCCGGCTCCTGCCGCCTGCA
>NZ_WWJY01000304.1 GCF_009865405.1 Streptomyces sp. SID3212 | reverse complement strand
GCCCCGGGACCAGCGGCGCGCCGTCGAGGCGGCCGGTGTTCCACGCGGTGACCACGACCCGGCCGCCGCCCGGCTCCTCGTACTGGATGCCGCAGGTCGCGTCGGCCGGGGTGTTCAGCAGGTGGACCTCTCCGTGATGGATGACATCACGTACCTCTTTGTAGCGGGCGATCCACCCCGCCGCCTCGGCGCGCCGCTCCGGCGACCAGGTGCGGATGTCGGCGCCGATGCCGAGAACGCCCGCCATGGAGTTGACGAAGCGGAAGCCGAGCGAGCGCGGGCGCGGGTCGAAGACGCCGGGTGAGTCGGTGACCCAGGAGCTCATGGTGTGCGGCGCGTGGGCGTGGAGGTAGCCGTACTGGATGGAGAGCCGGTCGAGCGGCGCGGTGTTGTCGCTGGGCCACACGACGTCCGTACGGGCGAGCGTGGCGTGCTCGATCCGGGCGCCGCCGCCCGCGCAGCCCTCCACGGTGACGTGCGGGTGGCGGTCACGGAGGTGGTCGAGGACCCGCAGGTAGCCGGCGACGTGCGCGGCGTCGAGGTCCTGCTCCTCGACGGGGCAGCCGCCCGGCCTGCCGCGTTCGGTCGGCGGGCGGTTCATGTCCCACTTGAGGTAGCTGATCGCGTGGTCGCCGAGGAGCCGGTCGAAGGTGGCGAGGACGAAGTCCTGGACGTCCTCGCGGCCGAGGTCGAGGAGGAGTTGGTTGCGTACGAGGGTGGCGGGGCGGCCGTCGATCCGGTAGACCCACTCGGGGTGGGCCGCGTACAGCGCGGACCTGGGGCTGATGGCCTCCGGTTCGACCCAGAGCCCGAAGTCCAGTCCCAGGGCGCGGACTTCGCCGATGAAGTGGTCGAACCCGTCGGGGAACGAAGTCGGTTCGGGGGTCCAGTCGCCGAGGCCGCCGGTGTCGTCGTCCCGGCCGGGGAACCATCCGTCGTCGACGACGAACAGTTCGGCGCCCATCTCGGCGGCGATCCGGGCCAGTTCGAGCTGGGTCGCGGCGTCCACGTCGAAGCCGGTCGCCTCCCAGGAGTTGTAGAGGACCTGGCGGGGGCGGTCCATCCGGTCGCCGGCCAGGTGCCGTTCGTAGCGGTGCCAGACCCGGGCGAGGCCGTCGAGTCCTTCGGGGCTGAACGCGCAGGCGAGCCGGGGGGTGGTGAGGGTGGCGCCGGGGGCGAGCCGTACGGCGCCCTCGTGGGGCACACGTCCGGCGCGGACGCGGACGGCGCCGCCCGGCTCGGCGTCGGTGGTGAGGTGCCAGTTGCCTGACCACTCCAGGGCCACCCCGTAGGTGGGGGTGGCTCCTTCGGCGGGCGACGCGAGATCCTGGACGGCGAGCCACGGCGCGTACGCGTGCCCGGGCACCCCTTGGGTGGAGGCCATCTCGAAGCGGCCTCGTGTCAGGTCGAGTTGGGTGCGCTGGAACTCCTGCGACCACTGGCCGGTGAGGTACGTGAGCCGGGCGCCGCCCGCGACGGGGATGTTCACGGCGGCGGAGTCGAAGCGCTCCAGGCGCAGTTCGGTGTCACCGGTGCAGGTCAGTTCGGTCCGGCGGAGGATCACGTCGGTGCCGGGGACGACCTCGTAGCAGAGGGCCGCCGTCAGGCCGAGGGTGTCGTCGGCGAAGACCAGCCGGAGCGTACGGTCGCCGTCCTGGGCGGCCTCGGTGAACCGCCACCACACCCCCCGCTCCTCGCCGGGCCGCTGGGCGACCAGGTCCGCGCCGGTGAACGGCCGCAGTCCGTACGGGATGTACTCGGCGGGTGACGCGTCGGCGGGGGTGATGAAGTGGGTGCGGCGCGACCAGTCCAGCGCCGAGGGTCCCGTCTCCACGCCGTGCGGTCCCCACGCGGTCAGCTCGGCCCACCGGCCGTCACCGGCGAGGGCGACCGCGTAGGTGGTGTTGTCGGTGCGCAGCAGCCACCGGTCGTCCGGCAGCCCCGTACCCACCGGAGTTGTGTCGTGCGGGGTCACTTGACTGCTCCCAGATTGAGTCCGGCCACGAAGTGGCGCTGGAACCGCAGGAATACGACGACGGTCGGGGCGGCGGCGATGACCGAGCCGGCCGCGATGACGTTCCACATCGACACGAACTGGCCCTGGAGCCCGATGAGGGACGCGGTGATGGGCATCTTCGTGTCGGTCCGCAGCACGGTGATCGCCCACAGCAGGTCGTTGAAGATCCAGGTGAAGGAGAGCGCGCCGAGCGCGGCGAGGGCGGGGGTGGTCAGCGGCATGATGATCCGCCGGTAGATCTGCCAGGGCCCCGCGCCGTCGATGACGGCGGCCTGCTGGATCTCGGGCGGGATGGACCGCATGAAGCCGTGCAGCACGAAGACGTAGAAGCCGACACCGAAGCCGACCTGGACGCCGATGAGCGCGTACAGCGAGTCGTACAGGCCCAGCGCCTCGCTGATCTTGGAGACGGGGATGAGCAGGATCTGCGGCGGCAGGAGGTTGCCGCCGAGCATCAGGAGGAGCAGCGTGCGCCGGAACGGCAGGTCGTAGCGGGCCAGTCCGAAGGCGGCCATGGAGGCCAGCGCTAGGGACAGCAGCACGGTCGGGACCGACACCAGCAGGCTGTTGAGGAGGGCGCGGCCCTGTCCGCCGTCCACCCAGGCCTGGCTGAAACCACCGAGGGTGAAGGAGTGCGGGAGGCTGCCGAGTCCGTTGGCGGCGATGTCGTCGAAGGAGCGGACGCTGGTGACCAGGACGAGCGCGATCGGCACCAGCCACAGGAGGGACAGCGCGCCGGCTCCGGCGTGGAAGCTCGCGGTGGCCCACGCGCGGCGCCTGGCCTGCCGGTTCATGGCGGTCATCAGTCGGCCTCCCGGAAGGCGCGGACGAGATAGGACACGATGACCCCGAAGGCCAGCACGAAGATCACGACCGCGAGGGCGGAGCCGTATCCCAGCCGCAGGGACTGGAAGGCGGTGGAGTACATGTACGTGGAGAGCAGTTCGGAGGAGTGGTACGGGCCGCCGCGGGTGAGCGCCCAGACGACGTCGAACGAGCGCAGGGAGTCGATGACGATGACCGACAGGACCACCGCGTTCACACCGCGCAGCTGGGGGATCGTGATGTGCCGGAACTGCTGCCACCTGGTGGCGCCGTCGACCTTCGCGGCTTCGTACAGCACCGGGTCGATGCCCTTGAGCCCGGCGAGGTAGAGCACCATCACGTAGCCGATCTGGCGCCACAGCGCGGGCACGATCACGGCGTACAGGGCGGTGTCCTGGTCGGCGAGCCAGGCGTGCTGGAGGCTGCCGAGACCGAAGAACTCCAGTGTGTTGTTGATGAGGCCGTCGGGCTGGTACATCGCCTGCCACACCAGGGCGGTGGCCGTCAGCGAGAACACCACGGGCAGGAAGAGCGCGGCCCGGTAGAAGCCGACGCCGCGGCGTTCCTGCTGGAGGAGCAGGGCGGCGCCGAGGCCGAGGAGCGCGGAGAGTCCCCCGAAGAGCAGCAGCCACAGGACGGTGTCGAGCAGCGCGGTGCGGAAGACGCTGTCGCCGAACATCTCGCGGTAGTTGCCCAGTCCGACGAACTTCGGCGCCGAGACGCCGTCCCAGTTCGTGAGGGAGAGGTAGAAACCCTGGACGGCGGGCCAGAACACCCAGAAGGCCTCGGCCAGGAGTGGTACGAGGACGAAGGCGAGGACCACGGGCGGGACCCGCGTCGCTCCCCGCCTCCGCCGCCGTGCCGCGGTCAGGACCGCCATGTCACCGGCCCCAGATCTTCTGGGCGTCCCGCTGCCAGGTGGTGAGGATGGAGTTGATCTCCTTGGGCTTGGCGAGGAAGCGGGTGAGCGCGGTGTCCGCCGACGGCTGGAGGGCGTCGCTGGAGTCGCGGTTGAAGAACTGGGTGACGTCCGCCGCGCCTTCGATCAGCGCCCGGCCCTTCTTCACCAGAGGGGTCCCGGTGTCCTTGGCCTTGGGGTTGGTGGGCAGCGCGGTGCCGGAGGAGCCCTTGAGGTAGATCTCCTGGGCCTCGACGGTGGCCATGTAGGTCATCAGTTCCTTGACCTCGTCCTTGCGGCCGGTGTGGGCGCTGGCGAAGTAGCCGTCGGTGGGGCCCTCTTCGGCGAGCGGGACCTTCGGGTCGATGACCGGGAAGCGGAAGAAGTCGATGTCGTCGAGCATGTCCTTGGGGGCGGAGTCGGCGAAGAAGGTGCCGATCAGCATCATGCCCGTACGGCCCTGGAGCAGGGAGGTGGTGGCGTCCTGGAAGGCGAGCGCGGTGCCGTTGGGGTCGAAGTACGGCAGGGCCTCGCTCCACCGGTCGAAGACCTTGTGGACCTCGGGGTCGTCGAAGCGGTGCTTCCCGGCGAGGAGGTCGCGGTGGTACTGGGCGCCGTTGATCCGGATGTTGAGGTAGTCGAACCAGGAGGACGCCACCCAGGCGGTGTTGCCGCCGGCGCCTATCCCGATGGGGGCGACGCCCTTCTTCTTGAGCTTGTCGCACAGGTCGAGGAACTCGTCCCAGGTCGTGGGCTCCTGGACGCCCCACTTGGCGAAGTTCGACTTCCGGTAGAAGCAGCCCCACCAGTAGTAGGTGGCGGGGACGAACACCTTCTTGCCGTCGGACGAGGTGCAGAGCTTCTTCAACGCCTCGCTGTAGCCGGACAGTTCGGGCTTCGTCCAGATGTCGCTGACGTCGAGCAGGAGGCCCTTCTTCGCGTACGAGTCGGCGACCGAGCCGGGGTACCAGGTGAGCAGGTCCGGCGGCTGGGCCGAGGTCAGGTACGTCGGCAGCTGGGTGCGGAACGTCTCCGAGGCGACGGTGTTGAGCGTGGCCTTGGCGCCGCCCCGCTTGTTGAAGCCGGCGACGAGGTCCTCCATCGCCTTCTTCGCCTGGGGCGAGGAGAGGTTCGACTGGAGGGTGACGGGCCCGCCGCCGGAGGAGGTCTTGGTGCTCGGGCCCGAGGTGACGCATCCGCTCATCAGCGCGGCGGCGCCGACGGCGCCCGTGCCCGCGAGGAACCGCCTGCGGCTGGGTACTGAGTTGATCATGGAGGAACTCCCTGGCTAAGCCCGCGGAACGGGGCCGGGCCCCCTGACGGCCGGGCCCTCGTTCGGCGGGTACAGATTGACGTGGCGCCGATGTCGGCGTCAAGATTAATTACTAATTTATTCCTGATGGGCCGGCAGATCCCCGGCTGATCTCCCCTTGGCTGATCCCCGGGAGGTGCCTGAGGGACCGGCCGGCCCGCACCGCGAACGGTCAGAGCCGGCTCTGGTGTACGGCGCCGGCCACCCCGCGATAGGCGATCAGCACGGTGTTGTCGGCCGCCGCGACCCCGCCGAGGGAACCGTCGAACACACCGCTCACGAACGGCGGCCGGGGGAACCAGCCGCCCCAGGCACCTTCCCCGTCCCCGGAGCCGGCGGAGTAATTGCGCTGCCAGAGCGTGTAGTCACTGGCCCGCGCGAAGAGGTAGACACTGCTGCCCGCCGCCACCAGGGTCGGGCTGCCGCTGACCGTACCGCCGAGAGAAGTCCACTCCGACCAGACCCCGGAGGCCGACCGCACGCGCTCCCAGACCGAGTCGTCGGCCGTCCGTACGGCGACATGGGTACGGCCCGCCGCGTCGGTGACGGCCGAGGGCCGCCCGTACGTCGGCGCGTCACCGGGCGCGCCCACCGAGGTCCATCCGCCGGACGGGCCGCGCGAGGTGATGAGGCCGTCGGCGCCGCGGGCGAAGAGCGTCCAGTCGTCCGGGCCCCGGAAGACGACCCCCGGCGCGTCCGTGATCCGGCCGCCGAGACTCCGCCAGGCACCCCACGTGCCGTGGGCACCGCCGCTGAAGGTCCGGCGGTACGTGGCGTCGTCCGTGCCCCGTACGAACACGTCGATCCTGCCGCCCGCCGAGCCGTACGCGGCCGGCTGGCCGAGGATCCGGCCGTGGGTGGGACCGCCCAGACGGACGGACTCCCCGTTCCACGCCCCGTCCCGGCCGGTCTGCTGGACCAGCGCGCCGTCGGTGGCGCGGGTGAACGCCGTCAGCTTGTCGCCGTCCGCCACCAGCGCGGGACTGGCCGAGGACTTCGTACCGAGAGAGGCACCCGGAGCGGCGTCCGTGCCCGACAGCTTGAGGAACGCCGTGCCGTGCGCGGGGACCGTGACGGTGTACGAACCGGTGTGGGTCCCCCGGTCCTGGCGCGCCCGCAGGTCGCGGACGGTGATGTTCCCGGTCAGGCCGGCGTCGGCGAAGGTCACCGTGCGCTGCGCCGGCTGGTCCGAGCGGTTGAGCAGCGCGACCGCGCGCCTGCCCGTCCCCTGGAGCACCTTGCTGTAGACGTCGCCGGTGGCGTCGGAGGCGACCCGTACCCCCTGAATCGCCAGCGGGTCCTGGTCCACGGCGAGGATCTCGGGGTTGCGCAGGGTGTCGATCATCGACTGGGGCAGGGTGCGCGGGTCGGAGCCGATGACCAGCGGGGCGCCCATGACCGACCAGAGGACCAGCTGCGAGGTGGACTCCTCCTCGTTCAGCTCGTACGAGCCGTCCGCGGTCTTCCGCATGGGCAGCAGGTAGTCCGGGTCGTTGTAGTGGCCGGGCCCCTGGGCCTCGGGGTGCGCCGCGTTGGCGTCCGCGCTGCGCAGGATGTTGGGCCAGTTCCCCGGGTACGGCGTGCCGAACGCGAGGTCCGTGCCCGTACGCCAGGAGTCGCCCGTCGTCGGACCGTAGGTGTACGCGTTGTGCGCGTCCTGGGCCGGGGTGTGCGGCAGGCCCCAGTCGTCGGTGAGCGGGTTGCAGAGGTTCAGCAGCATGGGCCGGCCCGCCTTGGCGAGGGCGTCGCTGAACTCCTTGAAGGCGGGGCCCGGATCGAGCTTCCCGGAGATCCCGCAGAGGAAGTCGATCTTCACCGCGTCGAACTTCCAGCGCGCGAACTGCCGGGCGTCCTGTTCGTAGTACCCCCTGCTGCCGAGCCCGCAGCTCTTGCCGCCGTCGTAGGTGCCCGCGTCGGTGTAGATCCCGGCCTTGAGGCCGCGCTGGTGGAGGTACGTCACCAGCGAGGGCAGCCCGGACGGGAAGCGGGTGGCGTTGGCGGTCAGCCGTCCCTGGCTGTCGCGCGGGGTGTCGGCCTGCCAGCCGCCGTCCAGCCAGACGATGTTGTAGCCGCTGTCCCTGAGGCCGCTGCTGACCAGGTGGTCGGCGACGGACTTGACCGCGCTCTCCGTCGGGGCGCCCAGGCCGTAGTACGTGTTCCAGCCCATGTAGGGCGTCGGGGCCAGGCCGCTGTTGTAGTAGCGCGGCGCGCCCTGGTCGGTGGTGCCGGGCGCGGCCGGGCCGGCGGCGTGCGCCACCGGGCCGGACACCCCTACCAGCGTGGCGGCCCCCAGGGCCGCCGCGGCCCGCCGGGCACGCGCCATCCCTGCACGATGCGAAGTCACTGTGTCTCCCGAGAGTTGGGGAATCGTCGGCGCCCCGCCCACCGGAGAGTTCCCCCGGGATCGCGGCGGCGGCGCCACGACGAAGACTGTGACCGCGCGCCCGAACGCTGTCAACGTTTATTACTAATTAACTTAAACAAGTCGGCGAGCGGCGGGAGGCCGCCGATCACATAGGCTCGACCGCGAGATGAACAGCAATCACACTTCCCTCGGCCCCAAGGCCGACAAGGAGACGGTGCGCCGGCACAACCTGAGCCTGGTGCTGCGCGCGGTGCGGGACGAGGGGGAAGCGACCAGGGCCGGAGTGGCGGCGCGGGTCGGCCTGACCCGCGCGGCCGTGTCCTCGCTGGTCGAACAGCTGCTGGACAGCGGCTTCCTCTCCGAGTCGGGCAAGACCTTCAGCGGACAGGCCGGACGCCCCGGCACGGTCCTCAAGGTGACCCGCTCGGGTCCGGCCGGCATCGGTGTCGAGATCAACATCGACTACGTGTCGGTGTGCGTCGTGGACCTGTCGGGCACCGACCGCGTCCGCCTCACCGAACACATCGACAACCGGGGCGCGCTGCCCGCCGAGGTGCTGGCGCGCGGCGCCCGGATCGCCGCCCGCACCCTGGAGTCCGCGGCCGAGCAGGATCTCCTGCCGGTCGGCGTGCAACTCGCCCTGCCGGGACTGGTGTCGGGCGGTACGGTCCGCCAGGCGCCGAACCTGGGGTGGAACCGGGTCCCGGCCGAGGACCTGTTCGCCAAGGCGCTGGCCGAACTGCAACCCGATCTGCCGGCGCTGCCGGTGAGTTCGGAGAACGAGGCCAACCTCGCGGCGATGGCCGAGCTGTGGTTCGGCGGCCTGGGCCCGTTGCGTACGTTCCTCTACCTGACCGGTGAGATCGGGGTGGGCGGCGCGCTGGTGCTGGACGGCGAACTGCTGCGCGGGGCGCACGGGTTCGCGGGCGAGATCGGCCATGTGGTGGTCGACGCGGAGGGCCCGCTGTGCCGGTGCGGGTCCCGGGGCTGCCTGGAGCAGTACGCGGGGCAGTCCGCGCTGCTGCGGTCGGCCGGGATCGACGAGAACGCGGGCGTGCCGGGGGTCGCGGAGCTGGAGCGCCGGGCGCGGGGTGGTGACACGCGGGCGGTGGCCGCCGTCGAGCAGGCCGGTGTGATGCTGGGCCGGGTGCTGTCGGGCGCGGTGAACCTCTTCGACCCGGACGCGGTGGTGCTGGGCGGGATCTACCGCGAGCTGATGCCCTGGCTGTCCCCGGCCGCCGACCGGGAGCTGACCGCCCGGGTGGTGTCGGGGTTGTGGCCGAGGGACAGCGGACGGCTGCGGGGGTCCTCGTCGGCGGGGGACGCGGCGCGCGGCGCGGCGGCCCTGGTGGTACGGGCGGTGCTGGCCGACCCGGTGGCGTACGTACAGCGGACGACGCACTGAAGGGTGGCGTACGTACCGTCCGCATCGCGTTGGCACGGCACCGCGTTGGCACGACCCGGGCAGGTGGCGGACGTACTGCGCGGGGCGGGCTGACACCAGCCCGCCCCGCGCGCGTTCCGTACGGCGTCCCTCCGTACGGCGTTCGTGCGGTGTCCCGCCGTCAGCGGGCGCCGAGGAGGTGGTCCATGGCGAGCTGGTCCAGGTGCTCGAACGCCATGCCGCGCGCGGCGGCGGCCTCGACGTCGAACTCCTCGTACGCACCGGCGTCACCGAGCAGCCCGGCCAGGCCGTCGGCGGCCGTCGGGAGAGCCAGCTCGTCCAGGCGCGCGGCCCGCAGCGCCTCCTGGACCTGCGGGTCCGCGCGGAACGCGGCGGCGCGCTCCTTGAGGATCAGGTAGTTGCGCATGCAGCCGGCGGCGGAGGCCCACACGCCGTGGAAGTCCTCGGTGCGCGGCGGCTTGAAGTCGAAGTGCCGCGCGCCGTCCCAGCCCGCGGTCTCCAGCAGGTCGACGAGCCAGAAGGCGGCGCGCAGGTCGCCGGCGCCGAAGCGCAGGTCCTGGTCGTACTTGATGCCGTTCTGGCCGTTGAGGTCGATGTGGAAGAGCTTGCCGGACCAGAGGGCCTGGGCGATGGCGTGCGGGAAGTTCAGCCCGGCCATCTGCTCGTGGCCGACCTCCGGGTTCACACCGAACAGCTCGGGCCGGTCCAGGCGCTCGATGAACGCGAGGGCGTGGCCGACGGTGGGCAGCAGGATGTCGCCGCGCGGCTCGTTCGGCTTGGGCTCGATGGCGAACTTGAGGTCGTAGCCCTTCTCGGTGACGTAGTCGCCGAGCAGGTCGAAGGCTTCCTTCATCCGGTCCAGCGCGAGCCGCACGTCCTTCGCGGCGCCCGACTCGGCGCCCTCACGGCCGCCCCACGCGACGTAGACCTTGGCGCCCAGCTCGGCCGCGAGGTCGATGTTGCGGATGGTCTTGCGGAGCGCGTACCGGCGGATGTCGCGGTCGTTCGCGGTGAAGCCGCCGTCCTTGAAGACGGGGTGGGTGAAGAGGTTGGTGGTGGCCATCTCGACCACGAGCCCGGTGGTGTCCAGCGCCTGCCGGAACCGCTTGATGTGCGACTCGCGCTCCGCGTCGGACGAGCCGAAGGGGATGAGGTCGTCGTCGTGGAACGTCACGGCGTACGCGCCCAGCTCCGCGAGGCGCTGGACGGACTCGGCGGGGTCCAGGGCCCGGCGGGTCGCGTCACCGAACGGATCCCTGCCCTGCCAGCCCACGGTCCACAGACCGAAGCTGAACTTGTCCTCGGGGGTGGGCGTGTAGCGTTCCGTCATTCTCTGGCCGCCTTCGATACCTCAGGTCCGGCACGTGCCGACCTTTTTGTTTCCTGACATGACTAATAAAGCACGCCGCTGCCGGTGCGCAAAAGCCCCTGGCTCCGCTCATCCGTGTCGGCCTTCCTCCGAGGGTTCGAAGACGCACGAGCGCGCGGTGTCGAAGAGGATGATCCCACCGGCCGTTCCCGTGGGCCGCGCGATCGCGTAATTTGTTCCTCCGACGTTCAAAACCGCGCCGGACGGCCGCACCGACCGGTCCAGGGAAGAGGTACGCGCATGCCGCAGAGCCCGGTCGTCATCGGCGTGGACAGCTCCACCCAGTCCACGAAGGCGGCCTTCACGGACGCCACCACCGGACGGCTGCTCGCCGTGGGCCGGGCCCCGCACCGGGTGACCGGTGAGGGCGGCGCCCGTGAGAGCGACCCCGAGGTGTGGTGGAACGCGCTGCGCGACGCCGTCGCCGCGGGCCTCAAGGAGTCCGGCGTCGAACCGTCCGCGGTCGTCGGCATCGCGGTCGCGGGCCAGCAGCACGGACTGGTGGTCCTGGACCGCAGGGGCCGGCCGCTGCGCCCGGCGCTGCTGTGGAACGACACCCGGTCCGCGCCGCAGGCCGTCGCGCTGACCGAGGAGCTGGGCGGCCCCGACGCGTGGACGGCGCGCACCGGATCCGTGCCGGTGGCGTCGATGACCGCGACGAAGTGGCGGTGGCTGCGCGAGAACGACCCCGCCCTGGCGGACGCCACGGCCGCGATCAGGCTCCCCCACGACTTCCTCACCGAGCGCCTGGCGGGCACGGCGGCCACGGATCCGGGGGACGCGTCGGGCACGTGCTGGTACTCGACCGCCACCGGCGCGTACGACCCCGAGCTGCTCGCGCTGCTCGGCCTGGACGAGTCGCTGCTGCCGCCCGTCGCCGAGACCGGGGCCACCCGGATCGGCTCGCTCACCGCCGGGTCGGCGGCGGAACTGGGCCTGCCGGCCGGCATCGCCGTCGCGGCGGGCACCGGCGACAACATGAGCGCGGCCGTGGGCCTGGGCTTCGGCGGCGCCGGGCTCCTCGACCACCCGGTGCTCAGCCTCGGCACGTCGGGCACGGTGTTCGCCGCGACCCGTACCCGTCCGGCCTCCGCCGCGCTCGCCGGGTTCGCGGCGGCCGACGGTACGTATCTCCCGCTCGCCTGCACGCTCAACTGCACGCTCGCCGTGGACAAGGTGGCGGACCTGCTGCGGCTCGACCGCGAGGACGCGGCGCCCGGCGGCGAGGCCGTCCTCCTGCCGTACCTCGACGGCGAGCGGACCCCGGACCTGCCGGCCGCCTCGGGCCTGCTGACCGGCCTGCGCCACGACACCACACCGCAGCAGCTGCTGGGCGCCGCCTACGAGGGCGCGGCGGTCACGGTGCTGCGGGCGCTGGACGAGGTGCTGCGGGCCGGCGGGCTGGACCCGGCCGATCCCGGGGTGGCGGCGCGCCCGCTGCGGCTGATCGACGGCTCGTTCATGAACGTCGCGTACGGCTGGGCCTTCGCCGAGCCGGTCCGCAAGGTCTACTACAACCTCACCATCACCGGCCTGTCGGTCGCCGTCGCGCTCATCATCGGAACGGTGGAACTGCTCGGCCTGCTCGCCGAGAAGCTGGGGCTGCACGGCGCCTTCTGGGACTGGGTGGGCGGACTGGACCTCAACATCGTCGGCCTTGTGATCGTCGGGCTCTTCTTCGCCACCTGGCTCCTCGCGATGGCGGTGTGGAAATTCGGCCGTATCGAGGAGAAATGGACGGCCGGACCGCACGACGGCCGCGGAGAGAAGAACGTCACACCACTTCCCTGAGCTTTCCGCCGGCCACGTCGAAGACGAACCCGCGGATGTTCCCCTTGTGGGGCACGAACGGGCTTGCCCTGATCCGGCGCACCGACTGCTGTACGTCGTTCTCCTCGTCCGGGAACGCCTCCGGGGCCCACGACGGACGGATGTGGGTGTCCTCCTCGATCTGCCGCTTGAAGGCGTCGTCCGTGAAGGTGACCATGCCGCAGTCGGTGTGGTGGATGAGGAGGATGTCCGTGGTGCCCAGCAGCCGCTGACTGATCGTCAGGGAGCGGATGACGTCGTCGGTGACCACGCCGCCGGCGTTGCGGATGACGTGGGCCTCACCCTCCTTCAGGCCGAGGACGCGGTACACGTCGATGCGGGCGTCCATGCAGGCGACCACCGCGAGCCGGCGGGACGGGGGGAGGGAGAGCGGTCCGCTGAAGGCAGCGGCGTAGGACTCGTTGTTGGCCAGGTACTCGTCGGTGACGGTCACGTCTGTCCTGCTTCCTCTTGCCGGAACCGTCACGATAGGGCGCCGGAATTCGCCACAGAAGGCGACGTTCTGCCCGGCCACAGGAATGCAACACGATGTCAACAATCGGGACATGTCCGACACCGAACCTCTGAGGTCGCTCAACTCCCTTGACCGTGCCCGTGCTCCGGTCGCCACCATGGTCCACGGTTCGAGAACGGGGAGAGCTCATGCGACGGAACGTCAGAACGATCACAGGTCTGGTCCTGGCCACGACGGCGCTCCTCGCGCTGTCCGGGTGCTCGAAGGAATACGACGACGAGCGCGGCAAGGGGGACGCGCCCGTGCAGGGGAAGCAGGGCGACAACTCCGCCGCGGAGGTGTTCAACTTCCCCGACGGGTTCGGGAACCTGGCCACCAAGTGTGTCGGCCACGGGAACCGCGCGTACGTCACCACCAACGCCACCGGCCCGTCCAACGTCCAGATAGTCAAGGACAGTTCGTGCGGCTGAGCCCGGCGGGACGGGCCTCGGCCGCCGTCGCCCTCTGCGCGCTCCTCGCGGTGACGGCGGGCTGTTCCCGGGAGCACTACGAGGAGCGCGGCAAGGCGGACGCGCCGGTGAGCGGGCGCGCGGGCGAGGACTCGGCCGCGGAGGTGTTCAACTTCCCCGACGGCTTCGGGAACCTCGCCACCAAGTGCGTCGGCGAGGGGCGGCGCGCCTACACGACCACCCGGTCCTTCCAGAACCAGGACGACGACAACAAGGAGATCGAGATCATCCCGGCCCACCAGGTGATCGTGGCCGACCCGGAGTGCACGGGAGGCCCCGCCCGCTGAGCGTGCGCCGGGCGATGAGGCAGCGCCCCCGTGCGAAGGTGCCGCCGCAACTGCCGATTGGGGGCGTTCCCGGGTTCTAGCGTCAACTCCAGTACGTGTCACCCGACTTCATGGAGGAGACGAATGAACAACAACCTTCGTACGGCAGCGGCGGCCGTGGCGCTCGTGACCGGGCTCGTGACGGCGGGCGGCACCGCCTCCGCCGCCGCGGCCCCGCGTCCCGAGCGCATCACGTCGCAGGAGCAACTCGCGGCGAGCATCGCGCAGGCGGTCGCCACCGAGCAGGAGAAGGGGGACACCGGTGGCGTCATCGTCGTCGGGATGATCTCCGAAGTCACCGCGAGCACCACCCGCGCCCTTTTCTGCTGACGAAATGGAGGTGAGCACCGTGGACAGCTCAGCGGACCGTGCTCAGGACGTGCGGGAGACCCCCGTCGCCTGGTGTCCGAGCGGCGATGCGAGCCGCCCGGAGAGCGTTGTCCTCGGCGTCCGTTCCGGGGACGGCGATCAGGTCGTCTACCTGGCGGAACCCGTACCGGCGGCCGACGTACTCGGCAGCATCCCGGAGGGAATCGCGCCCAGCCGGGTGCTCCGGTTCGCCTCGCACTGCGTGTCGGACTGCGCGAACCGGGTCGGTGAGGCCTGCGGTCTGATCGAGCGCATCAAGACCGTGCCGGCCGGGACCGGCGCGAGCGCCGTGCCACGGTGCCACCTCCGACCGCACTGCAAGTGGTGGAACCAGACCGGAGTCGAGGCCTGCCACCGCTGCCCGGCCATTTCCACCCTCAACTCCCGCGACGACGAACTCACCGTTCTTGTCGCGGACCCCGCCACCACCCGCGAACAGCTGGAAAGCTGGGTCGCAGCGGGGAGGTGAGCGGGCCCGGTGACCGGACCGGTCCGGGACCGACCCCGAACGAGAGAAGGGATGTTGTGGACAACTGGACACGGTGTTTCCGCCCGGCCCCCGACGCCGGCGCGCGGTTGCTGTGCTTCCCGCACGCGGGGGGCTCGGCGGGCGCCTATCTGCCGCTGTCGATCGCGGTCGGGGGGACGGCGGAGACACTGGTCGTGCAGTACCCCGGACGGCACGACCGCTTCGCCGAGCCGTTCACGCAACGGCTCGGCGAAGTGGTGGACGCCGTCGTGGCCGGACTCCCCGCGAGCGGGGACCGGCCGTTGGTGCTGTTCGGCCACAGCATGGGCGCGATCCTCGCGTTCGAGACCGCGCGCCGGCTCGAACGGGAGGGGCGGGGGCCGGTGGCGCTGTTCGTCTCGGGGCGTGAGGCTCCCTCCCTGGCGCAGCGGCCACGGCTGCCGAACCCGCCGAGCGACGAGGACCTGATCGGGGAGATGCGGCTGCTGTCCGGCACCGAGGACGAGTTGCTCAGCAACCCGGACATCCTCGAACTGGCACTGCCGCCGCTGCGCGCCGACTACGCCATGCTCTTCGCCCACACGCACCGCCCGGGGCCTCCGCTGGGCTGCCCGGTCACCGCGCTGACCGGGGACGCCGACCCCCGGGTGGACGTCGAGCGCGTCCTGGCCTGGGAGCGCGAGACCGAGGGCCCGTTCGAGCGGCATGTGCTGCCCGGCGGGCACTTCTTCCTGGGCGACCATCTGCCGTACGTGGCGGATCTGGTCGCCGCGTCCGTGGCGGGGGCGGCGGGGCGTCCGGGCCGTACCGCCAGTCGTACGGGCACGGGCGGCGTCTGAGGCTGACGCCGCCGCAAAGGGCCTGGGGCCGAATCCCTTCCGGGATTCGGCCCCAGGCCCTTGTGCCGTCGAGCGGGACCTACTCCGCTTCGAACTCCGACAGCAGCGCGTCGAGCGAGTCGTCCCCGTCGCGGGCCACCGCGATCCGGCGGGCCATCTCGTGCAGGGTCAGCTGCTCCAGGAACAGCGTGATGGGGACGTCGATGTCGAAGTCGTCGCGCAGGCACCCCACCAGGTGGACGGCGGTCAGGGAGTCGCCGCCGGCCGCGAAGTACGTCATCTCCGGGTCGTCCGCGTCCTCCAGGCCCAGGGCCTCGGCGAGCAGCGCGCGGACGGCCTGCTCCAGGCCGGCGCCGGACTCGGCCGCTTCCTCCGGCTGTTCCGGCCGCTCGTCGCGGACGGCGCGGGAGGTGAGGTCGAAGGCACCGAAGCTCTCGCCCGCGAAGGGGTACGCCGGCAGGGAGACCCGCCGCCCGCCGCCCG
>NZ_WWJY01000303.1 GCF_009865405.1 Streptomyces sp. SID3212 | reverse complement strand
AGCGTCACCGTCCTGCCCCGCCTCGCCCTCCCGGAGCGGCTGCGCGCGGCCCTCCCGGAACGGCTGCGGCCGCACCCGCGTCCCTGACGCGTCCCACAGACCGCCGTCCGCCCCGAGAGGAAGTCGGGACGGACGGCTCGCTCCACCTTGCCGGAAAGCCCTGCCCCATCACCCGTCACACCGTCCTCAGCAGGAGAAACACCATGCGCAGAATCCGCCTCACCGCGACGGCCGTCGCCGCCGCCGTCGTGGCCGGTGGCCTCGCCCTGGCGAGCCCGGCGTCCGCCGACCCCACGCCCGCGGGCACCTTCCGCACGCTGGTCGGCGTCGGTTCCGACACCACGCAGGACGTGCTGAACGCCCTGGCCGGCGACACCGTGAACGGTACGGACTACGCGGGTACGGCCGTGAAGTCGGGCGACGCGGGTCTCGCCTCGTACGACGCGATCGAGCCCGGCACCCTCTCCACCACCTCGAAGATCACCACCCGTAAGGGCGGCTCCGCCTTCCTGCGCCCCAACGGCTCGGGCAAGGGCCGTACCGCCCTCACCGACTCGCTGGTCGGCATCCCCTTCCAGGGCACCACCGACGTCATCAAGGGCCAGGTCGACTTCGCCCGCTCCTCCGGCGGCCCCGGCGTCTCCGGCACCAGCCTCACCTACATCCCGTTCGCCCGGGACGCGGTCGGCGTGGCGGTCAAGGGCTCCGCGCTCCAGAACCTCACCATCGCCCAGCTGCACGACATCTACTCGGGTGTCCTCACCCAGGTGAACGGCCAGCAGGTCAAGCCCTTCATCCCGCAGGGCGGTTCGGGCACGCGGAAGTTCTTCCTCGCCGCGATCAACGTCCCGGACGACAGCACGGTCGACCGGATCGCCACCGTCGTCCAGGAGAACCAGGCCGACGACGCCGTCAAGAACAACGGCGACCTCGTGCCGTTCTCCGTGGCCAGCTGGATCGCGCAGAACAACGGCATCGCGCCCGACCACAGCAGGACCGCGGTCGCGGGCGGCGCCTACCTGGCCAGCCTCCAGCTGCCGGGCAACGTGACCTTCACCTCCCCGGTCGCGGTGAAGACGGACGGCAAGCTGACCCCCGCCACGGACTTCTACAACGACGCGACCTTCGGCCGTGACGTGTACAACGTCGTCCCCAGCCGGGCCATCGACCCGACCAGCGTCTTCTACGACAAGGCGCTGTTCGACGTCTTCGTCACCAGCGGCACCCACGAGGCCAAGCTCGCCTCGGACGACGCCGAGGGCGTCATCGCCAAGTTCGGCTTCGTGAACGAGCCGTACAACGGCTCCATCAGCCCCACCAAGCACGCCAAGTTCGGCGGCCTGGAGGACAGCTCCATCTCCTCCGCCCTGCCGGGCACCCCGGTGACGAAGGCCGTCACCGGTGACGGGAGCCTCAAGGTCTCCTGGACCGCCCCGGCGGCGACCGGGCTGCCGGTCACCGACTACCGCGTGGTGCTCACCGACGTCAACGGCGCGGTCGTCCAGAACAAGGACTTCCCCGCCACGACGAAGGCGTTCGAGTTCACCGGTCTGAAGGCCGCGAAGTACACGGCCAAGGTCACGGCCAACAACCTGGTCGGCGGCGGCGCCCCGGCCACGGTCACCACCCCGGTCAAGTTCGTCAGCAAGACCGCGGCCACCGCCGCGAAGGTCGCCTACGGCGTCACCCCGAAGGTCGCCGTCACCATCACCGACACCCACGCGGTCTCCCCGACCGGCAAGGTCACGGTCTCCGAGGGCACGAAGGTCCTCGGCACGGGCACCGTCGTCAACGGCAAGGTCTCCGTCGCGGTCTCCAACCGCCTCTCGGTCGCCACGCACACCCTGTCGGTGGCCTACGCGGGCAGCAGCACCCTCAGCGCGTCCTCGGCCAGTGTGAAGCTGACGGTGGCCAAGACCACGCCGACGGTGACCGTCTCCCACCCGACGACGGTGAGCCACACCGCCAAGGCCAAGGTGACCGCCACGGTCAAGGCCACGGGCATCGTCCCCACCGGCAAGGTGGAGATCCGCGAGGGCACCAAGGTTCTCGCGACCGGCACCCTCAAGGACGGCAAGGTCGTCGTGACCCTGCCGGTCCTGCGCGCCGGCAAGCACACGCTGCACGCGCGCTACACCGGTACGTCCACGACGCTCCCCCGCGACGGCGCGAACTTCACGCTGACGTCCAAGTGACCCACCGCGCCGGGGAGGCCCGCCCGGCCTCCCCGGCGCACCCCGTCAACTCGCTGGCCCGATAAGCCAGTTCACCACCCACCGGAGCACCGCCCGCGAAGGAGGCAGGCCGCCGTGACGGTCGCCGTACAGTCCCCGCCCCGCCCGCCGGGGGCGGAAGCCCCGCCCCGTACGACACCGGCCGCGACACCGGCCCGCGTGCCGCGCGTCCCCCCGGCCCGGCATCTCGCCCGGGGCGCGCTGCTCACCGTCGCCGCCCTCCTGCTGGGGCTGACCGTCCAGCTGCTCCTGATCAGCCCCCTCCAGTACCGGGCCGCCCAGCAGTCGGCGTTCGACACGCTGCGGGCCTCCCTCGCCGAGGGCACCGCGCCGGTCGCCCAGACCGACGCCGGGGGGCACCTGCTGACCCCCGGCACCCCGGTCGCGCTCCTCGACATCCCCAAGCTCCACCTCCGCCGCGCGGCCGTGCTGGAGGGCACCGACTCGCGGGTCCTGAGCGACGGGCCCGGCCACCGCCGGGACACCCCGATGCCCGGACAGGCGGGCACCAGCGTGATCTTCGGCAGGGCCGCCGCGTACGGGGGGCCCTTCGGCGATCTCCGTACGCTCGAACCCGGCGACACCCTCACCGCCACGACCGGGCAGGGCAAGGCCTCGTACCGCGTCATGGACGTACGGGTGGCAGGGGACCCCGCGCCGCCCACACTCGCCCAGGGCAAGGGGCGGCTGGTGCTGGTCACCGCGACCGGTAGCGCCTTCCTGCCGTCCGGCGTCCTGCGCGTCGACGCCGAGCAGGTGTCCGCCGTCGCCGTGACCCCCGCCGCGACCATCGTGCCCGGCTCGATCCCCGGCTCCGAGCAGCCGCTCGCGAGCGGCGACGGCGTCCCGTGGGAGCTGGTGATGTGGCTCCAGGCCCTGGTGGTCGTCGCGATCGCCGCCGTCTGGTCCTGGCACCGCTGGGGCCGGCACCAGACCTGGATCGTGTGCGCCCCCGTCGTGGCCGTCCTGGGACTCCAGGTCGCCGGCCAGGTCACCCACCTGCTCCCCAACCTTCTCTGACCACGAGGTATCCGCCGTGACCGACACCGCCGCACCCCACTCCGCCACGACCGACACGGTCGTCCTGCCCACGATCGAGACCACCACCGCGCCCAGCACCACCACGGGCACCACCACGAACGCGAGCCCGGCCCCGGCCGCCCCCGCCACGCTCGAAGCCCGTTCCGTCTCCGCCTGGTTCGGCACCCACAAGGTGCTGGAACGGGTCTCCCTCACCATGCCCGCCGGTGAGGTCACCGCGCTCATCGGCCCCTCCGGCTGCGGCAAGTCGACGTTCCTGCGCACCCTCAACCGCATGCACGAGCTGATCCCGTCGGCCCAGCTCGGCGGTGAGGTGCTCTTCGAGGGCCAGGACATCTACGCGCCGGGCCGCCGCCTCACCGACGCGCGCCGTGACATCGGCATGGTCTTCCAGAAGCCCAACCCCTTCCCTGCCATGTCCATCTACGACAACGTCGTCGCGGGTCTGCGCCTCACCGGCGTCCGCGCCTCGCGGGGCGAGAAGGACCTGCTGGTCGAGGAGTCCCTCACCCGGGCCGGCCTGTGGAAGGAGGTCCGTGACCGCCTCCGCCAGCCGGGCGGCGCCCTCTCCGGCGGACAGCAGCAGCGTCTGTGCATCGCCCGCGCCCTGGCCGTACGCCCCCGCGTGCTGCTGATGGACGAGCCCTGCTCCGCGCTCGACCCGACCTCCACCCGCCGGGTCGAGGAGACGATCCACGACCTGGCGCACCACATCACGGTCGTCATCGTCACCCACAACATGCAGCAGGCCGCCCGGGTCTCGCAGCAGTGCGCGTTCTTCCTGGCCGAACAGGGCACTCCCGGGGGCATCGTCGAACACGGGCCGACCGGGAAGATCTTCGGCACCCCGGAGGACGAGCGCACCGCCGACTACGTCGCCGGCCGTTTCGGCTGACGTGCGGCGGCCGCCTTCTGCGTGTGACGTGGACAGGTCATAATCCGAGGGCCGTTCCCGCCCGACGACCCGGAGGCGTCCCCCCACATGACCTCGTCCCTCCCCACCCGCCGCGGCTTCCTGGCCGGTGCTCTCGCCCTGTCCGGAACCGCCCTCGTCGGGACCGCCTCGGCCGGCGCCGCCGTCGCCGCGCCGGCTCCCGCCCCGGCCCTCGCCCCTGCCCTCGCCCCGCAGGACTGGATGGGCGGCTTCCCGGACGCGACCCGGTTGCCGTCCCTCACCATCCCCGGCACCCACAACTCCGGTGCCCGCGTGGGCGGTCTGTACGTCGCCTGCCAAACCACCAGCGTCGCCGAGCAGTTGGCCAGTGGCGTCCGGTTCCTGGACATCCGCTGCCGGGCGTTCGAGGGCGCGTTCACCATCCACCACGCCGCGTACTACCAGAACCTGAACTTCGACGACATCCTCGCCCCCTGCCGGGACTTCCTCCGCGCCCACCCCTCCGAGACCATCCTGATGCGCGTCAAGCAGGAGTACTCCGAGGAGAGCAACGAGACGTTCCGCCGCATCTTCGACACCTACCTGGACGGCAAGGGCTGGCGTTCCCTCTTCCGCATCGGCGACGGGCTGCCCACGCTCGGCGAGGCGCGCGGCCGGGTCGTGCTGCTCGCCGACAACGGCGGACTGCCCGGACTCCGGTACGGGGACGGCGCGTTGTTCGACATCCAGGACGACTACGGGGCGGAGCCCATCGCCAAGTACTCCCGGATCGAGGCCCACTTCCGCAAGGCCGTCGCGCAGCCGGGCAAGCTGTTCGTCAACTACGTCAGCACCGCCGCCCTGCTCCCGCCCCGCTGGAACTCCGACCGCCTCAACCCCCAGGTCCACACGCTCCTCGACAGCGCGGGAGCGGCCGGCTGGCGCGGGCTGGGGATCGTACCGCTGGACTTCCCGGCCACCCGGCCCGGACTGGTCGAGTCCCTCCTCCGCCACAACGGCTGAGCGGGCGGGACTCCTACCGCATCTCGGGCGGCGGCGTCTTCGCCCCCGGGATGCGGATCGCCGCCACCGTCCCGCCGCCCTCCGCCGGACGCAGCGTGATGTCGCCGCCCGTCTGCTGGACCGTACGGGCCACGATCGACAGACCGAGACCCGAGCCCGGCAGCGCGCGGGCCGACGGGGAGCGCCAGAAGCGCTCGAAGACGTGCGGCAGATCCTCGTCCGGGATGCCGGGCCCGTGGTCGCGTACGGTCAGCGCGCCCCGCTCGTCCAGCGCGACCTCGACGGTCCCGCCCGGCGGGCTGAACTTCACCGCGTTGTCGAGGACGTTGACCACAGCCCGTTCCAGCGCGGCCGGTTCGGCCCGTACGAACCAGGACGACAGCCGCGCGTCGATCGTCAGGTCCGGGCCGCGCAGCCGGGCGCGTTCGAGCGCGCTCTGTACGACGTCGTGCAGCGCGACGACCTGGAGCGGGCCGGGATCGGTGGCGTCGGGCCGGGACAGCTCCTGGAGGTCCCCGATGAGCGACGCCAGTTCGGTCATCTGGGCCTTGACGGACGCCATCAGCGCCCTGCGGTCGTCGGGCGGGATCGCCCGGCCCGTCTCGTCGCTGCGCGCGAGGAGTTCGATGTTCGTACGGAGCGAGGTGAGCGGCGTCCGCAGCTCGTGGCCCGCGTCGGCGATCAGCCGGGACTGCCGTTCGCGGGACGACGCGAGCGCCGCCGTCATGGAGTTGAAGGCCTGGGAGAGCCGGGCGATCTCGTCGTCGCCCTCCACCGGGATCCGGACGGTGAGGTCCTCGGTCTGGGCGATGTGCTCGACCGTCCCGATCAGCCCGTCGACGGGCCGCAGCCCCGCGCGCGCCACCCACAGCCCGGCCGCGCCCGCCCCGATCACCCCGATGCCGGCGACGGCGGCGAGCAGGAGGGCGAGCCGGTTGAGGGAGTTGTCGATCTCGCTGAGGGGGCGGGACACGGACACGGCGACCTTGGCCAGGACGGGCTGGACGCCGGGCAGGGCGGGCAGGCGGATCACCCCCTGCTGGGTGTAGACCCGTACCGCCGCGCCCTTGTCGGTGGTGCTGTCGTGGAGCGAGGTCTCCCGGACGGCGCTGTCCGCCACGGCTTTGTCCGACGCGTGGACCTTGACCGGTTCCGAGCCCCGCGCGACACACCGCTGGCCGTCCGCGAGGACCACCTGGAAGTTGGCGAAACCGCCGGGGTTGGCCGCGGCCTCCGCGTCCGTCCCGTCGAGGCAGTTGTTGACGGCGTCCGTCGCGGTCGCCGTCAGCTGGGACACACTGGTGTTCTGAAGCGAGTTGTCCAGCTCGCTCTGCAACTGCGCCCGCGTCAGCAGCCAGCAGGCCGCCGCCACCGCCGCGACCGCCACCGCCACCGCGGTCGCCACCAGGAGTGCCAGTCGCGAGCGCATCGGCAGCGCCCGGAACCGGCGTACCGGGGAGATCACTCCTGACCGCCCGCGGCGACCTCGGCACGCAGGGCGTACCCCACCCCCCGCACGGTGTGGACGAGCCGCGGTTCGCCGCCGCTCTCCGTCTTGCGCCGCAGGTACATCACGTACACATCAAGGGAGTTGGAGCTCGGCTCGAAGTCGAAGCCCCACACGGCCTTGAGGATCTGCTCGCGGGTCAGCACCTGTCTCGGGTGCGCGAGGAACATCTCCAGCAGGGTGAATTCGGTACGGGTCAGCTCCACGCGCCGTGTGCCGCGCGTGACTTCACGGGTCGTCAGATCCATCCGCAGGTCGGCGAAGGCGAGGACGTCCTCCTCGGGGACGCCCCCGGTGGCCGCCGCGTACGAGCTGCGGCGCAGCAGGGCCCGGATCCGCGCGAACAGCTCGTCCAGCTCGAACGGCTTGACCAGGTAGTCGTCCGCGCCGGCGTCGAGACCGGTGACCCGGTCGCCGACGGTGTCGCGCGCGGTCAGCATCAGGATGGGGACCTTGGAGCCGCCGGCCCGGAGGCGGCGGGCGGCGGTGAGGCCGTCCATGCGCGGCATCTGGATGTCGAGGACGATCAGGTCGGGCGCGTAGGCGGCGGCCTTGGTGAGCGCGTCGAAACCGTCCACGGCGACCTCGGTCCCGTAGCCGTCGAACGCGAGGCTCCGCTGGAGAGCCTCGCGCACGGCGGGCTCGTCGTCGACGATCAGGATCCGCTGGGGATCGCCTTCGGCGGGACTCATGTCGCTTCTTCCGGCAGGAGGGGCGGGGGACGGGGGGCAGGGCTGCTACCAGCGTCGCACGGCCCCTCGTCTGCGTGGCGTATGTGGTGCGACGACCGGTGCGACGGATGTGACGACCGCCTGTGACGACGCCCTGTGTCAACCGCGTGTGACGACCGCCACGTCCGTCAGTTGCTGCCGCCGTCCCGCAGGCTCGGCAGGTCGGCCTTCACGGTGTCGACGGGGATGGCGAAGCCGAGGCCCACGTTGCCCGCCTCCGCGCTGCTCGTACCGGAGCCGGAGGCGAAGATCGCCGAGTTGATGCCGATGATCTGGCCCTCCATGTTGATCAGCGCGCCACCGGAGTTGCCCGGGTTGAGCGACGCGTCGGTCTGGATCGCCTTGTAGGTGGTGGTCGAGTCCCCGGTGTCCCCGTTGAACTGCTGTCCGCCGAACTGGAACGGCCAGCCGCCGCCCTGGTCCTGCTGTTGCCGCTGCTGGCTCTGGTCGGTCTCCTTGGGTACGGTCACGTCCCGGTCGAGCGCGGACACGATCCCGCTCGTGACCGTCCCGGACAGGCCTTCGGGCGAGCCGATCGCCACGACCTCGTCGCCCACCTTGACCTGGGAGGAGTCGCCGAGCGTGGCCGTCTTCAGGTCGCTCGCGCCCTCCAGCTTGATCAGGGCGAGGTCTTTCGCGGGGTCGGCGCCGACGACCCGCGCCGTGTACGACTTGCCGTCCGTGAGCTGGACCTTGACCGACGAGGCGTCGGCGATGACGTGGTTGTTGGTGACGATCTCGCCGTCGGAGGTGAGGACCACGCCGGAGCCGGTCGCCTCACCCGCGTCGGAGGTGGCGTTGATCTCGACGATCGCGGGGGACACCGCCTTGGCCACGCCGGCCACGGTGCCGAGGCTGCTCTGCGAGACGCTCGCGCCGCTGACGGTCGTGGAGGTGGTGCTCGTGTTGTTGTCCCCGGAGAAGTGCTCGACGAGGCCCGCCGTACCGCCGCCGACCACGGCCGCGGCGACCGCCACCGCGGCGAGCAGTCCGACCGGACCGCGCAGCCGGCGCGCGGCGGGGGTGCCGCTGTGGCCGCCGTGGCCGCCGTGGCCATGGTGAGCGGGAACGTCGGGCTGATACGGGGGAGGAGGGGGGAACGCGGGGTCCCCGAACGCTCCCTGGGGCTGGTGCTCTTCGCTGTCCTCGCCGCCGGTGCGGCCCCAGTAGTTCGTCATGCATATGACTGTCGTGGCCACAGATGAGAACTGGCTGAGGAGCCTGTGAGAAGCCCGACAGAACCCTGTATGCCCGATATAAAGGCCAAGGGTCGTACGGCTCTACGGCTCTACGGCTTCACGGCTCTACGAGCAACCGCACGACCGGCGCACGATCAGCGCCGACGGGAACTGCTTGACCCGTTCCCGGCGCGACCCCGCCACCCGCAGCCCCTCGTCCAGCACCAGGTCCACCGCCGCCCGCGCCATCGCGGGACGGTCGGACGACACCGTAGTCAACGGGGGATCGGTGAGCCCGGCCTCCTTGACGTCGTCGAAGCCCGCCACCGCCAGCTCGCCCGGCACGTCCAGGCGCAGTTCGCGGGCCGCGCGCAGCACGCCGATCGCCTGGTCGTCGGTGGAGCAGAAGATCGCCGGGGGCCGGTCGGGCCCCGCCAGCAGTCCCAGCGCGACCTGGTAGGCGTCGTAGCGGTTGTACGGCGCCTGGAAGAGCCGGCCCTCCACCGAGCGGCCGGCCTCCAGCATCGCCCGGCGCCAGCCCTCGACATGGTCGGCCACCGGGTCGCCGACGGCCGGGGTGTCCTCCATGCCGCCGAGGCAGGCGACGTACGGATGCCCGTGCTCCAGCAGATGGCGGGTGGCGAGTTGGGCGCCGCCGACGTCGTCCGTCACGACGGCGACGTCGTCGAGCGACTCGGGGCGTTCGTGCAGCAGCACGACCCGCGCCTCCCACGCCTCGACCTCGGCCGCCGCGCGTTCGCTCGGGCCCTGGCTGACCAGGATGAGACCGGAGACCCGCATGCCGAGAAAGGCCCGCAGGTAGTGGACCTCACGCTCGTCGCGGTAGTCCGAGTTGCCGACCAGGACCATCTTCCCGCGCTCGGCCGCGGCCTGTTCGACCGCGTGCGCCATCTCCGCGAAGAAGGGCTGCCGGGCGTCGGGCACGATCATCCCTATGAGATCGGTCCGCCGTGAGGCCATGGCCTGCGCCACCCGGTCGGGCCGGTATCCCAGTTCTGTGATCGCGGCTTGTACCCGCTCGCGCGTGGCCGGGGCAACCGGCCGGGGTCCGTTGTTGATGACATAGCTGACGACCGCGGTCGAGGTCCCCGCCAGTCGTGCCACATCGTCCCGCGTCACCTTGGCCACGCGCGGCAGTCTACGCGTGGTGACCTACCTCTTGGCAGGCCGTCCGGCAGCTTCCCTCTCGGCATAGCGCGCGTCGGCGGTCCCGTTGGTGGTTCCGTTGACCGTTCCGTTGTGCCGCGGCTCCTCGGCACGACGGTTCTGTCGGTGGTCCCCACGGTCCTCGGCGGAGGTCTCCGCGCCGCTGTCCGTACGGGCGTCGGAACGGCCCTCCGTACGGTTCCCGGTGAGGGCGGCGGTGGCTTTCGCCTTCGCCTCCTCGGCGGCCCGTTCGACCTTCTCCGGGGTGACGAAGCGGTAACCCACGTTGCGTACGGTCCCGATCAGCGACTCGTGCTCGGGGCCGAGCTTGGCCCGCAGGCGCCGTACGTGGACGTCGACCGTCCGCGTACCGCCGAAGTAGTCGTACCCCCATACCTCTTGGAGCAGCTGGGCGCGGGTGAAGACCCGGCCGGGGTGCTGCGCGAGGTACTTGAGCAGCTCGAACTCCTTGAAGGTCAGGTCGAGGACCCGGCCCTTGAGCTTCGCGCTGTAGGTGGCCTCGTCCACCGACAGGTCGCCGTTGCGGATCTCCATCGGGGAGTCGTCGGCGGAGATCTGCTGGCGGCCCATCGCGAGGCGCAGCCGCGCCTCGACCTCGGCGGGACCCGCGGTGTCGAGCAGGACGTCGTCGATGCCCCAGTCGGCGGTGACGGCCGCGAGGCCGCCCTCCGTCACGACGAGGAGCAACGGGCAGCCCGGTCCGGTGGACCGGAGCAGCTGGCAGAGCGAGCGCACCTGCGGGAGATCGCGGCGGCCGTCGATCAGGATGACGTCGGCACCGGGGGTGTCGACGAGAGCGGGGCCTTCGGCGGGGGCGACCCGCACGTTGTGGAGCAGCAGTCCGAGGGCGGGGAGCACCTCCGTCGACGGCTGGAGGGCGTTGGTCAGGAGCAGCAGAGAACTCATCGCCGCTCACCTGCCCCGGTGGAGCTGGCTTCGTACCAGGCTTCGTGCCTGGCTTCGTACGAGGTGCTGCTGGGGTCGTACACGGTTCGCTTGCCCATTACGTCGGTTCCTCCTCGGTCCCTGCGAGGACGTATGCGGCACTGCTGGTGGTGCGGTGTTCTTCAAGCGGTGTTCGTAATGCTGCGTTCGTCACGCTGTGACATCTGTCTGTAACAACGATCGGAAAACGCAAAAGGACCCGGGGGCTACGTTGCCCGGATCCTCTTCGCAGCAGAATAGCCCACATGTGCGCCTTGGAAGAGGGTCGATACCGCAGTTCATCAGATGCCCCGACCGCTCCGGGGGTCGTACGCAAGATCCTCAGGACGGCCGACGGGGTGCCTCTTGACGCGATGTACGAGCCGTGTACAGCGGGTTTCGCCCAGGATTCGACCGCCGATCATGAGGGGCTCGGGGGCACGGTGATCGTGGTGGCGCACGGTTTCACCGGGTCACTCGACCGGCCCGCGATCCGCCGCGCGGCCCGGGTCTTCGCACGCCGGGCGGCCGTGGTGACGTTCTCCTTCCGGGGGCACGGGGCGTCCGGAGGCCGCTCGACGGTCGGCGACCGCGAGGTGCTGGACGTGGCCGCGGCGGTGGAGTGGGCCCGCTCGCTCGGCCATACGCGGGTGGTCACGGTCGGCTTCTCGATGGGCGGCTCGGTGGTGCTGCGCCACGCGGCGCTGCACGGGGAGCGGCACGGGGGGCGCACGGAAGCGAAGCCGGACGCGGTGGTCTCCGTCAGTGCGCCCGCTCGCTGGTATTACCGGGGTACGGCTCCGATGCGCCGCCTGCACTGGGTGGTGACGCGGCCGGCGGGCCGGATCGTCGGCCGCGTGGGATTCCGCACCCGTATCCATGACCGCGACTGGAACCCCGTACCCCTGTCACCGACCGAAGCGGTCCCCCTGATCGCCCCGACCCCGCTGCTGGTGGTGCACGGCGACCGCGATCCGTACTTCCCGCTGGACCATCCGCGCATGCTGGCGGCGGCGGGCCCGGCGGAGCTGTGGGTGGAACGGGGCATGGGCCACGCGGAGAACGCGGCGGACGAGGCGCTGCTGGGGCGTATCGCGGGGTGGCTGGTGCCGGGGCGGTGAAGGGGTTCGTCCATCATGGAGGGCCGGACGGGCCGACACACGACCGGCCGGACGGGCCGACACACGACCGGGAAGGGAGGACCGTCATGGCAGCGGGAACGATCCGCTACTGGGCGGCGGCGAAGGCCGCGGCGGGGACGGCGGAGGAGCCGTACAGGGCCGACAACCTGGCGGAAGCGCTCGAGGCCGCCCGGCTGAACCACCCGGGCGAGCTGGTCCTGGTGCTCCGGCGGTGCTCGTTCCTGGTGGACGGCGCCCCCGTGGGCACCCGCGGGCATGAGACCGTACGGCTTGCCGAGGGCGGCACGGTCGAGGTGCTCCCGCCGTTCGCAGGAGGGTGAACCGCACAGCATGAGCGACGATCAGCAGAACCCGTACGGACCGGGCTACGACCAGTACGGCCGACCGTACCCACAGGAGCCGTACCGGCCCGGGTACGAGGACGAGCCGCAGGCGGCGAACCCGTACGGGCCGGGGGCCGCGGGCCGGGCGCCGACGGGGGAGCCGTACGGGCCGGGGTCCGGGGGCCGGGCGCCGACGGGGGAGCCGTACGGGCCGGGGGCCGGGGGCCAGGCGCCGACGGGAGAGCCGTACGGAGCCGGCCTCGGGGACCAGGCGCCGTCCCCGCAGGGACAGGGGCACAGCCAGGGACAGGGCGAGGGCTGGGCGGAACCGCAGCAGGCGGGACCCGCGTCGGCGGCGCCGGCGTCGCAGACCTGGCAGGGCCAGACCTGGGACACGCAGTACCAGCCGCACGTGCGGCCCCAGCAGCCCGCCGCGGACACGGCGTACCTGCCGCCGCAAGGCGCGTACCCCCTGCCCCCGGAGACCCCGGACACCACACCGCCGCCCTCGCACGAGCCCCAAGGCCGCCGCCGTCGCCGCCAGGCCCCGGGGCCGGTGACTCCCGCCCAGGGCGCGGAGGGCTACGGCCCCTCGACCCCGGGCGCACACGGAGGCCCCACCGACCCGGGCGCACACCAGGGCCCCACCGGCCCCGGAGCCCACGCGGCCCCCGGCGCCCACCCGGGCCCGAACGCACACGGCCCGTCGCCGACGCACGGAACCCCCAACGGCTACGTACCGCCTGCGCCGCAGGCGGGACCCGGCGGCCAGGGGGCATCCGCCGGATACGGGGCGCATGCCGCCCCCGGGCCGCAAACGGGTTCTCCCGCGCAGGCGGGGCTGGACGGATACGCGGGGCCGGGGGCCCACGCGGGTCCTGCTGAGCACGCGGGGTCGAACGGACACGGGGTGTCTCCCGGGCGGACGGGCTCTGCCGCGTACCCGGGACCCGACGGATACGCGGGGCCTGCTGGTTCCAACGGACACGGGGTGTCTCCCGGACAGGCGGGGCCTGACGGGCGGACGGGGCCCGGCGTGTATACGGGGCCTGGCGGATACGCCGGGCCGGGGGCTCACGCTGGGTCTGCCGGACCTGCGGGTCCCCACGCTCACAGGGGCTCCGCCGCGCAGACAGGGCCCACGGGGTCCACGGGATCTCCCGCGCACCCGGGGTCCGACGGATACGGACAGCCCGGGGCCGCGCACACCGGGCCTGCGGCCCACACCGGGCCTGCGGGTTCGAACGGGCGCGGGGTGTCTCCCGGATACCCGGGGTCCGACGGATACGGGCAGCCCGGGGCTCACGCCCAGCCCGGGGCTCACGCCGGGGCCGGTGGGCACGTGGGGTCCAACGGATATACCGGGTCCGGGGAACACGCCGGGCCCGCCGGGGGTGCGGGACATCCCGGGGGTGCTGGGTACCCCGGGGGGGCCGCCGCACACGCCGGGCCCGCCGGAGCCGCAGGGCTTCCCGGGGGTGCCGGGCAGTCCGGGGGCGCTGGGTACCCCGGGGCCGGGGGCCGTACCGGGGGCGCAGGGTTTCCCGGGGCCGGGGAGCAACCTGCCGTCACCGGGTACCCCGCCGCGCCCGCGCACGCCGCCGCGTCCCCGCAGGGCGGGGCCTTCGACGCGTTCGGGCAGGGCGCGCCCCAGGGCGCATCCGTCGCCGACGGGTACAGCCCGCCCACCACCATGGGCAACGCCCGCATCACCGACGCCCAGCGCGCCCGCGCCGAGGGGCGGTCGCCCATCATTCCGCCCGGCATGCAGCCCGCAGGGCTCACCGCGTTGCTCGGACTGCTCCTCGCCGGTGGCGCCGCCCTCGGCCCGTACGCGCTGCTCGTCCCGCTCGTCCTGCTCCAGGCCGTCACCGCGGCCGGGTGGTTCCGGCTCAACGGCATGTGGCCCGCCCGGCAGGGCATCGCGCTCGCGTTCCTCGGCGGGCTGGTCTCCGACGTCGTCCTGCTGACCGTCGGCAAGGAGAACGGCCCCGCCGCGATCCTCGGCACGCTCGGCATCTGGGTGCTGCTCACGCTCGTCCTCCAACTCCGCAGCCACGCGGGCGCCGACGAGCGGATGCAGGGCCTGATGGCCACCGTCGCCTCCGCCGCGCTCGCCATCCTCGCCACCGGACATCTCGCGGCCGTCCCGGACGCCGTCGTCGTCGGCGCGATCGCCGTCGCCGTGGCGACCGTCGCGCGTGCGCTGCCGCTGCCCGGCGTGGTCTCCGTCGTGGTGGCCCTGCTGGCGG
>NZ_WWJY01000302.1 GCF_009865405.1 Streptomyces sp. SID3212 | reverse complement strand
GCGCCGGGGCGTTTCGTTCGTTCAGCCCCTTCCGAGAGCGGTCCTCATCACCCGGAAGGAGGCCGATGCTCATGGCAAGGCCCGACAAGGCTGCCGCGGTGGCCGAGCTGACGGACAAGTTCCGCAGTTCGAACGCCGCTGTGCTGACCGAGTACCGGGGTCTCACCGTGGCGCAGCTCAAGGAGCTGCGCCGTTCTCTCGGTGGGAACGCCCAGTACTCCGTGGTGAAGAACACGCTGACCAAGATCGCGGCCAACGAGGCCGGGATCAACACGCTGGACGACCTGTTCGCGGGTCCGACGGCGGTTGCCTTCGTCACCGGTGACCCGGTGGAGTCGGCGAAGGGTCTTCGTGACTTCGCCAAGGACAACCCGAATCTCGTCATCAAGGGCGGTGTCCTTGACGGCAAGGCACTGTCCGCGGACGAGTTCAAGAAGCTTGCGGACCTCGAGTCCCGCGAGGTTCTGCTCTCCAAGCTGGCAGGTGCCATGAAGGGCAAGCAGTCCCAGGCTGCCTCCCTCTTCCAGGCGCTTCCCTCGAAGTTCGTCCGCACCGCGGAAGCGCTTCGCGTCAAGAAGGAAGAGCAGGACGGTGCCGGCACGCCGGCCCCCGTCGAGGCCGACTCCGAGTAATCACGCTCGGTCGGTCACAGCGGGCCGGTTCGCCCGCGGAACTTGTACACACGGCACCAGCCGAATTAGTGGAAGGACGCCATCATGGCGAAGCTGTCCCAGGCAGAGCTGCTTGAGCAGTTCGAGAACCTGACCCTCATCGAGCTCTCCGAGTTCGTCAAGGCCTTCGAAGAGAAGTTCGACGTCACCGCCGCCGCGGCCGTCGCCGTCGCCGGCCCCGCGGGCCCGGCCGCCGCCGCCGAGGCCGAAGAGGAGCAGGACGAGTTCGACGTCATCCTCACGGGCGCCGGCGAGAAGAAGATCCAGGTCATCAAGGTCGTGCGTGAGCTGACCTCGCTGGGTCTGAAGGAAGCCAAGGACCTCGTGGACGGCGCCCCCAAGCCCGTCCTGGAGAAGGTTTCCAAGGAGCAGGCCGACAAGGCCGCCGAGTCCCTCAAGGGCGCCGGCGCGGGCGTCGAGGTCAAGTAACTCCTCGCGAGTCCTCCACCGGGCGCCTGTGGGCGTACGGGAGGGGTCTCGGCGCCGCGAGGCGCAGCGTTGACGCGAAGGGCGATCACCCATCCGGGTGGTCGCCCTTCCGCGTTGACGGGGGGATGCTGTGCTGTCCGGCCCGCGGCGAGTATCGTGATCATCGCCGTGCCCTCCGTACGACGGTGACGATCCGCGGGGAGCGGGGGGCCTTGACGAACCGCACGCAGCGCGCAATTCTCAGGACGCGTCGTCACAATCGATCCGGATCCGAGGCATGGATCGACGGCGAAGAGGGCAGTATCGATGTGCGCCTACGGCGCGAAGCTTGCCGCAGTAGAGACAAGGTGTTGAGAACAACGAGGGTCTCCAAAAACCCGCTCTGGACATCAGTGTGCCAAGTGGCTACACTGACCCTTTGCGCTGCCTGTTAGCTGCTCCCTGCCCGTCACCAGGGGCACCCCCTCGCACGGACATCGTGACCGACGGCCCGGAACTGGGCTTTCTGTCCTGATGTCCCGCTTGGGACCGGTACGCGCGTAGTGAGTCCGAGCCCTCGGAAGGACCCCCTCTTGGCCGCCTCGCGCAACGCCTCGACCACGAATATGAACAACGGCGCCAGCACCGCCCCGCTGCGCATCTCCTTTGCAAAGATCAAGGAGCCTCTCGAGGTTCCGAACCTCCTCGCGCTGCAGACCGAGAGCTTTGACTGGCTCCTCGGCAACGCCGCCTGGAAGGCTCGTGTCGAGACGGCTCTCGAGAACGGACAGGACGTCCCCAGGAAGTCAGGTCTGGAGGAGATCTTCGAGGAGATCTCCCCGATCGAGGACTTCTCCGGGTCGATGTCGCTGACCTTCCGCGACCACCGCTTCGAGCCGCCCAAGAACTCGATCGACGAGTGCAAGGAGCGCGACTTCACGTTCGCGGCCCCGCTCTTCGTCACGGCCGAGTTCACCAACAACGAGACCGGCGAGATCAAGTCCCAGACGGTCTTCATGGGCGACTTCCCGCTCATGACCAACAAGGGCACCTTCGTCATCAACGGCACCGAGCGTGTCGTGGTGTCCCAGCTGGTGCGCTCGCCGGGTGTCTACTTCGACTCCAACATCGACAAGACGTCCGACAAGGACATCTTCTCCTCCAAGATCATCCCGTCCCGGGGTGCCTGGCTGGAGATGGAGATCGACAAGCGCGACATGGTCGGTGTCCGCATCGACCGCAAGCGCAAGCAGTCCGTGACCGTCCTGCTCAAGGCTCTCGGTTGGACGACCGAGCAGATCCTGGAGGAGTTCGGCGAGTACGAGTCGATGCGCGCCACCCTGGAGAAGGACCACACCCAGGGCCAGGACGACGCGCTGCTCGACATCTACCGCAAGCTGCGTCCCGGCGAGCCCCCCACCCGTGAGGCCGCCCAGACGCTGCTGGAGAACCTCTACTTCAACCCGAAGCGCTACGACCTCGCGAAGGTCGGCCGCTACAAGGTGAACAAGAAGCTCGGCGCGGAAGAGCCGCTGGACGCGGGCGTCCTCACGACCGACGACATCATCGCCACCATCAAGTACCTGGTGAAGCTCCACGCGGGCGAGACCGAGACGGTCGGCGAGAGCGGCACCACGATCGTCGTCGAGACCGACGACATCGACCACTTCGGCAACCGCCGTCTGCGCAACGTGGGCGAGCTCATCCAGAACCAGGTCCGTACGGGTCTGGCGAGGATGGAGCGCGTCGTGCGCGAGCGCATGACGACCCAGGACGTCGAGGCGATCACGCCGCAGACCCTGATCAACATCCGGCCGGTCGTCGCCTCCATCAAGGAGTTCTTCGGCACCAGCCAGCTGTCCCAGTTCATGGACCAGAACAACCCGCTGTCGGGTCTGACCCACAAGCGCCGCCTGTCGGCGCTGGGCCCCGGCGGTCTGTCCCGTGAGCGGGCCGGCTTCGAGGTCCGTGACGTGCACCCGTCGCACTACGGGCGTATGTGTCCGATCGAGACCCCGGAAGGCCCGAACATCGGCCTGATCGGCTCGCTCGCCTCGTACGGCCGGGTCAACGCGTTCGGGTTCGTCGAGACCCCGTACCGGAAGGTCGTCGACGGTGTCGTCACCGACGACGTCGACTACCTGACCGCCGACGAGGAGGACCGCTTCGTCATCGCCCAGGCCAACGCGACGCTGTCCGAGGAGATGCGGTTCACCGAGCCGCGCGTCCTCGTCCGCCGTCGTGGCGGCGAGGTCGACTACATCCCCGGCGACGACGTCGACTACATGGACGTCTCGCCGCGCCAGATGGTGTCGGTCGCGACCGCGATGATCCCGTTCCTGGAGCACGACGACGCCAACCGCGCCCTCATGGGCGCGAACATGATGCGCCAGGCCGTGCCCCTGATCACGTCGGAGGCGCCGCTCGTCGGCACCGGCATGGAGTACCGCTGCGCGGTGGACGCCGGTGACGTCGTCAAGGCGGAGAAGGAGGGTGTGGTCCAGGAGGTATCCGCGGACTACATCACCGTCGCCAACGACGACGGCACGTACACCACGTACCGCATCGCCAAGTTCTCCCGCTCCAACCAGGGCACCTCGGTCAACCAGAAGGTTGTCGTCAACGAGGGCGACCGGGTCGTCGCGGAGCAGGTCCTGGCCGACGGGCCCGCCACCCAGATGGGTGAGATGGCGCTCGGCAAGAACCTCCTCGTGGCGTTCATGCCGTGGGAGGGCCACAACTACGAAGACGCGATCATCCTCAGCCAGCGGCTGGTCCAGGACGACGTCCTCTCCTCGATCCACATCGAGGAGCACGAGGTCGACGCCCGGGACACCAAGCTCGGCCCCGAGGAGATCACCCGGGACATCCCGAACGTCTCCGAAGAGGTCCTCGCGGACCTCGACGAGCGCGGCATCATCCGTATCGGTGCCGAGGTCGTCGCCGGGGACATCCTGGTCGGCAAGGTCACGCCCAAGGGCGAGACCGAGCTCACCCCGGAAGAGCGTCTGCTCCGCGCGATCTTCGGTGAGAAGGCGCGTGAGGTACGCGACACCTCGCTGAAGGTGCCGCACGGCGAGGTCGGCAAGATCATCGGCGTGCGTGTCTTCGACCGCGAGGAGGGCGACGAACTGCCGCCCGGCGTGAACCAGCTGGTTCGTGTGTACGTCGCGCAGAAGCGCAAGATCACCGATGGTGACAAGCTCGCCGGCCGTCACGGCAACAAGGGCGTCATCTCGAAGATCCTGCCGATCGAGGACATGCCGTTCCTGGAGGACGGCACCCCGGTCGACATCATCCTCAACCCGCTGGGTGTCCCGTCCCGAATGAACCCGGGACAGGTCCTCGAGATCCACCTCGGCTGGCTCGCCAGCCAGGGATGGAAGGTCGAGGGCAGCGAGGAGTGGATGGAGCGGCTCAAGGTCATCGGCGCCGACGACGTCGCCGCCGGCACCAACGTCGCCACCCCGGTCTTCGACGGTGCCCGTGAGGACGAGATCTCCGGTCTCTTCGAGGCCACGATCCCGAACCGCGACGGCAACCGGATGGTGCAGCCGTCCGGCAAGGCGAACATGTTCGACGGCCGCTCCGGCGAGCCGTTCCCGGAGCCGATCTCGGTCGGCTACATGTACATCCTCAAGCTCCACCACCTGGTCGACGACAAGCTGCACGCCCGGTCGACCGGACCGTACTCGATGATCACCCAGCAGCCGCTGGGTGGTAAGGCCCAGTTCGGTGGTCAGCGCTTCGGTGAGATGGAGGTGTGGGCGCTGGAGGCTTACGGCGCCGCTTACGCCCTCCAGGAGCTGCTGACGATCAAGTCCGACGACGTGACCGGCCGCGTGAAGGTCTACGAGGCCATCGTCAAGGGCGAGAACATCCCTGAGCCCGGCATCCCCGAGTCCTTCAAGGTGCTCATCAAGGAGATGCAGTCGCTCTGCCTCAACGTGGAGGTGCTGTCCTCGGACGGCATGTCCATCGAGATGCGCGACACGGACGAGGACGTCTTCCGCGCGGCGGAGGAGCTCGGTATCGACCTGTCCCGGCGAGAGCCGAGCAGCGTCGAAGAGGTCTGACGGGTTGTCCGGCCGCCCCCGTCTCGGGGCGGCCGGCTCCTCCCGGACCCGTACAGACCATGATTTGAGACTCGACCCCGAAAGAGGGATTGACGACAAGTGCTCGACGTCAACTTCTTCGACGAGCTGCGGATTGGCCTCGCCACCGCGGACGACATCCGGACCTGGTCCCACGGCGAAGTGAAGAAGCCGGAGACCATCAACTACCGCACGCTCAAGCCCGAGAAGGACGGACTCTTCTGCGAGAAGATCTTCGGCCCTACCCGGGACTGGGAGTGCTACTGCGGCAAGTACAAGCGTGTCCGCTTCAAGGGCATCATCTGTGAGCGTTGTGGCGTAGAGGTCACGCGCGCCAAGGTGCGCCGTGAGCGGATGGGCCACATCGAGCTTGCCGCTCCCGTCACCCACATCTGGTACTTCAAGGGTGTCCCGTCCCGTCTGGGATACCTGCTGGACCTCGCGCCGAAGGACCTCGAAAAGGTCATCTACTTCGCCGCGTACATGATCACGTTCGTGGACGAGGAGCGCCGTACGCGCGATCTGCCGTCGCTGGAGGCCCACGTCTCCGTAGAGCGCCAGCAGACCGAGAACCGGCGTGACTCCGACCTCGAGGCCCGCGCCAAGAAGCTCGAGACCGACCTGGCCGAGCTGGAGGCCGAGGGCGCCAAGGCCGACGTGCGCCGCAAGGTGCGCGAAGGCGCCGAGCGGGAGATGAAGCAGCTGCGCGACCGCGCGCAGCGCGAGATCGACCGTCTCGACGAGGTGTGGAACCGCTTCAAGAACCTCAAGGTCCAGGACCTGGAGGGCGACGAGCTGCTCTACCGCGAGCTGCGCGACCGCTTCGGTACGTACTTCGACGGATCGATGGGTGCCGCGGCGCTTCAGAAGCGCCTGGAGTCCTTCGACCTGGAGGAGGAGGCCGAGCGCCTCCGCGAGATCATCCGTACCGGCAAGGGCCAGAAGAAGACCCGCGCGCTCAAGCGCCTCAAGGTCGTCTCGGCGTTCCTCCAGACCAGCAACAGCCCCAAGGGCATGGTGCTGGACTGCGTGCCGGTGATCCCGCCGGACCTGCGGCCGATGGTGCAGCTGGACGGTGGCCGCTTCGCGACCTCCGACCTGAACGACCTGTACCGCCGTGTGATCAACCGGAACAACCGCCTCAAGCGTCTTCTCGACCTCGGTGCCCCCGAGATCATCGTGAACAACGAGAAGCGGATGCTCCAGGAGGCCGTCGACGCGCTGTTCGACAACGGCCGCCGCGGTCGCCCGGTCACCGGTCCCGGCAACCGCCCGCTGAAGTCCCTGAGCGACATGCTCAAGGGCAAGCAGGGTCGTTTCCGTCAGAACCTGCTCGGCAAGCGGGTCGACTACTCGGCCCGTTCCGTGATCGTCGTCGGCCCGCAGCTCAAGCTGCACCAGTGCGGGCTGCCGAAGGCCATGGCGCTGGAGCTCTTCAAGCCGTTCGTGATGAAGCGCCTGGTGGACCTGAACCACGCGCAGAACATCAAGTCGGCGAAGCGCATGGTCGAGCGCGGCCGTACGGTCGTGTACGACGTGCTCGAAGAGGTCATCGCCGAGCACCCGGTGCTGCTGAACCGCGCGCCGACCCTGCACCGCCTCGGCATCCAGGCCTTCGAGCCGCAGCTGGTCGAGGGCAAGGCCATCCAGATCCACCCGCTCGTCTGCACC
Source organism: Streptomyces sp. SID3212 (assembly GCF_009865405.1). Taxonomy (GTDB): domain Bacteria; phylum Actinomycetota; class Actinomycetes; order Streptomycetales; family Streptomycetaceae; genus Streptomyces. The sequence goes on along the minus strand of NZ_WWJY01000302.1, from coordinate 9,433 downwards.
GCGTTCAACGCGGACTTCGACGGTGACCAGATGGCCGTACACCTGCCGCTCTCCGCGGAGGCGCAGGCCGAGGCCCGCATCCTGATGCTGTCCTCGAACAACATCCTCAAGCCGGCCGACGGCCGTCCCGTCACCATGCCCACCCAGGACATGGTGCTCGGCCTCTTCTTCCTCACCACGGACGAGGAGGAGCGCAAGGTCATCGGCGCGGACCGGTCCTTCGGTTCGACCGCCGAGGCGACCATGGCGTTCGACAACCGTGAGCTGTCGCTCCAGGCGAAGGTCGACATCCGCTTCCCGGTGGGCACCATCCCGCCGCGCGGCTGGACCCCGCCGGTGGGCGAGGACGGCCAGGCGGACGCCGAGTGGCAGCAGGGCGACCCGTTCCGGCTGCGTACGACCCTGGGCCGCGCGCTCTTCAACGAGCTGCTGCCCGAGGACTACCCGTTCGTCGACTACTCGGTGGGCAAGAAGCAGCTCTCCGAGATCGTCAACGACCTGGCCGAGCGCTACCCCAAGGTCATCGTGGCGGCGACGCTCGACAACCTGAAGGCGGCCGGCTTCTTCTGGGCGACCCGCTCCGGTGTGACCGTGGCGATCTCCGACATCGTCGTCCCTGACGCGAAGAAGGCGATCGTCCAGGGTTACGAGGCGCAGGACGAGAAGGTCCAGAAGCAGTACGAGCGCGGTCTGATCACCAAGGAAGAGCGCACGCAGGAGCTCATCGCGATCTGGACCAAGGCGACCAACGAGGTCGCCGAGGCGATGAACGCGAACTTCCCGAAGACCAACCCCGTCTCGATGATGGTCAACTCGGGTGCCCGCGGAAACATGATGCAGATGCGTCAGATCGCCGGTATGCGTGGTCTGGTGTCCAACGCCAAGAACGAGACGATCCCTCGTCCCATCAAGGCGTCCTTCCGTGAAGGTCTGTCGGTGCTGGAGTACTTCATCTCCACGCACGGTGCCCGTAAGGGTCTCGCCGACACCGCCCTGCGTACCGCCGACTCGGGTTACCTCACCCGTCGTCTGGTGGACGTCTCGCAGGACGTGATCATCCGCGAGGAGGACTGCGGCACCGACCGCGGCCTCAAGCTGAAGATCGCCAAGAAGGGCGAGGACGGCCGGCTCCACAAGACGGAGGACGTCGAGACGTCCGTGTACGCGCGGATGCTCGCCGAGGACGTCGTCGTGGACGGCAAGGTCATCGCGCCGGCCAACGTCGACCTGGGCGATGTCCTGATCGACGCCCTGGTCGCCAACGGCGTCGAGGAGGTCAAGACCCGCTCGGTCCTGACCTGCGAGTCGGCGGTCGGCACGTGTGCCTTCTGCTACGGCCGTTCGCTGGCCACCGGCAAGCTGGTCGACATCGGTGAGGCGGTCGGCATCATCGCCGCCCAGTCCATCGGTGAGCCCGGTACCCAGCTGACGATGCGTACCTTCCACACCGGTGGTGTGGCCGGTGACGACATCACCCAGGGTCTGCCCCGAGTCGTCGAGCTCTTCGAAGCCCGTACGCCGAAGGGTGTCGCCCCGATCTCCGAGGCCGCGGGCACCGTCCGCATCGAGGAGACCGAGAAGACCAAGAAGCTCGTCGTCACCCCGGACGACGGCAGCGAGGAGACGCCCTTCCCGATCTCCAAGCGTGCCCGTCTGCTCGTGGGCGAGGGCGACCGCGTCGAGGTGGGCCAGAAGCTCACCGTGGGTGCCACCAACCCGCACGACGTGCTGCGCATCCTCGGACAGCGCGCGGTCCAGGTCCACCTGGTCGGCGAGGTCCAGCGGGTGTACAACTCGCAGGGTGTGTCGATCCACGACAAGCACATCGAGATCATCATCCGGCAGATGCTCCGCCGCGTGACGATCATCGAGTCCGGCGACGCGGAACTGCTGCCGGGCGAGCTCGTCGAGCGCTCGAAGTTCGAGACCGAGAACCGTCGTGTGGTCACGGAAGGCGGCCACCCGGCCTCCGGCCGTCCGCAGCTGATGGGTATCACCAAGGCCTCGCTGGCCACGGAGTCGTGGCTGTCGGCGGCGTCCTTCCAGGAGACGACCAGGGTCCTGACCGACGCGGCGATCAACGCCAAGTCGGACTCCCTGATCGGCCTCAAGGAGAACGTCATCATCGGTAAGCTCATCCCGGCCGGTACGGGCCTGTCCCGCTACCGCAACATCCGGGTCGAGCCGACCGAAGAGGCCAAGGCCGCGATGTACTCGGCCGTCGGCTACGACGACATCGACTACTCCCCGTTCGGCACCGGCTCCGGCCAGGCCGTCCCGCTGGAGGACTACGACTACGGTCCGTACAACCAGTAAGCGGTGAACGAGGGGCGGCCATCCGGTTACGACGGGGTGGCCGCCTTTCGGCGTCCTTTTCCGGCCGTTTTCCCCTGCCGGCGATCTTGCGTCGGCCCGGGTGAGCGGAATCACGAAAAGGGGCGTCCGTACCGTCGCTTCCCGTCTCCTGGCGTCCTTTTCCGGCCGCCCGCGGACAACGGCCGCGGGTGTCCGGGCCCGGGAAAATGGGCCTCTGGGCATTTGTTTTGACCGGAGTCAATGCGGTAGGTACGCTCCTACCTTGTGCCTGGGGTGTGCCTGGGCTCCTGTGCGTGTCATCAACCGCATGACGAGCTCGCGTACTGGCCACCGCAATCTGTGCTTTTTCGCCTCGGCGGGAGTTCGCAGCATTCGACACACCCGACCGCGTGGGTCGGCGACGTTCCAGGTTAGTTTTACGAACGGCACACAGAAACCGGAGAAGTAGTGCCTACGATCCAGCAGCTGGTCCGGAAGGGCCGGCAAGACAAGGTCGAGAAGAACAACACACCCGCGCTCGACGGCTCCCCCCAGCGTCGCGGCGTGTGCACGCGTGTGTTCACGACCACCCCGAAGAAGCCGAACTCGGCCCTGCGGAAGGTCGCACGTGTGCGCCTGACCTCGGGTATTGAGGTCACGGCCTACATTCCGGGTGAGGGACACAACCTGCAGGAGCACTCGATCGTGCTCGTGCGTGGTGGCCGTGTGAAGGACCTGCCGGGTGTTCGTTACAAGATCATTCGCGGTTCCCTCGACACCCAGGGTGTCAAGAACCGCAAGCAGGCCCGCAGCCGCTACGGCGCCAAGAAGGAGAAGTAAACAATGCCTCGTAAGGGCCCTGCCCCGAAGCGCCCGGTCATCATCGACCCGGTCTACGGTTCTCCTCTTGTCACCTCGCTGATCAACAAGATCCTGCTCAACGGCAAGCGTTCCACCGCCGAGCGGATCGTGTACGGCGCGATGGAAGGCCTCCGTGACAAGACCGGTAACGACCCGGTCATCACGCTGAAGCGCGCGCTTGAGAACGTCAAGCCCACGCTCGAGGTCAAGTCCCGCCGTGTCGGTGGCGCCACCTACCAGGTGCCGATCGAGGTCAAGCCCGGTCGCGCCGCCACCCTCGCACTTCGCTGGGTCGTGGGTTACTCCCGCGCCCGTCGCGAGAAGACCATGACCGAACGCCTCATGAACGAACTGCTCGACGCCTCGAACGGCCTCGGCGCAGCCGTCAAGAAGCGTGAGGACACGCACAAGATGGCCGAATCCAACAAGGCCTTCGCGCACTACCGCTGGTAGTCGCTACCCACCTCGAGACCGAGAGAAGACTGAGCCACAATGGCCACCACTTCGCTTGACCTGGCCAAGGTCCGCAACATCGGGATCATGGCCCACATCGACGCGGGGAAGACGACCACCACCGAGCGCATCCTTTTTTACACCGGTGTGAGCTACAAGATCGGTGAAGTCCACGACGGCGCTGCCACGATGGACTGGATGGAGCAGGAGCAGGAACGCGGCATCACGATCACGTCCGCCGCGACCACCTGTCACTGGCCGCTCGAGGACGTCGACCACACCATCAACATCATCGACACCCCGGGACACGTGGACTTCACCGTCGAGGTGGAGCGTTCGCTCCGCGTCCTCGACGGCGCCGTCACCGTCTTCGACGGTGTCGCCGGTGTGGAGCCGCAGTCCGAGACGGTATGGCGTCAGGCCGACCGTTACGGCGTTCCGCGTATCTGCTTCATCAACAAGCTCGACCGGACCGGCGCCGAGTTCCACCGCTGCGTCGACATGATCGTCGACCGCCTCGGTGCGGTGCCCCTGGTCATGCAGCTGCCGATCGGCGCCGAGGGTGACTTCAAGGGCGTCGTCGACCTCGTGACGATGAAGGCCCTCGTGTGGTCCGAAGAGGCCACCAAGGGCGAGATGTACGACACCGTCGACATCCCGGCCACGCACACCGAGGCGGCCGACGAGTGGCGCGGCAAGCTCATCGAGGCCGTCGCTGAGCACGACGACGAGGTCATGGAGCTGTACCTGGAGGGCCAGGAGCCTTCCCAGGAGCTGCTCTACGCCGCGATCCGTCGTATCACCCTGGCTTCCAAGGGCGCCGCGGACTCCGTCACCGTCACCCCCGTCTTCTGCGGTACGGCGTTCAAGAACAAGGGCGTCCAGCCCCTGCTCGACGCGGTCGTGCGCTACCTGCCCTCCCCCCTCGACGTCGACGCCATCGAAGGCCACGACGTCAAGGACCCGGAGAAGGTCATCAAGCGCCGCCCGTCGGACGACGAGCCGTTCGCCGGTCTCGCGTTCAAGATCGCGAGCGACCCGCACCTGGGCAAGCTCACCTTCGTCCGGATTTATTCGGGCCGCCTGGAGGCCGGCACCGCGGTGCTGAACTCCGTGAAGGGCAAGAAGGAGCGCATCGGCAAGATCTACCGTATGCACGCGAACAAGCGTGAGGAGATCGAGTCGGTGGGCGCCGGCGACATCGTCGCCGTCATGGGCCTCAAGCAGACCACCACCGGTGAGACGCTGAGCGACGACAAGCACCCGGTGATCCTGGAGTCCATGGACTTCCCGGCGCCGGTGATCCAGGTCGCGATCGAGCCCAAGTCCAAGGGTGACCAGGAGCGTCTGGGTGTCGCCATCCAGCGCCTCGCGGAGGAGGACCCCTCCTTCCAGGTCCACTCGGACGAGGAGACCGGCCAGACCATCATCGGTGGTATGGGCGAGCTTCACCTCGAGGTGCTCGTCGACCGCATGAAGCGCGAGTTCCGCGTGGAGGCGAACGTCGGTAAGCCGCAGGTCGCTTACCGTGAGACGATCCGTAAGACCGTCGATCGTGTGGACTACACCCACAAGAAGCAGACCGGTGGTACGGGTCAGTTCGCCAAGGTGCAGATCTCGATCGAGCCCCTCGTCGATTCCGACGTGCCGTACGAGTTCGTCAACAAGGTCACCGGTGGCCGCATCCCCCGTGAGTACATCCCCTCGGTGGACGCGGGCGCCCAGGAAGCCATGCAGTTCGGCATCCTGGCCGGCTACGAGATGGTGGGCGTCCGCGTCACCCTTCTCGACGGTGGTTACCACGAGGTCGACTCCTCGGAGCTCGCCTTCAAGATCGCCGGTTCGCAGGCGTTCAAGGAGGGTGCTCGCAAGGCGTCCCCCGTACTCCTGGAGCCGATGATGGCCGTCGAGGTCACCACGCCCGAGGACTACATGGGCGATGTGATCGGCGACCTGAACTCCCGCCGTGGCCAGATCCAGGCCATGGAGGAGCGCAGCGGCGCCCGCGTCGTGAAGGGCCTCGTGCCCCTCTCGGAGATGTTCGGCTACGTCGGAGACCTCCGCAGCAAGACCTCGGGTCGCGCAAGCTACTCGATGCAGTTCGACTCCTACGCCGAGGTTCCCAGGAACGTCGCCGAGGAGATCATCGCGAAGGCCAAGGGCGAGTAACTCTCCCGAGTTCACGCTTTAGCCTTGTCTCCGGCAAGCCCTGGAGCACTCCGGCCGTCACCACACGGCCGGGGTGCCCCGGGCCCCGGCATCCCAGCAAAGATCACCTGGCGCCGATGAGTAAGGCGTACAGAACCACTCCAGGAGGACCCCAGTGGCGAAGGCGAAGTTCGAGCGGACCAAGCCGCACGTCAACATCGGCACCATCGGTCACATCGACCACGGTAAGACGACCCTCACGGCCGCCATTACCAAGGTGCTGCACGACGCGTTTCCGGACCTGAACGAGGCCTCGGCCTTCGACCAGATCGACAAGGCTCCCGAGGAGCGCCAGCGCGGTATCACGATTTCGATCGCGCACGTCGAGTACCAGACGGAGTCGCGTCACTACGCGCACGTCGACTGCCCCGGTCACGCGGACTACATCAAGAACATGATCACGGGTGCGGCGCAGATGGACGGCGCCATCCTCGTGGTCGCGGCCACCGACGGCCCGATGCCGCAGACCAAGGAGCACGTGCTCCTGGCCCGCCAGGTCGGCGTGCCGTACATCGTTGTCGCGCTGAACAAGGCCGACATGGTGGACGACGAAGAGATCATGGAGCTCGTCGAGCTCGAGGTCCGTGAGCTCCTCTCCGAGTACGACTTCCCGGGCGACGACCTCCCGGTCGTGCGCGTCTCGGCGCTGAAGGCTCTTGAGGGCGACAAGGAGTGGGGCCAGTCGGTCCTGAACCTGATGGCCGCCGTCGACGAGTCGATCCCGCAGCCCGAGCGTGACGTCGAGAAGCCGTTCCTCATGCCGATCGAGGACGTCTTCACGATCACCGGTCGTGGCACGGTCGTCACCGGCCGTATCGAGCGTGGTGTCCTCAAGGTCAACGAGACCGTCGACATCGTCGGTATCAAGACCGAGAAGACCACCACCACGGTCACCGGCATCGAGATGTTCCGCAAGCTGCTCGACGAGGGCCAGGCGGGCGAGAACGTCGGTCTGCTCCTCCGTGGCATCAAGCGCGAGGACGTCGAGCGCGGCCAGGTCATCATCAAGCCCGGTTCGGTCACGCCGCACACCGAGTTCGAGGCCCAGGCCTACATCCTGTCGAAGGACGAGGGTGGTCGTCACACCCCCTTCTTCAACAACTACCGCCCGCAGTTCTACTTCCGTACGACGGACGTGACCGGTGTGGTGACCCTTCCCGAGGGCACCGAGATGATCATGCCGGGTGACAACACCCTCATGACCGTCAACCTGATCCAGCCCGTCGCGATGGAAGAGGGCCTGAAGTTCGCCATCCGCGAGGGTGGCCGGACCGTGGGCGCCGGCCAGGTCACCAAGATCAACGTCTAGTCTTCACGACTGGTTGTTGGATCTTCTGACTTGGCTGCTCTTCACAGGGCAGACAGAGCAGGCAGAGCAGTGAGCAGGGGCCCCGCGCCGATCCGAAGGGATTGGTGCGGGGCCCCTGTGCTGTGTCCGGAGTACGGTACGGCCGGTGCTGTGTCCGGAGTACGGTACGGCCGGTCAGCCGGCCGGGATTGTGTCGAGGAGCCGGCCCCACTCCGGGTACGTAGCGACCTTCTTGAGGTGCATCGCCGCGACCTTCTCGCTCAGGCCGGGGTCCAGGTCGTCCGACAGCCGGACCGCCGAGAGCTTCGCGAGGTGGGGGATGATCACCGAGTCGCCCGCGAGGTGCACCGGGTCGTACATGTACCGCTCCAGCGCCGCCAGGTCCTCGACCCCCGCGCAGTAGGTGTGCGTGAAGCCCTCGTCCGGCAGGCCCAGATCCTGGCCGACGGCTGAGAACGCGACCGATTCGACCGTGGACGTACGGCGCATGGCGGCCAAGACCTCGGCCTTCGCCTCGTCCGTCGTGCCGTCCTTGAAGCTGAACCGCAGGATGTTGACGATCACGGAAGGTGCCTCCTCGTGTGGGATGCGGACTGCGCGAATTGAACTCGTTGGTTCAATTTAGTGACCTGAGCAGTTCACACGCAAGAGGTGCCGGGTAGGGTGCGCGGGTGACCGGAACAGCGTCCCCGGCGGGGCGGGCCGCCCCGCGCGGGCGTATCGACAAGCGGCAGGCGATCCTCGACGCGGCCTTCACCGTCTTCGCGCGCAGGGGGTACGCGGAGGCCTGCGTCCAGGAGATCGCCGAGGTGGCCGGCGTTGCCAAGCCGACGGTTTACAACCACCTCAGCGACAAGGAGAACTTGTTCCGGCACGCGATGGCGGCCGCCGCGGACATCGTGATGGCGGAGAACCTCGCCGTGGCCGAACGGCTGCGCGACCCGGGCGACGATCTGGACGCGGTGCTGGAGGATGTCGCGTACGGGCTGGTCCAGGTGTGCTGCGGGGAGCGGTCGCAGTCGTTGCGGTGGCTGACGTACGCGCAGGTCGCGCGCTTCCCGGACCTCATCGAGGTCGTCCAGGGGAGGACGTTGGTCCGGCTCGCGGAGGCGCTGGCGGACCGGCTGGCCCGGCTGTCCCTGGCGGGGCGCCTGCGCCCGTGCGACCCGGCACTGGCGGCGGAACAGTTCCTGGCACTCCTCACCGCCCCGATGGAGGCCCGCTCCCGACTGGGCACGCACGACATCCCGGCCGAGGAGGCGCGGGGGGTGGCGAGGGCGGCGGTGGACACGTTTTTGCGGGCGTACGGGGCGGGGACGGCGTCGTAGGCATGCGGGCTGCGGGCTGCGGGGTGGGCGCTGCGGCGGTGGGGGTTGAGTGCTGCTGGGGATGGCCTCGCGGGGGCATCCCCTGAGACGTTGAGGTCTTCGGCCGTCGTCGGCCGCGACTGGCCGTGATCATGGGAGGCTGGGCGCGGACGGACGAGGGCGTGGGGCCGTGGGTGGTTCCGGTGGGGAGGTGGTCGCGGTGTCGACCGACGACGGGCATTCGGCCGTGGGTACGGGTACGGCGGCGGGGGCGGGAGCCATGGGTACGGGGCCGGGCGGGGCGTCTCCGGCCGTCGGCGGTCCCCCTGTCTCCGAGGCGCTCCACCTCATCCGGCGCCGGCTCGACGCGCTGCCTCCGGGGCGCGGGAACAGCTACTGGCTGCCCGCCCGCACCGACCGCCCCCGCCGCGCCTACATCGCCGCCAACTCTCCTCTCCTGCACGCCGCCGCCGAGCACGCCGGGCTGCCGCCCGCGTTGCTGGCCGGGATCGCCTGGCAGGAGGTCCAGGGCCTGCCACGCGCCGTGGACGATGCCGCGTACGCCGTCCGCCGCGTCCTCCGGGCCGTCGTGCCCGGCCCCCTCGCACGGCGTGTCCGCGACGCCGACAAGACCTCGATGGGGCCGCTCGCCGTCCAGGTGCGGAGGGCAGCGGAGGTGCTGGGGTACGACCCCGGCGCGCTCGGCGGCAGGCAGCGGCGGGTGGTCGTGCGGGCGGTGAGGGAGCCGAGGCAGAACGTCTTCATCGCTGCGGCCTACCTGGCCATGCTGAGGACGGAGTGCGACTTCGCCGCCGTACCGGCTGAGCGGTTGACCCATGACCAGCTCCAGGAACTCGCCGCGCGGTACAACGGCGGCCCGCACTACCGGGTCCCGGCCGCGCAGCGGTACGGGAGGGCGTTCGCCCGGGATTTGGGTGCGGCGGTTGAGGCTCTTGGGTGAGGGGTCTTTCTGGGGGAGAGGGGTGAGGGGGGTTGGGGT
>NZ_WWJY01000301.1 GCF_009865405.1 Streptomyces sp. SID3212 | reverse complement strand
ACGTACTGGGGAAGGGGTTCGTCCTCACCCCCGAACATGCAGCCGACCTCATCCAGCGCGACCCTCGCAACAAGGACGTTCTCTTCCCCTACCTCAACGGCGAGGACCTCAACTCCCGCCCGGACTGCTCGGCGAGCCGCTGGGTGATCAACTTCCATGACTGGAGCGAGGAACGAGCACGGAGCTACCCGGAAGTTTTTTCCCGCGTCGAAAGAGACGTCAAGCCCGAACGACTCAAGAACAACCGCAAGGTGCGACGTGAGAGGTGGTGGCAGTATGCCGAGCGAGCACCCAAGCTGTATCGGACCATTGGAGATATGGGCCGTGTTCTGGTGGTAGCCAGAGTGAGCAAGACTGGGTTGCCGCTCTTCGTGCCCACTGGTCAAGTCATCAGTGAAGCAACCGTGGTCTTTGCAACTGATCGGCCTGCGGACCTGGCTCTGCTCAGCAGCAGCATCCACTACGCCTGGGCGATTGCGCGAGCATCAAGCCTCAAGGGGGACCTTCGATACACGCCGTCCGACGTTTTTGAGACTCTGCCCTACCCGGTTCCCTCAGTGGGCATGAAAGCGGCGGGGAATAATTTGGATCACCTGCGTGCAGAGCTAATGGGCGAGAGGGGGTTGGGTCTCACGAAATTGTACAATTTAATGCATGACTCTACCGTTAGCGACTTGGGGATCTTTAATTTGCGGAAAATTCATCAAGAAATCGACTGCGCGACAGTTGAAGCGTACGGCTGGACCGACCTTGACTTTTGCCACGATTTCCACGAGACATCCCGCGGTATTCGGTACGGTATCAACGTGTCATCCCAAATAGAGATTCTCGACAGGTTGCTGGAACTGAATCACATGCAGCATTCCATCGACCCATCACCGATTAGTGATGGAACTAACGCCAATGGTCACTCTCTGTTGTCGAGTGGAACGATTGGGGGCGCCTCGGATCCAGTACTTTTCTGACCTCTTAATCAAAAGAGGACGTCGCCTTCCATGGCCCTTTGTGTCATTTTTTCCACCGCGCAGCCTTGGATCCTGTAGGGCGAGGATTCGGCTTTGTATTGCGCATGGTTGAGCTCCAGAAGGCGATCAACCATCTCTCCGCCTGTGGCTGGACTGATCAAGAAGCGAGGTCCCTGACGAGTTTCATAGAATCCATGATCAAGCTCTAGGTCGAACCAGCCATACGCATCCGTCGTCGCCTCATCAACTTTTCGATGAGCGTCACGCAAAGCCTGGATGTCGTTGCTGGAATCCCTTGAGTTATGGATGATCTTGTATAGACCGGTAAGGCCCAGTCGCCTTTCAGTCATAATCTCTCGCCGCAAGCCATCGAGAGCCCGCCCGGCAGTCTCTGTTCTTATCGTCACGGGTGGAAGGGGTAGCGTCTCGTAAACGTCGGACGGTGTGTATCGAATGTCTCCCTTGAGGCTCGAGGCTCGCGCGATAGTCCAGGCGTAGTGGATTCCACTGCCGAGCAGAGCGCTGTGCGCCAGACCCGTCGAGGCGAAAACACCCAACATGTGCGAAAAAACCTGCCCCGTAGGTACGGTAACTGGCATAACCGTTCTGCTGACGAGTGCTACCACCAGAACGCGATCAAGTCCTCTGATGGCATTGATCATGGCCGGCCGCTTCTCCGCGTATTGCCACCAATGGTCACGATATACCTTGCGGTTGTTCTTGAGTCGTTCGGGCTTGACGTCTCTTTCGACGCGGGAAAAAACTTCCGGGTAGCTCCGTGCTCGTTCCTCGCTCCAGTCATGGAAGTTGATCACCCAGCGGCTCGCCGAGCAGTCCGGGCGGGAGTTGAGGTCCTCGCCGTTGAGGTAGGGGAAGAGAACGTCCTTGTTGCGAGGGTCGCGCTGGATGAGGTCGGCTGCATGTTCGGGGGTGAGGACGAACCCCTTCCCCAGTACGTTGGACCCCTGGAACGACTTACCCTTGTTGGCTACCAGACGGTTGCCGGCCGGCTTGCCAAGAGGGCGAGTTCGGACGATCCAGGGGTGAATCCCGCCAAAGTCAATAAGCCACGGTACGGACCTCACAATCAGGTGCATGACACCTCTCATGACACTTGACGAGTTCGCTGAGTCCCAGCGTGCGGACGGCTACTCAGTCAGCACCATCCGAGTCCGCGTACGCTGCGTGAGGGGCATAGCCCGCTTTGCCGGCGTAACCGAGAGCCAGCTCAACATCGATCACGTCATCGGCTACTTCGCCGCTCGCCCCCTAGGCCCATGGTCGCGAAGGACCTACCTGAACCATCTTCGAGCCTTCGGGAGGTGGCTCGGGGTCGACCTCATTCGGGGCATACGCAAGCCCGCAGCTCCCCGGTCAACACCGCACCCACTCCAAGAGGATGAGCTCACGCGGCTCACAACGGCCACACATGGAGTACACAAGACGTGGGTCCTGTTGGGAGCCTTCTGCGGCCTCCGCGCCCACGAAACAGCCAAACTAGCCCGGGAAGACCTATCCACTCTCGATGACGGCACAGCAATACTCCGCGTTACTGGCAAGGGCGGACGCACAGACACCATCCCCGTGCCGCCGGTCGTCATGAAGGCACTCGACTTGACGGGACACGGTAGATTCTGGGACGGGACGCGTCCTGAATCCGTCTCTCGCACTGTCGCCGGCATCGCAGCCAAGATCGGCATCCGCATGCGCTACCACCAGCTGAGACACCGATACGGAACAATGGTCTACCGCTCATCCGGCAGAGACCTGCTCATGACCCAGCGCCTGATGCGCCACGCCTCTCCGGCAACCACAGCCGGTTACGCGGCCGTCGCGGACGACCGCGTCCATGTGATCGTGCATGATCTTCCAGGAGCTGACCCAGGCGCATCCCGGCCCAAGGGTCGGAGGACGGGTTCGAACCGGTGCCTGTCGTGCCGCCAGGAAGCCCGAGCCTAAGGTGATGTCCCACCGCGGTGCCAGGTGAAGCACTGCGTGCCACGCGACGCTTGAAGGATGCATCAGCATCATGGCAACGGACAGGGTGTGATGACGTAGAGGCAGCCCGCCGTGGTGCCTGCGGTGGCGCAGAGGGTCTACGAAGCAGGCGAGTCCATCGAGGCGGCTTGAGTCGCTGCCGACCCGGCACGGCCCTGTGCAACTCGCCGCGAGCCCCACCAATGTCAGTGGACCCCCCTATCGTTGTTCGCGGGTGCCGGTCAGCACGGTCCGCGCCCAGGGAGGGATACCCGCATGCCGTCGTCACCACATAACGCCCCCGCTCCAGAGCCCAGCGTTCCCCACCCCGTGGACGAGGTCCCCCAGACTTTCCGGTCCGGGACATCGTACGACGTCCGGGAGGAGCTCGGCGATCTGATCTCACGGGATCTGCTGGGGCCGTGGGCGGACGAGACCGAGGCACTCGCGCCGCACAGCGCGGGCCCCCGCGACCGGTACCTCGTTGGACTTCTCGGGCCCCGGCCCGCGCCGACCGACTCGCCCGTGAAGGTCGCGGCGGGTCAGGCGGAGACCGAGGTCAGCGCTGAGGGGGACGGGCGGGACCCCGAGCTGTCGGAGCGGCTCACCCCGCAGGCCGCCGGACGGCTGTGGGCGTCGTCCATGGGGCTGAGTTTCCTGGTGCCGGCCGATGTGGGCATGCTCAGTGTCATCGCCTCCTGGGGTCGGTACCGGCAGAGCGACACCAAGACCGACGACGGCCGGGCGGTGCGCACGTGGTCGCGGGAGCCCGTCCGGTACGAGGTGGACATTCCCGTCGACTCGTCGGGCACCGTCCGCAAGGTTCTGGAAGGCGTCGACGACACCGACCCTGACCTTCCCTGCATCCGGCTCGACGTACACGTGCGGGAGCGTCCCGGCACCGTCGATGGCGCGGACAACCTGCGCTTCGTCGACGTGTCTCTGATCAACGCGCTGGAGGAGTCCCGTGAACTGCGGGACGGGCAGTGGCTGTTCCAGACGAAACTTGAAGTCACCTCCTTCGACGGGCAGTCCAGCGTCTTCCTGCCAATCGACGATCCGCTGACTGATGAACCCGGCCACATCCTGGAGAACCCCGAGGAGCAGCATCTGCGGCTGCTGTACCGGCAGGAGTTGAAGCACTCTCACGGGCGGAACGTCGCCGTGCACGCGAGGGTGCTGCCGAAGGGGCGCCGTGCGGTCAAGTTGGAGACGACCTGGCTGCCGGTGAAGGACGTACCGGCCACGGTCGCGCCGAACACGGCGCGTCAGCCGTTGCTCGCCGGTCTTGAGGTGAGCATGGACAAGCTCGCCGAACTGGCCGTATGGGAGCGGCGCGACGAGCTGCTGAAGGCCCTCCAGCCGCTGGCCGACGGCTACGACGGCTGGCTGCAACAGCAAGCCGCCAAGGCGGATTCGCTGTCGGGCGAGCTGCGGACCACCGCGCTGCGGGCGGTCGACGAGGCCCGCGACGCGTGCGGCCGGATCGCCCTCGGTATCGAACTGCTGCACACCAACAAGGACGCATTGCGAGCGTTCCGCTTCGCCAACCGGGCCATGGCCATGCAGCGCCGGGCGACGGCGACGGCCGCGCTGCGGGCCGAGAGCGGTGAGAAGCCGCCCACGTACGCGGCGGCCTACGCCGAGGTCGACGGACGCGGCCCCATGGCCGCGAGCTGGTACCCCTTCCAGCTGGCGTTCGTGCTGCTCAACCTGTGCTCGCTCACCGACCCCGCGCACAAGGAGCGCAGGGCCGACAGCACCGCCACGGTCGATCTACTGTTCTTCCCAACCGGTGGAGGCAAGACGGAGGCGTATCTCGGTCTCACGGCCTATACGTTCGCCATCCGGCGGCTGCAGAAGGTCGTCGGGGAAGGCGAGGACGCCCGCGAGGGGCGGGACGGCGTCGCTGTACTGATGCGGTACACCCTGCGGCTGCTGACGGCGCAGCAGTTCCAGCGGGCCTCCGCCCTCGTGTGCGCGACGGAGGTGCTCCGCAGGGAGGACGAGAAGGTCTGGGGCGGCAGGCCGTTCCGCATCGGGCTGTGGGTCGGTGCCGGCGTCTCGCCGAACTGGTACGGGGACGCGGCGCAGCAGATCGCCGAGGCCAACGAGTCCGCCTCGGGGCGGCATGCGAACGTCCTGCAGGTGCTGTCCTGCCCGTGGTGCGGCGAGGAGCTGCGCGCGTGGCGTGACGTGGCACCGGACGACGTACGGCGGCGCGTCATCGTGTACTGCCCGCGCGGGGAGGACGCGGAACCCTGCCCGTTCTCGCGGATGCTGGCGCGGGGCGAGGGCCTGCCGATCCTCACGGTCGACGAGGAGATCTACCGACTGGTGCCGAGCCTGCTGATCGCGACCGTGGACAAGCTCGCTCAGCTGCCGTGGCGCGGCTATGCGGGAATGCTGTTCGGGCGCGTGAGCGCCTACTGCGAGAGGCACGGCTACCGCCACGACGACCTCGACGAGGAGATCGGCTGCGGGTCCCGGCACAACGCCAAGGACCGGCACAAGGCCGTGACCAGCCGGCCGATGCCACGGCGGCTGCGGCCTCCGGACCTCATCATCCAGGACGAGCTGCACCTGATCTCCGGGGCGCTGGGCACCACGGTGGGGCTGTTCGAGTCGGCCGTCGACCAGCTGTGCACCTGGCGGGCGAAGGACTACCACGGGCAGTTCCGGAACACCGGGCCGAAGATCGTCGCGTCGACGGCAACCACCCGCAACGCCCGTGCGCAGGTGCTGGGCGTGTTCGCCCGGGACCTGGCGATCTTCCCGCCGCAGGTGGTCGACGTCAGCGACACCTTCTTCTCCCAGCAGGTCGACGTCACCCGGGACGACCCCGGGCGGCGCTACTACGGCGTCTGCGCGCACGGGGTGCGCATGAAGGCCGCCGAGATCCGTGTCGCGGAGATCCTCCTGCTCGCCGGGCAGCACATGTTCGACCTCTACGGCGCTCCCGCCGATCCCTACATGACCGTGGTCGGGTACTTCAACGCGACCAAGGAACTCGCCGGTATGCGGCGGGTCCTGGACGACGATGTGCCGAGCCGGTTGCGGACCAATGGGCGCCGCCGAGGCATCGCCGACCGGCTGCTGCGCGACACCGACATGCTCAACCTCCAGGAGCTGACCTCCCGTATCTCGTCGGCGGAGATCAGCGCCACTCTCAAACGGCTGGAGATCGGGTTCAACCCGGAGCACGACACATCGGAGCGCAAGAAGGCGATCGTCGACGAGCTCCGGGACGCCGGGAGGGCCCGTCAGCCCCGGGTCCTGCCCGCCCCACTGCACCGCAGGCCGGTCGACCACGTACTGGCCACGTCGATGCTCCAGGTGGGCGTGGACGTCTCCCGCTTCGGCCTGATGGTCGTCACCGGGCAGCCGAAGAACACTGCCGAATACATTCAGGCGTCCTCCCGTGTCGGACGTCAGGCCAGTCGGCCAGGCATCGTAATCACGCTCTACAACTGGGCCCGACCCCGGGATCTCGCCCACTTCGAGGACTTCGAGCACTACCACGCGACGTTCTACCGGCAGGTCGAGGCGCTGTCGGTGACCCCGTTCACGCGGCGGGCGCTCGACCGGGGCACCACCGCCATGTATGTCTCAGCCGTGCGGCAGGCTTGCGACGAGTTCTCCGACAACGTGGACGCGGAGGGGGTGGACCTCGACGACCCGCGTGTGCGGGACGTCGAGCGGCGACTGCTGGCGCGCGCGGAGGCCGTGGATGGGGACCGGGCGCGTGGCTACCTCGCCGAGCGCATCGACGCCCTACGTGACGCCTGGACGGCCAAGAAGGGTGAGCAGGGCCGGCTCGGCTACCGGGGCCAAACCCGGCAGAAGCAGACGGTGCTGGGCCTGCTGCGCAACGCGGACGGCAGCGCATGGGACGTGCTCACCGTCCCTCAGTCGATGCGCGAGACGGAGAACGAGATCAACATGCTGTTGTCCGCCGACACTGTGCTGTCGGCCCCGGCCGGGAACGCCTGGGAGTTCGGGCCGCCCGCCGAGGGCGGAGACGGCCCGGACACAACGAGCGGCGACGAACACGGCGAGGTGCCGGACCCGGACGGGAACGGCGACGACAACGGCACTGCCAGGGGGCGGCGATCATGAGCAGCGGCGGATACTTCAGGCGGGTGGGGGCGGTACGGCCCAGCCACCTCATGTTCACCGGCGGCGTCGGTGCCCTCGTCGACCTGCCCAACTTCTCCGTCATGGTCAAGGGCCTCGATCACTGGAGCTACGCCGGTGTGCCCGATCCGGTGATCGAGGAGCCCCGGCTTCGCGGGGCCGTCAACCGGGCCCTGCGGCGCTACGGCCCCAACCAGGTGGGCGAACTGCGTGCCGCGCCGTGGATCCCCGGCACCGACACGGACCCGAAAGGGAACGCGGCACGGATCGGCGTGCCCGTGACCCCTTTCCCGCAGTGGCTTCGCTGTACGGCGTGCAATGAGCTGGCCTCCCTGGGTTCGGGCAAGTGGGGGTTCGAGAACAACAACGCCCGCCGCCCTGACGAGGCGCGGTTCTACCACGAGAACTGCTACCGGAAGAAGAAAGGCCGCAAGCCTCTCGCCGTGGCCGCCCGCTTCGCGCTCGCATGCACCAAGGGCCACCTCGACGAGTTCCCGTACACCGAGTTCGTGCACGAGGGTCGCGCCTGCCCCGACACGACGTACCCGACACTGCGGATGCGCGACAACGGCGGCAATCTAGCGGCCAACGTCTCCCTCGAATGTCTCGTCTGCAAGAAGGCCAAGCGCAACATCCGGGCCGCGATGGGCGACAAGGGTCGCGAGAACCTGCCTTTCTGCCGCGGTCGGCACCCGCAGTTCGACGGCGTCTACGACACCTGCGGCGAGCGGCCCTACCTGCTGGTCGTGGGCGCGTCCAACCAGTGGTTTCCCGTGACACTCAGCGCGCTGGCACTGCCCGACACAGGGACCGACTCGCTGCGCAAGCTCGTCGAGGAACGCTGGCCGGATCTGGAGGACTTCGAGAACGAGGCGGAGATCGCCATGTTCGCCAAGAAGTCGAAGCACCACCGCTACCTTCGCGACTACGAGCCCGGACAGGTCTGGCAGGCCGTGTCCGCCTTCCGCGCGGCTTTGTCGGGCAATGCGGGCGAGACCGAGCAGCCGCCCGGTCCTCCGGACCTCCTGACCCCCGAGTGGCAGGTGCTGTCCGCGGAAAAGACCCCCGACCCGACAGAGGACTTCGCGTTGGTGGACGCCTCGCTGAGCGGGCCGCTGTCCACCGTCTTCTCCCAGGTGCGACAGCTGGAGCGGCTGCGCGAGGTGCGCGCCCTCATCGGCTTCACCCGGCTCGACGCACCCGACCCGGAGGACCCTGGCGCGGTCACCCGCGTGGAAGTGGGGCGGCGCGAGCACGGGTGGGTGCCGGCCAGCGAGGTGCGAGGCGAAGGGCTGTTCCTGCGGTTGGACGATCAGCTGATCGAGCAGTGGGAGCAGCGGGTCGCGCCGAGCGACGAACTCGCGGCACACGCCGCGGCCTTCGGCCGGTTCCGCGACCACCGCAAGTCGGATCGGCTCCCCGACGGATTCGACCCGATGCAGGGCTGGCCGGGCAGCCGCTACATCGCCCTGCACACACTCTCCCACCTGCTCATCCGCACCATCGCGATGGAGTCCGGCTACAACTCGGCGAGCCTGGCCGAGCGGATCTACAGCGGCGACACCGGGGAACGGCGGACCGGCATCCTCATCTACACGGCCGTCCCGGACTCAGAGGGCACGCTCGGCGGGTTGGTCTCCCTCGCCGACGAGGACCCGAGCACCGGGGAGAACCGGCTGGCCAGGATCGTACGGACGGCGCTGCACACGGCGGGGCGGTGCTCCTCGGACCCGCTGTGCGGTGAACGCCTTCCCAAGGCACCGGAGGACTTCCTGCACGGTGCCGCCTGCCACGCCTGCCTGTTCGTGTCCGAGACCACGTGCGAGCGCGGCAACCGGTTCCTGGACCGGCGGTTCATCACCCACCTAACAGGCGACCCGAAATCACTGGCCCTAATCCCGGACTACGGGTGAGCGGATCGCCCAGGTGAGTCGCAGACACTTCGAGGCGGCGGCAGCTACGGCCGCTTCCTCGCTCGGGCCCACACGGACGAAGGCCCTGGCTTCACTCCTCGCCCAGGGCCGTTCCCCCGCGTACATCATTGGCAGGCTCCAGACTCCAGCCGCGTTGGAAGCCGTATCGGCGTTGATGGCATCGCTGACGGAGGACGACGTTCCCTCGGCGGAGGCGGCGGCATATCTGCGGGGTTACGCGGCTGCCTGGACCCGGCGACGCGAGGTCACCGAGGCCCGTGCGGTATGGAGCGGTCCCTCCACGCCCGGAACACCCAGTCGCGCCACCGCCCAAGTGCTGATGGAGGTCGTCGGGGCCGCGCAGCACCGGTTCGTCGCCGTGACCTACTCGGCCCGCTGGTACGCACCGCTGACTGCGGCGCTATCAGAAGCCGTGGCCCGCGGCGTCACGGTGGACATCGTCATGGAGACGTTGGAAGGCGCGGGCGGGCTGCTCTCCGGGCGTGAGCCGGCCGATGCCTTCTCCCGCGTGCCGGGCCTGCGGCTCTGGCACTGGCCGATGGGTCAACGCCAGACTCCCGGAGGCCGGTTGCACGCGAAACTGGCGGTGGCCGACGATCGGGTCCTCTTCCTCTCCAGCGCCAACCTCACGGCGGCCGGCGCCGAGCGCAACATCGAGGCGGGCGTCCTACTGAATGGCGGTCCCATGCCGGGGCGAATGGCGGACCACATAAGGGAGTTGCAGCGTCGGGGGGTTCTCGCTCGGTGGCCAGGAGCGTCTTGAGGCCCCGCCACCGTCGAATCATCGCCATTCATATGACCGATTGACAGCCACTGTGCCCTGCCAGCCGCAACTCGATCAACAATTGAGCCGCCAGTTTCACACGATGCAGGAGGTCACAGATGGTCGCCGTCGCTCTGGTGCACAGCACCGCGCTGATGACGGAGCGGCTCCCCGAAAAGCCTCCGGCATGGCTGACCCGTGGTGAGCGGACCTTCGCGTACCCGTACAAGGACTGGAGAAAGCCACGTGTATGGTGTCTCGCCTTCTTCACGGACCGTCACGCCCGGTATGAGCAGAGCAGGATCATCGGGGTGGGCGGTGTCTTCCCGGGCAGACGGTCGGGTACCTACGAACGCGCCCTGCTCGCCCGCGACTTCACCGCACTCCGTGTTCCGCTGCCGCTCGTCGACCTTGAGGGCGCCATGGGGGCCAGCCGCCGATTCCTCAAGGACGACGGTCGTTTGTCTCCCGCGGCTGGCGACAACCTGCTCGCCGCCATCCGGCATCTGCGGCCGGAACTGAACGAGACGCTGGACGACCTGGAGAACAGCCTGGGGGCCAATCCTCCGACAGGTCGGGAGGGAGAACAGCGGAGCCTTGAGAAGGACGCCGTGGGCACCCTCATGGAGACGTTCGGCGCGGACCGCGATCCGCTCGAAGCGTGGCAACAACCACTCAGCGGGGATGATCCCCGATCCCGGTCCGTCCCCTTCATCGAAGGGCTGCCCGCTCTTCGGCAGATCGAGGACCAGCAGATCGTCCACGACTACCTACGCTTCCCTGGCATGGAGGGCGAGGACGCCGTGCAGGTCGGCTGGCGAATCTACCGTCGTAACTCCGAATCCCGCCATCGGTTGTTCGTATACAACGCCAACCGCACGAACGCCGAGACCGTCATGGGCGTCGACATGATCTACGTGAATGAGCACGCCCGCAGCGTGGCCATGGTCCAGTACAAGCGCATGCGTCAGAGCGGGCCCGGCTGGGTGTACTGGCACGACGCCACCGGTGAGCGGGAGCTGAAGCGGATGGAGACCGTGGACGACGAGTGCAAGGCCGAGGACGAGTGGTCTCGGTCCAGCCAAGAAGGCTCAGCGACACTGGGAGACCCGCGCTTGGTCCCCACGCCCAGCATGGTCAAACTGTGCCGGACTACCCCCTTCATGATGAACTCCGCCGCCCTCATCCCTGGCATGTATCTCACGCGGGAGCACTTCCAGGAACTGCTTCAACGCCCCGAGGCCGACGGGCCGTCCGGCGGGACACGCATCGTCGAGGAATCAGTTCCTCGGTACCTGAACAACACCACCTTCACTACGCTGCTCAGGGACGGATGGATCGGCACGCGTGGCACCGGCTGGGACTATGTCATCGACCTGATACGCGAGAGCCTGTCCGTCAGCGGACCGGGCTCCGTCGTCGTGGGGATACACCGGAGCGAGGTTCCGCCCGGCAACCGCCGAGTCAACTGACCCGCGCCGCAGGTGGACCCTGGCCATCCGCCTTCGCGCCCTGGCGCGTACCGACCGGCATAGCGCATCGACACCGGTCAGTAAAGTGATCGTAGTCTTCTGGAGGGGCCGCGGATGGCGACGCTGGGGATGCACCGGGACTTCCTGCTGGAGTTCGCGGCGTTGGAGAAACCCGTTCAGAAGCGGGTCTTCGAGGTGTTCGAGAAGTTCACGGCGGCCACGCACACCGGGCTGCACCTGGAGAAGCTGACGCACCAGAAGGACCCTCGGCTGCGGACCATCCGCATCACCGGCTTCTGGCGCGGCGTCGTCCTCAAGGGAGAGTCGGGCGACAGCTACCTGCTGCTCAAGGTGCTCCCACATGACAAGGCCAACGACTGGGCCGCCAAGCACCGGGCGTCGGTGAACGAGGCGACGCAGGGCATCGAGATACGCAACGACGTGGCCCTGGAACGCGCCACCGCAGGGTTGCGTGCGCTCGCCGCCGAAGAACCGACCCGCCTGTTCCCCGCCTCCGACTACCCGGACAAGGTGCTGCGCAGCCTCGGCGTGGACGAGGAGATCCTGCCGATCATCCGGCTGATCCCGGACGAGGACCATCTGGAAGCACTGCACAAGGTGATGCCGGAGCATCAGTACGACGTGCTGCTGGGGCTCGCGACCGGGATGAAACCCGAGGCGATCGACCGGGAACTCGTGCAGGCGTATGCCCGGACCGTCGGGCGGACTCGCGGAGCCGATGACGGCGATGAGCTGGAAACCGCGATGGCCCGTTCCCGCGGCCGGGTCGCGCTCGTGTCGGGCCCCGTCGACCTGCAGGGAATCCTAGAGCGGCCGTTCGACGCCTGGCGGGTCTTCCTGCACCCGAGCCAGTACCGGGTGGCGTACCACGAGGGCTACGCCGGTCCGGCCCGGGTCACCGGCGGGCCCGGCACAGGGAAGACGGTGGTAGCCCTGCACCGGGCGTACCACCTGGCCCGGCAACTGCCCGAGGACGCCCCCGACGGATGCGTTCTGCTCACCACCTTCACCAGGGATCTCGCGGCCGAGCTGGAGCGCTGTCTGACGCTGCTGGTCGAGGAGGAGAACGTCCGAGCAAAGATCCGGGTGGTCAACGTCGACGCCCTGGCCAACGAGATCGTGCGGGCGGAAAACGGCGGCGCCCCGCTGAAGCTGGTCTTCGACCAGAAGGAGATCACCGCCCGCTGGGCGCGCATCGCCCGGCGGCTGGAGGTCGACTTCACGGACGTCTTTCTCGACCAGGAGTGGCGTCAGATCGTCCTGGCACAGGCCCTGATGGCCCCGGAGGAGTACCTGAAGGCGCCGCGCACCGGCCGCGGTACCGCGCTTCCACCGCTGAAACGCCTCCAGGTATGGCGGGCCATCGCCGCGTTCGAGGAGCAGTTGCGCCAGGCCGGCGAATGGACGTTCCTTCAGGTGTGCGCGGAGGCAGCACGCGTCCTGGACGGCCGGGAAAGGCGGCCGTACCGCCATGTCGTGATCGACGAGGCGCAGGACCTGCACCCCGCGCAGTGGCGGTTCCTGCGGACTCTGGTCACCCCCGGCCAGGACGATCTGTTCCTGGCCGGGGACACCTACCAGCGGATCTACGGCAATCGGGTGTCGCTGCGCTCGCTCGGCGTCCAGGTCGTCGGCCGCTCGCACCGATTCCGGATCAACTACCGCACCACGCAGGAAATCCTGGCCTGGTCGGCCTCATTGCTGACCGGTGAGGAGCCGGACGACATGGACGGCGGTAACGAGACGCTAGCGGGATACCGCTCGACCATGCACGGAGAGCGACCGGAGACGGCTGGGTATGCCACGAAGTTGGAAGAGATCGAGGCGCTGGTGGCCCGCGTGCGGGACTGGATCGGCGTAGGGGTGCGGGCGGAGGACATCGGGGTTGCGGTGCGCTTCGTCCAGCTGGGGCGGGACATCGCCCAGGCCCTGGAGCAGGCCGGCGTCGCCGCGTGCGTGCTCGGTCCCGGGCGCGGTGGCGCCGGTGTCCGGATCGGCACCATGCACCGGATGAAAGGGCTGGAGTTCCGCTGCGTCGCCGTCGCCGGGGTGAACGACGGCACCATGCCGATGAAGTCAGCCGTCACCGCGGTCGAGGTCGACGCCCAGCAGCACCAGGAGGACCTGAACGGCGAGCTGAACCTGCTGTTCGTGGCATGCACGCGGGCGCGCGAGGCACTGCGGGTCTCCTGGCACGGGCCGCCCAGCCCGTTCCTAGCGCCGGTCGTCAACCCGCGCCCGTAGTGTTCATAGCTCCCGTACGCCATGGCTGCTTGCCCAGGCGTGACGTGCGTGGGGCCGGCAGGATGCTGTCGCCCCCACGCTCCACTGGAGGGGGAGGGTGTCAGGAAGTGCTTGGGCCCTCGTCCACGATACGACGGGCCTCCGCCAGGGCCGCCGTATGCGCGAACCACTCCAGCACCGCGCAGATCTCCTCGCTGTGCGCGGCGAAGACCTCCAACGCGAAGGACGGGCGCAGGTCCAGTTTCGCCTCGGCCAAGTCGATGCCATCGATCCCGTTCAGGCGGTTCATCAACTCGCGACGCAGCGGCTCGTCATCGAACGGGGGACGCCTCTTCAGATACTGGAACACGACCTCGACGGTGCCGGAGACCGGGTAGAGGGCCAGGGGCCACGGCTCTCGGGAAGCGGGGGCGTTGCCGAAACGCACTGTGGGGAAGCAACTGGTCTCGCTCGCCCGGCCGTAGCCGAGATGACCGCCCTGCTGCTCCCAGAAGCGCAGGGCGTTCAGAACGCCGTCGGCGGTCTCCTCGGTCTGGTTGTCGCGCAGTTGCGTTTCGAACCGGTCGGCAGCCGACAACTGCTCGTCGCCGTTGGCCCGCGGTGACGGCTCGGCCTCATCGGAGACGTCCTTGCCCAACAGGGCCGCCAGGTCGGACGTGGTCAGCCGGTGAGATCGGAGGGCCCGGTCCGCGTCGTCGAAGGAAACTCCCTCGGCCTCCAGACGGGTACGCACATCACCGAGGTCCTGGCCATCCGGCCACCGGAAGCCCGCCGAGACGCGGCCGTCCGCCGTCAGCACCCGGTAGGCGCCGTGCAGGCCCGCCTTGGACGCCAGATGCTGGCCGACCGGGACAGCGTGGGTGCCGATGAGCGCCGCGACATCACCGTACGTCGTCCACGTCCCGGCCGGCATGGCGAGAAGCGCGGCCCGCAGCTCCTTCCAGCCCGACCACTCGTCGTCCACCAGAACCGTGCCCGCGACGGGCCCGGGCCACAGCCGTACCACCCGGTCGGCGAGCGCGGCGGCACGGTCGAGGATCTCCGCCTTCCCCCAACGCTCCCGCCCCGCGATCTCCTGGTTCATCCGCAGAGAACTGAACTCCAGGATCTCCTGCTTGCGGCGGAACGGATGGTTCGAAAGCTTCGCGTTGTCAGCCGAGAGAGTCAGGTTGCCCAGCGTGTGGACCAGGAGGGCGTGGAGTTCCTCGGCGCCCTGTCCGTCTTCGGTCTCCTCGGCCAGCAGGTCCAGCCACTGGTGCGCGGGACTCTGCGGCAGCACGTGCTCGACGGTCAGGCGCGCCTTGGCGTAGTCGACCGGTTCGCTGGCTCCGTAACTCTCCTCCAGCCTGCGCAGCACCTGGAACCGCTGGTTGCCACGACCCGCTTTGTAGAAGGGGCGGGTACGGATCGCCTCCCGCACGGCGTCGTCGTCGGGCCAGACGCGGGCACCCGTCCTGCTCTTCGACAGGAAGCGGCACACGGCGTCGGCCGGATCGTCGTCCTTCTCCATCTCCTTGGCCATCTCCATGAACACCCGGTTACTGCCTGTGGTGGAGTGTCCGGTGAACAGGCGCCGCACCATGTAACTCTCCGCGTACGCCAGTGCCCGGGCGGCCTGGTGAGGTGTGGCCTGCCCGTCGTCCACGCGGTCGAGCAGGTGGAGCGCCAGCGGGTAGTGGGTCTGGCCGCCCCACCGGGAGAGCCTCTCCAGCACTTCGCGCAGCTCCGGGTCGGGCTCCCTCGCGGGTTCCAGAATCCGCGTCAGCCGTTCCGCCCGGCGGGCCAGGGAGGCGATTTCACGCTCCAAGGCCCCTTCGTCGGAGCTCAGAGGCTCCAGGCGTTTCTTCTGGTCCCGGTAGATCTCGCTCTGCTTCGCCCGGCTGTTGCCGGCCACCACCAGGTCCAGCCAGACGAGGAGTTCGAGGTTGGCGGGTCCCAGCCGTTCCTGCATGGGCAGCCAAAGATTCTGGTAGACGGATTGGCCCCGCGTCGGCAGGCACATGAAGAGGTAGTTGCGCAGCAGGTCACTCTGCCGGAGTCCCACCCCGGTGTTGTTGATCGACTCGAAGATCCGATAGACGTTGTCGCCCTCCGACGCGGTGATCTCCACGATCGACAACAGACCGCTCAACACGGTCTCCACCGCGTCCGTCCACACCTCACCGCCACTTTCCTCACCCTCGGCGAGGGCGCCCAGGAAGTACCGGTAGGCCGCGCCCACGTTGCCGGGCCCACCGGCTCTGGGAGAGCTCTCGACGCAGGCGATGAAGGCTTCGCGGTCGGCTTGCGTCGGTAGGAGGCGGTAGTGATCGTCGCCGCTGCGGTACTTGTTGACGAGCACGAGGTCGTGGATGCGCTCGGCCTTCTGCTCCGCGCCGCGTTCCCGGTGGCGGTCACGCAGCGCGGCAAAGGCGAGCATGAGGGTGGTCAGCCGCTGCTGGCCATCGACAACGAGCCAGCGCTGCATGCCGCCGGCGGTGATCCTGCCAGGAGCCAGCACCACGGAGCCAAGGAAGTGCGCTGCAGGAGACCGCTCCTCCAACTGGTCATCAACCAACTCAAGCACGTCGTCCCAGAGTTGCTGGAGTTCATCCCGCTGCCAGCTGTAAGTGCGCTGATAGAGCGGCACTTGGTACTGCTTCTCGCCCTGGACGAGTTCGTTGATCGTGGTCTCTTGAGCGTGCATGCGCGTCTTTCCCCCCACCGAGTCCCGGACGACCCATATTCCACCATCAAGGTGGGGGTGTCCTCGTCCTCGACTGGATCAGTAACGAAGACCTGTTCTTCGGCCGGCCGGGCCTCCCGGCTGCACAGAGGCGTACAAGGGATCGCTGCTGCTCAATTCGTCAGGCGCAGATTCGGTCCTTCCCGGGTAGATGCTCTGGTCGGAGGTCGCCGCTGCTGCAATGCTTTCCGAGGTCATTACCTGATTGCTGGTCTCGACCAAAGGGGCAGGACGTGGGTGTTTCGATCTCGGAATGGGCAGAGCGGGTTGCGAAGAAGGAGCTCAGCTCGACGCTTCGGCAGCGATGGGTGCATACGCAAGGGGTGGCTGCTCGGGCCTCCGGGCTCGGCCCGGCCATGGCAGAGGACGCCGAGCTGTTGTCTGCTGCGGCGGTGCTGCATGACGTGGGCTACGCGCCCCGGCTGGCGACGACGGGGTTCCATCCGCTCGATGGTGCGCGGTTCCTGCGTGACGAGCATGGTGCGGACGAGCGGCTGGTGCGGTTGGTCGCGAACCATTCATTCGCGTTGCTGGAGTCTGAGGAGCGCGGCCTTAGGAAGGCGCTGGAGCGCGAGTTCCCATTGCCGGAGGAGCCTTTGCTAGTAGACGCGCTTGTGTACTGCGACATGACGACGACACCCGATGGGGAGCAGACCAGCGCTGAGGAGCGGGTCGCGGAGATCATGGACCGTTACGGGGCTGACAGCCTCGTGGGTCGGTTCATCCGTCGGGCGGCTCCTGAGATCTTCGCTGCCGTGGGGCGAGTGGAGGCGGTGTTGGCGGGTCAGCCCAGGTAGGGGTAGGTGCCGGCGAGGTAGTCGCCGATCTGTTGGCGCATGCTGGGGTGGATGTCGTACTGGTCGAGGTCTGTGGGCTGGATGAAGCGGACGCCGTCGGCCTCGTCGTTGATGGTGGGCTCGCCTCCGACCGGGCGGCCGATGTAGGTGTTCTCGTACTGCTGGCGGATCTCACCGTCGGTGTAGGCCACGATGTGGTTGGGGTTCGTGTAGACCCCGAGGAAGCCGGTGATCTCGGCGATGATGCCGGTCTCTTCCAGACATTCGCGTACCGCGCACTGGGCCGCCGTCTCGCCAATGTCCTGCGCTCCGCCGGGCAGCGCCCATTGGCCGGTGTCGCGGCGGCGCTGGAGGAGGATGGCGCCGCTGTCGTCGACGACGAGCAGGTTGTTGGCGGGGATGAGGGTGTTGGCTTTGGGGGCCTCGGGGTCGTTGTAGTACTCAGTCCTGCCCATGTGCGGCGGTCCCCTCCTGGCCGGGCGTCCAGGGCCGTGCGCCGGCCCAGACGGCTTCGAAGCTCTGAGCGTAGTTGTCGAACCACCCGGCGGCATCAACCCTTTTGAGGTGGAGCACGGGGTTCGCGCTGGCCGGCTGGCCCCACACATGCGGATTGGCGAGCAGGGTGTCGTCGTAGCGGAACAGCGAGGTGTAGAGCGTGGTGTCATGCAGCCGGACTTCGCAGGCCGTTTCGGAGAGCAGAGGGCGGTAGTAGGTCAGGGAAGCGCGGATCTTGGCGGCCAGGGTGTCCCCGCCGATGCCTTCCTCCCGGCCTCGGGTGGCAACCGCCTGACCGGCCGAGTCGCCGAAACACAGACGGACCCGTACTCCGGCCGCTGCGCGCTCGGCGAGCATCTTGGCCACGCGCGGGTTGGACTGAGCGAAGAAGGTGCCGGAGAAGACGAGTAGCGCGATCTCTTGCCGTGCGCCTTGGAGGAGTGAGAGCCAGGTGTCGCGGGGGACGCTGGCGCGGTTGGGGTAGGTGCCTACGAGTTCGGTATCTAACTTGGCGCCTGGATTGCCCACCGCTGGTTGTGGGGTGGGCCAGAGGAAGGTCTCTTCGACCCGCAGGTGTTGTGCGACCCGGAATCGGTGCCGCGGGTGAGGGACGCGCCCGCCGAGCCAGCGGCCGACGGTCTTGGGGTCCACCTCGCAGACCTCGGCGAGCGACTCGGGCGGGACGCCGCGCTGGGCGAGTACGGAGTGGAGTCGCTCGTTCACAGTTGCTATACAAGCCCAGCCAAGCGCGATGCGGCAAGGACGTTGTTGGACGTTCCTACGGAGCTGACGTTGCGGGAGGGTATCTACGCTGGCCTTATGGAGCTCATCGTCCTGTGGGACATCGACCACACGCTCATCGACAACTCCGGGGTGAGCAAGGAGATCTACGGCGGAGCCTTCACGGCGCTGACGGGGGCCGCACCCACGCGGCCGGCGCGGACGGAGGGCCGTACGGATCGCCTGATCATGCGGGACATGTTCGCCTTGGATGGTCTGCCGGAGCCGGAATGGTCGGTTGTCGAGGGCGCCTTGGCCCGTGCAGGTGAGGATCGCTTCGAAGATCTCCGGCGGCGCGGGACGGCTCTGCCGGGTGTACGGGAGATACTCAAGGCGGCCTCGGCTCAGGACAGTTGGGTTTCTTCGGTGCTGACCGGCAATATCGCGGCCAACGCTCGCGTGAAGGTGTCGGCCTTTGGCCTTGACTCCCTGCTGGATCTTTCTGTCGGTGCTTACGGCGCTGATGCCCTTCAGCGGCCGGACCTCGTGGCCGTTGCCCGGGAACGCGTCCAGCGTCTCCGAGGCGTGCGTGAGGGCACCCCCGTCGTGCTCGTCGGGGACACGCCTCGGGATGTCGAGGCGGCACTCGCCACGGGCTCCGGGATCATCGCGGTCGCTTCGGGCATCCACACGCCCGAGGAGCTGGCTACTGCCGGAGCATCCGAGGTGCTGCCGGATCTCTCGGACACCGGACGCCTTCTCCAGATCCTGGAGACCTTCGCGGCGCGCTGAAAACGTCCCGGGACGTCCCGGACACGTCCTCATACGCGGTGATGCGGTCCTTGTGCTCTCCGCCACGATCAGGTCTCCCACCAGGCAACTGGCCGAAGGAGGACCACGTGATCGGGGAAGTCACCGGGATCCGCAGGATCCGGATGCTTTACCTGCAGCTGCTGTACCGCTGCAACTTCGAGTGCCTGCACTGCTTCCACGGCGAGCGGCTCCAGCACGGGGACGCGTTCACCGCTGAGGAGGCGATCAGCCTCATCACGCTCATGCGCGACCAGTACGGTGTGGAGGCCGTCACCTTGCTCGGTGGCGAGCCGTTCGTCTACAGGGACCTTGCCCAGGTCGTTCAGCACGCCAAGCAGGACCTGGGCCTGCGGGTCGAGATCTGCACCAACGGCTACCGGATCGAACGCCGGCTGAGGGAGATCGCTCCGAACCTGGACCTGCTCCGGGTCTCACTGGAAGGCATCGGCTCGACCAACGACCACATCCGCAAGACAGGGAGCTACCAGAGTGCCCTGAGCGCGCTCGATCTCGCGCGGCAACTCGGTGTCCGTACGGGCGCGACCATGACGGTCACCTCCCGCAACATCGGCGAGGTTCTTCCGCTGGCACGCACCCTGGAGCACTTCGACGTAGAGCAGTTGAAGCTCCACTGCCTCCGGCCGGTCGGTAACGCCGCGGCCCATCCGGAGCTCCTGGTGACGGACACCACGGCGTACGCCCGCCTGCGCGAGGAGCTCCAGGCGGCCAAGCTGACGGTCGAGGTGATCGTCGACGAGGATCTGTCCGAGGACGGCGCTCCCGAGATCTGCACCCCTGCGGGTGGGCCGGTCGAGATCGAGCGGATCGAGGCGGATCCGCGCGGCGCGCTCACCATGTCCTGCAAAGCGGTCGGGAAGGACTCGCACGCCTTCTGGTACGACAAGGTCGCCGACCACATTGTGCACCGGCCGTCCGCCACCGACGAACTCACGCTGGCGGTGCCGGATGTGGTCTACGGCCGTGCCTGACCGCCTGCTGTTCGAGAGCCTCGAAGGACTTCGCGGCACCGGAAAATCGACCCTCGCACCTATGCTGGCGGCAGCCCGCGGCGCCGTCCTGGTCCCGACCATGCCGCCCTCCTACGAGCTCCTGAGACGCGAGATGGACGCGGGAGCGAACGTCGACGCGCGGATGTGCTTCTATCTCTCCGCGCTGTTGACCGCGGTCGATGAGATCCGGAGCCACCTCATCGCCGGCAACCCCGTGGTCGTGGAGAGCTACTTCGCCCGATGCTTGGCCAATCACCGTGCGCTGGGTGCCGGCATCGACGTCACGCTGCCCGCCGATCTGCCGCAGCCCACCGCGTACTACCTGGTCTGCGCGCAGGACGAGCGCCAGCGCCGCCTCGCTCACCGGAACAAGCCGGTCTCCCGCTGGGACGTCCTCGCGGAGGACGCCGCCGACCGGATCACCCGCACCTATGCCCAGTTCCCGATGTACCGCGTCGATACCACGGGGCTCGGGCCCGACGAAGTCTGTCGCACCATTCTCGCCACCGATACGCAAGGAGCCCACCGCCGTGCAAACGCAGAGCCTGTGGGAACACACCCTGACCTTCTTCCCCCAATTCCTTGCGGCAGTTGAGGAGCGAGCCGCTGCCGGAGCCACCATCGCGGTTATCGGCGCGAGCGACGGCAGATTTATCCTGCCGCTGGCAGCCGCCGGCTATCGCGTCATCGCCATAGAGCGCGACCCGCTCGCCCTGCATGGCGGCGAGGTCCACCTTCCGGGTGACGAACACGCCCACACGACGGGTCTCATCGACCGTCTCAAACTCGAAGCCCTCTACGACCGGGTGCAGGTCGTGGAAGAGGACTTCCTCCAGGCCGAGCCCCTGGGGGTGCTCTGCGACGCCGTCTGGACGAGCTGCTCGTGGCACTACAGTGCCAACCACCACAGCTCGCTCGCGGAGTTCGTCACCCGCATGCAGGGGATGGTGCGGCCCGGCGGCCTGTTCGGCGCGGAGTTCATGATGCCCGTCCAACAGCGCCACCATCTGATCGAGCACTACACATCGCCGGAGAAACTGCGGGGCCACTTCATCGGCGACTGGGATGCTCTGCTGACCCTGCGCACGAACGAATTCACCGAGCGGGCCCACGTCGGCCAGCTCCAGGCCCACACCCACCGGATGGGCCTGCTCCTCGCGGCTCACACACCCAACTCCTCCTACCAACCGGGGAAGAAGAACTCATGAAACACGAGTACGAAGCCAAGTTCCTGGCCATTGACGTCGCCGACCTCCGGACAAGGCTGACTGCTCTCGGCGCCGTCCAGGCATTCCCGCGCATCCTCCTCACCCGCAAGATCTTCGAGAACGACGCCCTCGACGGCGGGGCCTGGGTACGCCTGCGCGACGAGGGCACACGCGCGACACTGACGCTCAAGCAGGTCACCGACGCGACCACGATCGACGGCACGACCGAGATCGAGACCGAAGTCAGCGACCTGCACGCCATGGCCGAGATCCTCCGGAACATCGGCATGCGCGAGGTCCGCTACCAGGAGAACTACCGCGAAGAGTGGCGCCTGGGCGAGGTCGCCTTCGACTTCGACACCTGGCCGGACCTCCCGACGTTCGTCGAGATCGAAGGACCCGACGAGGCATCCGTTCGGCAGGCCACAGCGCTGCTCGAACTCGACTACTCCGAGGCCCGGTTCGGCAGCGTAGATGAGATCTACAAGAGCGAGGCCGGCCGCGACATCCTCGCCGAACCCACTCTCCTCTTCGCCGATGAGGAGAAGAAGAACGGCTCGGCCGCCCCGGCATCCACCCAGGGCCACTGATCGCGGAGGCTGACCTGTGCTTATGGAAGTGGCCGTGCCGCATCAGGTGATCCACGGGATCACCGAGTTCGCCCGCGGCGGTCTGCCCTCCCCAGCTGCCACCGACGACGGCAACGCGTGGGTGGACGGCTTCTGCTGGTTCTACTGCGGCCAGCAGCAAACCCGCGTTCTGTGGATCGGGCCGGTGAGGGTCGCAGGTGCCCAGGCGCCGATGTACGCCTGCGGACCCTGCATCCGGGAACTCCAGGAACAGGTCTGGCAATCCATCCTCCTCAACGACCAGCCGATCCCGCCCGTGCAGTCTGCCGCTCCTGCCGAAGCGGAGAGCTCGCGCGGACGCCGGAGTGGAAAGCACCGAGCACCAGGACTTCTGCGCCGCGGGTAGGTGCTGTCTACGGCGAGGCCGTCGTGGGCGAGCACTCGTCTCGGATGGAATGCGTGATCCAACTCAAGTGCCGGTCACCTCAGAGGTGACCGGCACTTCCGTCGTAGCGCTTCTATCGGCGGTACTTGGGTTGCTGGTCAGCGGGTGCGGCCGGTACCGCCGCTGTCTGCTGATCCCAGGATTGCTGAGCGGGAACGGATGACGCGGTGCGGCGGCGGGCGGCTTCTGCTCGGCGGTTGCGGGCGGGGTTGCGGCTGGTGTGCTGGATGCGGGTGATCAGTACGCGGGCGGGTTGGCGGGCGGTGGTCAGTTCGCGCTCAGCGGCGGCTTCTTTGAGGAGCTGGTGGGGTTGGTGGCCGCGCGCTTCGGCGTCGGCGAGGACGGTGGCGAGGGCGGACCAGGCGGGGTCGGCGAGGATCCGGTCGGCATGTTCGGGGACGGCTGCTCGTACGTCGCTGGCTAGGGTGCGGCGATTCTCCTCCTTGGGCCGGCGGATTTCGAGTTCCGTGAGTATGGGGGCGAGGGCTTGGTCGGCGGATGTCTGGAGGTACTGGACGGTTCGGCGAGCGGCTTCGGTCTGGTGGGCGTGGCCGCGGGCCTCGTGCCAGCGTCCGGCGAGGATGACGGCCCAGAGCAGGGCGGCTACGAGGGCGGCGAGTGTGCTGTCGTGGGTCCGGTGGCGGTGTGGACGATGTCACGGGCTGCGGTGCGCAGGGTGTGCGCGGCGCGGTCTTCGGCCCGGATCTGGGAACGTTGGGCGTGGGCGAATGACCTGCTGGCCGCTTGGAGTTGGAGGCGCAGGTTGGTGGGGGCTTTCTGGGCGGTGGCTTCGATGAGTTCGCCGAGGGCGGTGATGTGGGCCTGGGCCCGGGCGTCGTTGGTGTCGCCGGTGCCGGTGATCTCGGCGTGGAAAGCATCGAGGGCACTTATGGCTTGGTGCCAGGGGGTGCTGGGCCGGTCGCGGCGGGCGGTGGGGTGTTCCTCCGGCGCGGTGGCTTCCAGGCGTGCCCTCAGTTTGGGCAGGGACAGGTCCGGGGCGATCTTTCCGCCGGGGTGGAAGATCTGTTCGCCGTCCTTGTTCAGGTCGCCGGGACGGCCGACCGCGTACCCGAGGAGGTCGCCGGAGGGCCCGCGACGTGGTTTGACCTGGATGTTGTCGGCTTCGAGATAGGCGAGGAGTTCCTCGGCGGTGCCGACGTGCGGTATGGCGGCGCGGATGTGGTCCTGGAGCCACTCGCGGCTGGTCTGCTCCCAGCCGAGCCGTGCGGCCTTGTGCGTCTCGCCCTGGGTGGGGCGGCGGGTGGCGGTGCGGTCGCCCTTGATCAGCTGCCGCAGGCCGTAGTCCTTCTCGATCTGGCGGCAGGCGTCGCCGACGCGGGTGCCGCTGCCGTGGAGCTTTGGTCGGCGGCCGTCTTCGCGGACGGTGGTGGCGAGGATGTGGATGTGGTCGTCGGCATGGCGGACGGCGATCCACCGGCAGGCCAGGTCGTCGCCGTCGGGGGCGATCCCGGCGGCCTGGACGATGCGCTGGGCGATCTCGCCCCACTCGGCGTCGGAGAGGATACGGTCCTCGGGTGCGGCACGGACAGGGCAGTGCCAGACGTGGTCGGTGACCTTCTTGCCGAACTCCCCGTTCCGCAGGGAGACAGGTTCATCGAGGTAGTGGGCCAGTTCGGTGAGGGTGGCGTTCTCATCGCGGCCGGGGTCGGGCATACCGAGCATGGCGAAGCCGGCCACGATGCGGGGGTCGAGGTGTTCGTCGTGCCGCCCGGGACCGTAAAGGTAGGCGAGCAGGCCGCGGGTGTTCGCTCCGGCCGGTTTGATCGCGGCGATCATACGGACGCTTCCTTCGCCGGGTCGGTCGTTGCGGACGCTTCGCGCAGGGCCTCAGCGATCAGCTCCAGCAGGTTTCGCAGCGCCGTGAGGTGCTGGCGGATGTCCGGTGGGGTGAGGTCGCTGTTGAGAACACGGGCGATCTGGTTGATGTTGACGCCGATGCGGCCGAGGTGGCGCAGTACCTGTGCGCGGAACTCGTGGGTGCGGCGGCGGTCCTCGCACAAGGGGAGATTCGCAGTGAACCGGCTGTCCACGAAGGCGAGGACAACATCGGCGGCGAAACCGGATTCCCCCTTGTAGCCGTGTGCGGCAGCAGTCTCCTGGACGCGGACACGTTCCTCTCCGAGGAACCGAAGCGGGCCGACGCGCTCGATCCGCTTGTCGCCGGTGAAGCGGCGGATCGCGGGCTGGGCACGCTGGACGCCGGCTTCGGGTGCGGGATGCAGGACCGCTCGCTGGCGGGTGTGGACGTCGTCCGGCTCGGGGCTGCTTTCGGGCCCGAGTTCCTGGTCCGGCGCCCCCTGGCGCTGGACCGTCTCCGCCACCCCCGGGGCGGAGACCCCCGAGGACCGGCCGCGAGTCGGACTCGGGGTACTACTGGCTCCGCCAGGAGCCGTCTTTCCGAACGCGCGGAGCAGGCGTTCTGTCATCGTGGGCGTCTTCGTCAGTGTGGTGGACGGCTCGGTGGAGGCGTCGGCAGGATGTTGCCGGTCGTGGGGCACGATGGTTCTCCGGAGAAGGGCGTGGGGACTGGCGGTCAGGCGGAACCTCGGCGCCTCGTCCACAGCTGTGAATGAACGGATCTGCTCTGCAGCGGGGTTGAAGGCGAGGGGACCTACCGGTGACCGGAACGGGCCCGGTCACCGGCAGGCCGGGCGGTCAGCCATTCGGAACATCTGGCAGCCCGCTGGGCCCGCTGTCGGTTTCGGACCGAAGGACGTTCATCACCTCGGTGAGCCGGGCGCCGCTGACCGTATGTCCCTTGGCCCGGATGGCCCGTTGGACCGTGTTCCGGTTGAGCGTGCCGTGCTCGGCTGCCACGATCCGCCCGATCTCCACGAGCTCCTTGACCGTGGCGCTGGCCGGACGGCCACCACGCGACCGGGCCTTCGAAACCTCCGCCTCGGGTTCCGAACGCCGGTCGGCGGTGAGCGCACGCTCCGGCACCTGCTCGGCAGCGGAGAAGGCCAAGGCGGGTGCCTGAGGCGCGGGTTCGCCCGCGTCGTTCGGATGCTGGTCGGGTCGGTCGACGAGTTGGAGGACCTGGCGCATGAGCATGCCGAAGGCCAGGAGGGCGGCGGTCGGGGGTATGCCGGCGACGACGTAGTCGAGCACGGGCACGGCGGCGCCGTGGCCGGCGCCTCTGACGCCGGCCACGTTGAGCGCGATGGAGCCGACCGATCCGATGGAGGTGAGGGTGATCGCCCACCCGTCGGTGACGCGGCGCAGGCCCGCGCGGAGCATGAACAGTTCGCCCGCGACGATGAACGCGTCCAGGGTCGCGGGCCAGGCCCAGCGTCGGGTGGGCGAGTCGCCCAGGCCGTGCTGCCCGGCGATCTGCGCGAGGTGTGCGTAGGAGAGCCAGAACCCGCCGACGGTCAGGATCACGATGCAGACCCCGGCTGCGGCGAACACGAACCGGTCGGCCACCTGCCGGCCGATGCCGGGCCGTCGGACATCGACGCGGCGGCCCCGGTGGACGGGAGCGGAAATTTGGGACAAGGGGTTCTCCGGGGTTGTGGGGCGGGGGCGCTTACGCTGCCCCCTCTCCAAGGAGGGGGCAGCGCGTAGGCGCTAGGGCGTGTATGCGTCGTACAGCGGGGCGTAGGCGTTTGATCTGCGTGTTTGTGTGTCGCGTACGCGGCGGGGGCGGTGCGTGGGCGCGCCTGCCGGGGCTCGCCGCGTACGGCGGCGCGCACACCGGCGGCGGGATCAGGACACTGCGGTGATGTGGCGGGTAGTGGCCGTCCACCGGGTGGCCTGGCCGCCACCCGCGCCTCCGCCCGCTCCGGTCTCCTGGCTGGCGTGCCCGCTCTTGGTGAGGCCCTCCAGGCGTCGCCTGGCCCGCGCGATATCCGCGCTGCCGGGCTTGTCCTCGCCGGTGATCTGCTTGGCGAGCGCGCGGGCGGTGAGCCCGCGCGTACCCGCCTGCCGCAGCAGGGTCAGCGGGTCGAGGCTGGTGTCGACACGGGAGGTGCCGCGCGGGTGGTCGTGGATGATCGGCGAGGGGCCGACCTCCTCGTCCACGGTCTTGAGGTGGTGAAGGTGGACGACCGGGTCGCCTGCCGCTCCGCTGATGAAGAGGACGCTGCCCGCTCCGGCGGTGAACCAGGCCGAGCCGTACACCTGGTCCAGGACGGGGCGCTGAGTGCGGGAGGCGTCGGCTCCCTGCTTTCGCTGGTGGTGGAGTTCGAGGAGTTCGACGTTGTCGCGCAGGAGCTGCTGGCGCGCGTTGTTGTAGGCGAGGCCCGCTTCGTCGTCGGTCAACTTGCCCACCACGTCCTTCAAGCTGTCGATCACCACGGTGTCGGCTCCATGCTCGGCAGCAAGCTCGGCAAGCAGATGCGGCTCGGCGTTCAGGGACGCGGGCAGCGGACCGGACCAGAAAACCAAACGGCGCCGCAGGATTTCTCGGTCGGCCTGGTGGACAACACGGGTGAAGGCGCGGGCGAGTTGGCTGGGGCGGTCGGCGGCGATGTAGAGGACCTTCTCGCCCTCGCGCACCGGCATGTCCAACACCTGTGCCAGCAGGCCGAGTCGGGCGAGGACGATCTGTTGGGCGATCGTGGACTTCCCGACGCCCGGTGGCCCGACCAGCATCAGGCTTTCACCCGATGCCCAGGCTGTCCTGCCGGGCGTGCCCCATACAGGGTCTGCGGCAGCTGGGTACCGGTGACGAAGGACCAGCCGTCCACCGCGTACCGCTGGAGCCGTCCTCCTCCCGTTCCCTGTCGGGCTCGGTCCGCGGCTTCGTTGAGCGAGGACGCCAGCAGACCGCGGACCTCGTTCGGGTCCGCGTCGGGCGCGCTCGCCCCCTGCAGGATTCGGACCGCCGTCGCCTGCAAGGCCCGCAGGTCGGCGTAGCGGCGCACGATGTCGGCGTAGTAGGAGGCGCCGGAGCCGACTGTCGACACCGCCGACAGTGCATGGAGGTACTGAGGACCTCCCACACGGATCAGGTCACCTGTGGACCTCAGCTGGTGAGTGAGAGCGATCGGGTCCGTCGGCGCGTTCTCACCGCGCAGCCGCAGCAGCGCATGCCAGATCGTGGTGTGGGCAGGCTGCGAGAAATCAGTCGGTTCCAACGTCCTGCGCACGTCGTCGACGACGGCGCTCTCGTACATGCACGCACCGAGCACAGCCCGCTCGGCGTCGGCATCCTGGTTGGACTGGGCGGACGGTAGCTGCGGGCTGGGGCGGCTCTCGGCGGATGGTGCTTGCCACGGAGCGGTCGTACCCTGGGGCACAGCGTTTCCTTGTCTCGGGCCGATACGGACTTGCGGGTCCCGGCACCGGGTAGATCGTTTTTGCGCGGTCGGCCAGGGAGTCGCTGCTGCCCTTGGTGCTCCAACACCGGGGCCGCTTCCCTGCGTGGCGGTCAGCCAGCTACTTCGTGCGACAGCAGGTCGGTCAGGCGTGCCGCGCTACGCCCGCTGATCGTCGCGTTGAATCCGGCGCACACCCACCGCAGGGCCTGTGTTCCGGCCTCCTCCTGTCGCGCGGTCGAAGACATCGACGGTTCTCGGGCCGTTCCGCTGACCGTGGGCTGGCGCATCTGAAGCTCCTTCTTCACGGCGCGGGATGGCATTCCCCGCGCCGACGTTGCTGGTCGGACGGTGGAATGCGGGGCCGTCCAGTGCGGGTGCACCGGGGCCGCCCCGCCCCATCAAGTGGCTTGCAAACCACCGCCGGGGAGCAGGGGCGGTACGTTCACCTCCGGCAGCAGTCCAGCCCTTCTGTGTCAGCTCAGCGCAGAATGCCTCGGTACACTGCCGCCACCTCACGCCGCCAGTCCCAGCAGGCCCAAC
This sequence comes from Streptomyces sp. SID3212, assembly GCF_009865405.1. Classification (GTDB taxonomy): domain Bacteria; phylum Actinomycetota; class Actinomycetes; order Streptomycetales; family Streptomycetaceae; genus Streptomyces. The sequence continues at coordinate 2,755 of NZ_WWJY01000301.1, read as the reverse complement.
AGGTCCGCGGTCACCACCCGGTAGGCGTTGCCGAGCCTCAGCACCCTGCACGGGTACTCGCCGCGCTTCGCCAGTTCGTACCCCTTGCTCCGCCCCAGGCCCAACGCACGGTTGCCCGTGTCCAGGTCAACAGCTGCGGGCAGCGCGAGCAACTCCTCCCGCGTCAACCCCTTCACCCGGGCCGTGCTGCTACTGCCGCTGCTTACAGGCATGCCACTCCGCCTTTCCAGTGCGCCGTCGGCGAACGATTCAGTCTCGTCCGGCTCCAAGCGACACTCACAAGCATGAGCGAGCTAACGTGTCTTCATGACACAACACGATGGTGATGCTGAATGGGATGAGGACGACATCCCCGAGTGGACCGACCAGGTCATGGCGACCGTGGCAGCCGAGGTCCGCCGCCGCAGAAAGGAACTCGGCTGGAGCGCACAGGAGTTGGCAGACGCCTGCGCGGACCTCGGCCACCCGATCCCCCGCAACGTGATCGCCAACATGGAGTCCGGACGCCGTTCCACCCTCCCCCTCGTCGACCTCATCGTCCTCGCCGCAGCCCTGGACACCTCACCGACCCTGCTGCTCCACCCCCTCGGCTACGCCACCCACATCCAGAAGCTCCCCTTCACCGAACCCGTCACCACCTGGGAGGCATTGCTCTGGTTCACCGGAGAAGCCAGCGAGTCCTTGGGTACGGAGGACCAGATGCTGCGCAACTTCCGCGCCCACCAACACCACCAGACCGCAGCCCTGAGCGCCGTACGCGACGCCGACTACGCGCGTTGGCAGGCCCGCACGGCCAACACTCCGGAGAAACGCGAGGACGCCCAGCGCAAGGCCGGCCACTTCGCGAGCGAAGCCGACCACCACGCCAAGCGTGTGCTCAACGCACGTCTCTTCATCGAGGAGGACGGCGGCACGCCGCCGCTCCTCGACCCTCACCTCCACGACACCGAAGCGGTCGACCCGGAAGCGGGCGCCACATAACCCGAGGAGCTCCCTTGAAGGGATCCACCCACCGTCGCTGCTATTGCCGCGACCCCAAGACCGGCCAACCGCTCGGCAAGCGGTGCTCGAAGCTCTCCCAGCGCAAGCACGGATCGTATTCGATACGTCAGGAACTCCCGCCCCGCGAAGACGGCACCCGCCGCTCCTTCAGCCGCGCCGGCTACGAATCCCTCAAGGCGGCCCAGGCCGACCTCGACCACGTCCGCGCCCTCCTGGGCCTCGCGGAGGCCGACGACTCGGAGGGCACAGAGCTCATAGCAACCATGCTGGAGGAGGTCGCCGACGAGAAAGGGCCCCTCCCGGACGTCGAGGAAACGCGGCGCCGTCTCAAATCCGGCCAGGACCTCATCGGCCGACTGACCGTGGGCGAGTGGCTCGATCAGTGGCTCGCGGGCAAACGAATCCGGAAGTCAGGCATCAATCGCTACGAGACGGATGTCCGGCTTCACCTCCGGCCCCGCATCGGCCACCACCGCCTCGACCGGCTGCGCGTGAGCCACCTCTCCGACATGTTCACCGCGATCTCCGACACCAACGCCGAGACCCTCGAACAGAACGCCCAACGGCGAGCAGCATTGGATGAGTTGTCGGCCGTCCCCTGGAAGGGGTTGGAGAACCGTGCCCGTCGCAAGGCGATGAAGGAGGCGATCGACTCCATGCCCCCGTTCCGCCGCGTCACCGGGCCCGCGACTCGCCTGCACATCAAGGCCACCCTGCGCGCGGCACTCAACGACGCGATCGGCCAGCAGATCCTCACCTTCAACCCGGCGGCCCACGTCGAACTCGACCCCGTACGCAAGCCGAAAGCCCTGGTCTGGACGGACGAACGCGTAGCCAAGTGGCAGCGCACCGGCGAAAAGCCTTCACCTGTCATGGTCTGGACACCCCAGCAGACCGGCGCGTTCCTCGACTTTGTCGCCCAGGACCGCCTGTACGCGATGTGGCATCTGATCGCCTTCCGCGGCCTGCGCCGGGGTGAGGCGTGCGGCCAGCCCTGGTCGGAGACGAACCTCGACACCCACTCGCTCACCGTCTCCTCACAGCTGGTCCAGGACGGGTGGGCCGTCGAGACCTCCGAGCCGAAAACCGACAGCGGGTTCCGTGTGATCGCCCTCGACGACGACACCGTGGATGTGCTGAAGCGGCACCGAGAGCGCCAGGACACCGACCGCAAGAAATGGGGACCCGCCTGGGCCGACACCGGCATGGTCTTCACCCAGGAGGACGGCTCCTGGCTCCACCCCGGAAGGATGAGCGACCTCTTCGAGCGGCTCGTCACCGCCTCAGGGCTCCCGCCTGTCCGGCTGCACGACCTGCGCCACGGCGCCGCCACCCTCATGCTCGCCGCCGGCGTCGACGTCAAAGTCGTCTCCGACGCCCTCGGACACAGCGACACCCGCATCACCCGGGACATCTACCAGAGCGTCCTCCCCCACGTTGGCAAGAACGCCGCCGAGGCGACCGCCAAGCTCGTCCCCCTCCAACGCAAGACCGAGGCGGAGAGGGATCGGGAATCCGCCAAGAAGGCGAAGGGCAAGGCGAAAGCCCAGGCCAGGTACAAGAAGAAGAACACGCGGAAGAAGCCTCAGAAGTAGCTGTTCGACCGCCCCGCTCACGCATCGCTCACGCAAGCCCCTTCGCGGCCTTTCGGCCGTGCGGTCCGTCATGCCCCGCGCAAACGAAAAGCCCAGGTCAGCGGGTATCTGACCTGGGCTTTTCCGGAGCCTCCTGTCGGATTCGAACCGACGACCTA
>NZ_WWJY01000300.1 GCF_009865405.1 Streptomyces sp. SID3212 | reverse complement strand
GCCCGCGCGCTGGAGCGCCGGGCCAAGGAGAGCGCGCGCTCCGGCGCGGACGTCGTGTACAGCAGCAACAGGGGCCAGTACGAGACCGGTACGGGCCGGCCGGTCCCCCTGGGCGCCCGGGGCTCCGCCGCGCCTTCCCCACCGCGTGCGGACCGCCCTGACCGTACGGACCGCACGGACCGCGCTGTCCGCCTCGACCGTACGGACCCGCTCGACCGCCTCGACCGGTCCGGCCGCGCCGGCCGTCAGGACCGCCGGGCCGGGGCCGACGGACCGACGCTGATCAGCGAGGCCGCGCAGTGGTACCAGCAG
>NZ_WWJY01000299.1 GCF_009865405.1 Streptomyces sp. SID3212 | reverse complement strand
GGGTGACGGGGCGGCGGAGGCCGAGGCGCACGGGCCCGTGGCCGGTGGGCCCGATGCGGGTGAGCCGGCTTCGGACGCGGCCGGTACGGCGGAAGCCGGTACGGGCGGGGGCGATGCGGGAGCGGTCGGTGGGGAGGGGGACGCTGCCGTCGCCGAGGTTGCCGTCCTGTCCGAGGCCGCCGCCGAGCTCGCCGCCCAGCGGGAGTTGCGGGAGCGGATCGAGCAGCGCAAGGCCGAGAAGGAAGGGCCCATCGCCGCCGGGACGAAGCTGAGCGGGCAGGCCGCCGACCTGCTCGCCGCCGTACGGGCCGTGGAGAGCGGCGACAAGCCCGACCCGGCCCTCCTGCGTGCCGTGGCCGCCGCCCCGGCCCCGGCGCCCTCTGGAGCCGCT
>NZ_WWJY01000298.1 GCF_009865405.1 Streptomyces sp. SID3212 | reverse complement strand
GGGCGGACCGGCCGGGTGCCGCAGGCGGGGGCGGTGGGATCGGTGCGGCGGGGCGTGTTGGCGCCGACGTTGCTGACGGCACCGGCTCCGGCCCCGGCAGCGGCCCTTCCGCCGACACCTCCGTCTCCTCCCCCTCCCCCTCCTCCCCCGACCCTGTCTCGGTCGCCGCGACCGAGGAGCGTCGGCGGTACGAACTGGCCCAGCTGGCCTGGCCCGAGGCCGCCGGGACGACGCCCGAGCAGCGCGAGATCCTGGAGCTGGCCGTACGGCACCAACTCGGCCCGCAGGAGGTGGCCGCCGTCCTGTCGATGGAGCTGACGGCCGCGCGCGAGCTGCTCGCCTCCGCCGCCTGCGAGGTGGAACGCACCCGCGCCGCCCTCGCGGTCGTCGAGACCGGCAGCTGCCCCTCGGTGGCCCGGCTCACCGGCGCCCCCCAGACCCTGCTCTCCGCCACGCTCCGGCGCGAACTCGTCCGGCACGTGGACGACTGCCCGCGCTGCCGCCGGGTCGCCGAGCGCGCGGAGGCGTCGGCGCCGTGGCCCGGTTCCCGTACGACGCCCTCGGCCCGTACCCGTACCTCACCGGCCGTCCTCCCGCTCATCGAGGCGCCGAGGGCCGCCGCGTACACCGCGATGATCCGCGCCCCGCGCGGCCGGGCGACCTCCCCGCGCTTCGGCCGCAACGGTTTCCCGATGGACCCCAAGGACCGCGCGGCCCGCCGCGACCGGCTGCGCGCCCGCGCCGTGACCACCACCGTCGTGGCGACGGTCGTCGCCGCGCCCGTGCTCGCGCTCTGGGCGGCGTACCGGGGCGGCCCCCTGACGGGGGAGGGGCAGGACGGCCCCTCGATCAGCGCGCGGGACAGGCCCGGCGGCCGGCCGGGCGACGAGGCGCGGGTGTACGAGCGTTACGAGAACGCGGGCAACGCGGAGGTCCGGGCGGGGGACGGTTTCCTGGCGCGTGGAGCGGGTGCGCCGGGGGGCGGCCGTACGCCGGACGTGTCCGTCGAGGTGATCAGCGACGGCCCGCCCCCGCGTCCGGCCCGGCCCGGGCAACCGGCTCCCGGCCGGCTCTCGGTCGAGGCGCGGTCGTCGGGCGGCACGAGTACGCTCACGCTCCGGGCGTACGGGGGCGCTCCGGTGAGGTGGTCGGCCGGTACGAGTGCGGGGTGGATCCGGCTCAGCGAAAGCTCGGGAACGCTTGCGCCTGGCGGCGTGGTGACGGTGCGGGTTCTGGTGGACCGGCGGTACGAGCCGCGTGGCGCTTGGAGGGCTTGGATTCTGCTGCATCCGTCGGGGGCGGTTGTTAGGCTGGACGGTTACGGTCGTACGGCGCCGCCGCCGCCGCGAACTCGACCGAGCGCCCCGTCGAACCCGGGCCCCGGTCCCGGTCCCGGCCCTGGGGGCCCCTCGGCCCCAGACCCCACCGGCTCGTCCGATCCGGTTCCTTCCGCCCCCACGGACCCCCCGTCCCCAACGCCGACGCCGTCACCGAGCGCGTCCCCCACGGAGGCGTCACCGTCCCCACCCACGCCCAGCTGACCGCGTTGCGGTCAGGGTTGTCCTCAATCGCCGGACGGGCTTGATGG
>NZ_WWJY01000033.1 GCF_009865405.1 Streptomyces sp. SID3212 | reverse complement strand
CTCGTCGGCCCCCTCAAGGGCGGGGTCGGCACGGCGAGTACGGTCCTGGGCTCCGGGATCACCGTCGCCGCGCTCGTCGTGGCCAACGCGGCGGGCTCCGCGGTCGATCCGCTGACCGGGGTGCTGTACGGGCGGTACTTCGACGGGCCGGTGGCGTATCCGCCGGCCGAGGTCCACGAGGCGGCCCGACGGCGCCTGGCCGAGTTGCGCGAGCGGAGCGGGCCGCCGCCCCTCAACACGACGCTCGCCGTC
>NZ_WWJY01000297.1 GCF_009865405.1 Streptomyces sp. SID3212 | reverse complement strand
ACCGCCGGAACGGCTGGCCCGCACGCTGGCCGAGACGTACGGCGACCGGGCCGCCGCCTGGCTGGCCGGGCTGCCCGCGCGGGCGGCGGAGGCCGTGGCGCACCACGGGGTGACCGTGGAGCGGGTGGTGGAGCCGGGCGGGCGCAGCGGTCTGGTGCTGCTGGTACGGCGTTCCGACGGCTCCCCCGCCACGCTGAAGATCGTCCCGCCCTTCGCGGCGCCCTCCCTGGAACAGGCGGCGCTGGCGCGGTGGAAGGGCTGGGGGGCGGCGGAGCTGCTCGCCGCCACCGCCGATTCCCTGCTGCTGGAGCGGCTGCACCCGGAGATGTCCCTGCGCTCGCTGCCGGAGGCGAAGTCGCTGCTGGAGGCGGCGGACACCGTACGGAAACTGTGGGTCGCGCCGCCGCCGGAGCACGGCTTCGAGTCGGTGGCGGACCGGACGGCGCGCCAGGCGTCGGCGATGCGGTCGGCCGCGGCGGCGGACGCGGGGCTGGCCCCGCTGGTCACGTCCG
>NZ_WWJY01000296.1 GCF_009865405.1 Streptomyces sp. SID3212 | reverse complement strand
CTCGCGCTGGTCGCGGCGCTGGTGGTGGGCGGCTCGTGGGCGGTGGCGGAGGGCGGGCTGCCGGAGGGCCTGTCGGTGTCCCTGGAGGGGCAGCTGACCGCGAACCGGGTGCAGCTGTGGCACGAGGCGGTCGACCTGGCGAAGGAGCATCCGCTGCTGGGGGTGGGGCCCGACCGGTTCGGCGACCTCAGCCCGACGGCGCTCCAGTCGCTGGACACGGACGGCAAACCGCACTCGGCGCCGTTGCAGGAGGTGTCCGAGCAGGGGGTGGTGGGGCTGCTCCTGCTGGCGGCGGCGTTCGGCTGGCTGCTCTACGGACTGGTCCGCTCGCCCTGCTCCACTCCGGTGGTCCTGACGGCGGGGGCGACCCTGACGGCGCTGGCGACCCTGGCGAGTGTCGGGAACGCGCTGAGCTTCGCGCCGGTGACGGCGGGGGCGGGGTTGCTGGCGGGGCTGGCGACGGCCCGGCCGGCCGGGC
>NZ_WWJY01000295.1 GCF_009865405.1 Streptomyces sp. SID3212 | reverse complement strand
GCCGGCCGGCCGGGACCGGTCGGCGTCGCGGCGGTGGCCGGGGCGCTGGTGGCCGCGACGGGCGGGTCGGTGCTGGGGAGCCGGTGGCCCAAGGTGCCGTTCCGGGCGGCGATCCTGGTCGCCGGCCTCGACGTGGCGCTGCTGCTGTGGCAGGGCGCGGGCCCGTCCTGACCGGCCCGCCTGACATCACGTCAGGTTTTGGTACACGCAGGAGGACTGAACCGCGCGGCGCGGGGCACTCGGGTGCCACGGCACGACCACGGCGTTCCGCCGCGGCGGCCTTCGGAGCACCGGGAGAACACAGATGCTCGGCTTCATAGCTGCGGCGCTCTTCGCGATCGCCTTCATCATCAACGGCACCGAGACCTCGGTGGATCACGCCATCTTCACCCCGACGAGCCTGATGCTCCTCGGCCTGACGCTGCTCGCGCTGCATGTCGCGGGTCTCGGTACGGGCTGGTCGCCGAGCCGCCGTCGCCGCTGACCCGGTCGGCGCCGACCGCTCGCCGCGGGTCGGGTTCCGCGCCCCCGGACCCCGCCCCCGTACCCCCGCGAGGATCCGAGAAGATTCCACCTGGTTTTCTGTTGTCCGGCACCGCGCCGCGCCGTCTCCTGAGTGACGGACGAGAACAAGGTGGAGCGTCGTGTACCGAAGTGACCGCAATGGACCCGATCGTGCCACGGTGCTCGCCGCCCGTGGAGGTGATCCGCAGGCGCTGGACGCCCTGGTGGCGGCCGGCATGCCGCTGATCTACAACATCGTGGGGCGGGCGCTCGACGGCCACAGCGACGTGGACGACGTCGTCCAGGAGACGCTGGTCAGGATCGTGCGGGGGCTGCCGGGGCTGCGCGACCCCGACGCGTTCCGCTCCTGGGCGGTGGCGATCGCGGTACGGCAGGTGCGCGACCGTGAGCAGCACCGCGCGGCGGCCCTGGACCGTACCGCGTCCCTGGAGGCGGCCGACCAGGTCGCGGACCCGTCCTCGGACTTCGCCTCCGTCACCATCCTGCGCCTGGGCCTCACCGACCAGCGGCGGGAGGTCGCGGAGGCGACACGCTGGCTGGACAAGGACGACCGCACCCTGCTGTCCCTGTGGTGGCTGGAGACGACCGGCGAGGTCAGCCGTACCGAACTGGCCGAGGCCCTCGGGCTGTCGGGACGGCACGCCGCGGTACGGGTGCAGCGCCTCCGGGAGCAGATAGAGGTGTGCCGGGGCATCGTGCGCGCGCTGGCGGCCGACGCGGGCAAGGAGCGGTGCCACGGGCTGGACTCCCTGACCGAGCGCTGGTCCGGGGAGCCGGGGCCGCTGTGGCGCAAGCGGTTCGCGCGGCATCTGCGCGCGTGCGCGGTGTGCGG
>NZ_WWJY01000294.1 GCF_009865405.1 Streptomyces sp. SID3212 | reverse complement strand
GCCTGCGGCGGCAGGCCCGCGTCCACCCGGCCGTCGCCCTGGGCCGCCGACAGCAGCCGCAGCTTCTCCGCGTTGGCCTGCTCGGCGAGCGGCAGCACCTCGCCGGGGCGCTCCAGGCTGTGCCAGCGCGCGAGCCGCATGAGGTGGGGGTGGGAGAAGTGGAAGTCGAAGAGCGCGCCCGCGTACCCGGGCAGGTCGTCGGCGTCGAAGGGCGCGGCGGCCAGGATGTCCGCGACGGCGGCCTCGTACACCGCGTCGAAGAGCTGTTCCTTGCTGCCGAAGTGCACGTAGATCAGGTTCTTGTTGTACCCGGCCGCCGCGGCGATCCGGTCCACCCGCGCGCCGGCGATGCCGTGCGCGGCGAACTCGTCCGTCGCCGCGCGCAGGAGGCCGGCCTTGGTCGTGCGGGAGTCTCGGGGCACCGCCTCATCGTAGACAAGGACGGGCGGTGCGGGGCGGTACATAACTGAACGGTCAGTCACCTGTGCGTTCCGGCCGTACGAGACGCTCCACCGCGACCACCACCGCGTGTCGGCGCGCGGCGAGGGCGAGAGCCGCGGCGCGGCCGTCCCCGTCGCTCTCCCCCGATGCCCCGTCTCCTGTCGCCCTCTCCGCCGCCGCGCCGTCCCGCGCGCCCGGCTCCACCCCGCCGTCAT
>NZ_WWJY01000293.1 GCF_009865405.1 Streptomyces sp. SID3212 | reverse complement strand
GGGCCCCGGCGCGCCGCGCTCGCGCTGACCCCGCTCCCGCGCGCCAGGGCGGTGCGCTCGCGCTGACCGTCGTACGAAGGAGCCCCCCATGGCCACGCCCGCCCCCGCGCCGCTGCCGGGTGAGCCGTTCTCCGAGGCCTTGTCCGAGGCGGCCCAGGCGGCGGCCATGTCCGTACGACTGCTCCTGACGATCTCCGACGCGGTGCGCCGCGCGGCCCAAAGACACCACCACGGCCAGGAGACCCGCCTCGACCAGGAGGCGCAGGACCGCGCCCCGGGCCGGGCCGCCGACCAGCTGCGCACCGTCCTGCCCGGGAACGTCCTGGCGGACCTGATGACGGGGGAGGACTGGCCGGTGATGGCCCGCCGGCTCGTCGGCCTCCAGCACGCCGGCGTCGACCTGGCCGTGTTCCTCCCCCAACTCGGACACATGGCCCAGGGCGTCCACCAGGCCGTCGCCGCGAACACCGCCCGTACGAAGGCGGAAGGCACCGACCGGTGGGCCGACCTGCTGCGCCGCACCATGCCCGAGGGCCTGGTCCGCGACGCGATCCTCGCCTGGCCCGACCTCGCCTCCGCCATGGCCCGCCTCGACGACCGGGGCGTCGACGTCGCCCGTGTCCTGGCCGACGCGCACACGGCGGGGACCGGAGTCGACCGGGCCGTCGCCGCCCTCACCAACCCGCCCGCCGTACCGGCCCCGGCCCCGGCGGCGACCGCGGCCGCC
>NZ_WWJY01000292.1 GCF_009865405.1 Streptomyces sp. SID3212 | reverse complement strand
GGGGTGGGCGGCTGTGGTGCGGCGGGCGGGGGTGCGGCGGGCGGGACGGGCACGGGCGGGCTGTACGGGTCGCCGGCCGGGGCCGGGTCGGGCGTGGACATCACGGATTCCTTCGCTGGGGCGCACCGGGCGGCACGCGGCGGGGCGGAGCATGGAGGCCTCCGCCCCTTTGGCGTCGTGGGGTGGAGCTGGACAGCACGCACCATGGGACGGGCGGGGGTTAGCGGCGCAACCCCTGTTCTACGACCCCACCCCGACATCTCGTGGCGCCTGGCCGTTGGGGCAGGGGGAGGTCTTCCGCAGCATCGGTCTCCGGCCCTGCCGGCGGAGGATCCGGATTCAACAGGCTTTGACCTGCGCCTTCGTGGGCCGAGGAGGTCGAGGGCCTCCCTGAATCCACGCCCGTACACGGGTAAGGGCCAAGCCGCGCAACTCACCGGCGAAACAGATGACAACGCCACCGGCGCAGTGCCCCTTGGTACCTGGGCCGGTGCGCTGACCAGGCATCGGACACCGGACAGCGTCCCGGGACAGCGGACGCCGGGATGTCGATGAAGGGAATCACCGAACTTGTCGTCGGCGTGGAGGCTGCTCCGGTCCCGATTCCGGTCCCGTCCGGGGACGGTGCCGTACGGGAGCGAGGGCAAGTACGGGGCCCGCAGGCTGACGGCCGAGCAGGTTCCCCTGGCAGGGGTCCATCGGGGCCCGGGCGTTCCAGCCTTCCAGAACGCCCGTCCGCGCCTCTACCGTCCGCGTCCCTGCCGGCGCGCGGGGACGGCGGGTTGGCGGTGTGCGGGCACCGCCGGCC
>NZ_WWJY01000291.1 GCF_009865405.1 Streptomyces sp. SID3212 | reverse complement strand
CCAACGACGCCTGCTCGACGCGGTGTACGCCGCCCTGGTGCACGGCGGCCACCTCACGGCCGACGGCACGGTGACCGCGCTCCACCACGACGCCGCCGCGTTCGGCGCGGAACTGGCCAGGACCCACCCGCACAGCGCGGGCGCCCTGGAGCTCATCGCCGACTGTGCCGCCGCGCTGCCCGAGGTGCTCGCCGGCCGCAGGGCGGGACTCGAGCTCCTGTTCCCGGGCGGCTCCGACCGGCGTGTCGCCCCGCTCTACCACGACGACCCGCGGTCGGCCTTCTTCAACACCGCGTGCGCCGGCGCCGTACGGGCGGCGGTCGCGCGCGTACTGGACGACGATCCGGGCGCCACGGTGTCCGTACTGGAGATCGGTGCGGGAACCGGCGGCACCAGCCGTCCCGTCCTCGGCGCCCTGGCGCCGTACGGGTCCCGGCTGAGCTACGACTACACCGACCTGGCCACCGGCCTGGTGCGGCGCGCCGAGCAGCGCCTCGGTGCCGAGCACCCCTTTGTACGCTTCCGGGTGCTGGACGTCTCCGCCGATCCGGCGGCGCAGGGGTTCCCGGCGGGTGGCTGGGACGTGGTGCTCGCCGCGAACGTCCTCCACGCCACCCCGGACCTGCGGCAGACCCTGGCCAACTGCCGCCGGCTGCTGCGTCCAGGCGGTGTCCTGGTGCTCAACGAGGCCACCCGGGTGCTCGACTCGGTGAACGTGGTCTTCGGCCTGACGGACGGCTGGTGGGCCTACCGGGACGGCGAACTGCGCCTGCCGCACGCGCCCCTGCTGCGTCCCGCCGCCTGGCGGGCGCTGCTGGCCGCGTCCGGTTTCCGGGACGTCCGCGCGCAGGGTGTGCCCGGCGTGCCCGACGCGGAGTCGGGGCAGCACATCCTGATCGCCGAGCACGACGGCTGGACCGAGGTGCCGGACGAGGCCGCGGTACCGGTGAC
>NZ_WWJY01000290.1 GCF_009865405.1 Streptomyces sp. SID3212 | reverse complement strand
GCCCAGTGCGCCACCGCGTCCGTGAACGCGCCGTCGGCCTGGCGCTCGCGCTGCCAGGCGGCGTAGTCCGCGAACTGGAGCGGGAGGGGGGCCGGGCGGTGCGGCGGGCCGCCGGTCTCCTGCCCGTACGCGGCGGACAGCTCGTCCAGCATGAGGCCGAGCGACCAGCCGTCGCAGACCAGGTGGTGGGCGACGAGCAGCACCCGGTGGGTTCCGTCGTCCACGGCGTACACCGCGCAGCGCAGGAGGGGGCCCGTACCGGTGTCGAAGGGGCGGGCGGCCTCGGTACGGATCAGGGCGTCCACCCGGCCGGCCGGCACGTCCCGCTCGACCGCGAACCCGGCCCGTCCGGTGGTGGAGACGATCTGCGCCTGGGTGCCGTCGGCGGCGGTACGGAAGACGGTGCGCAGCGACTCGTGGCGGGCGACGAGCGCGTCCAGCGCGCGGTGGAACGCGGCGGTGTCGAAGGGGCCGCGCACGGCGAACGCGGCGGGCACGTTGTACTGGGCGGTGCCGGGGTCCATCTGGTCGAGGACGAGCAGGCGGCTCTGGGCGTCGGAGGCGGGGAACTCGTACTCCTCGCCCGCCCAGGCGTGGAGGTCGATGAGATCTACGGTGTCGGTGGTCATCGGTTCAGTCCCCTCGGAGGGCGGTTTCGAGGACCGCGGCGATCTCGGCCGCCGGGCCCGGGGTCAGGACGTCGCTGTGGCCGCAGGCCAGGTCGTGCACGTCGAGCGCGGCGGCCACGCGCCGCCAGGCCGCGGTCTTCTCGGCCGGGGTGGGCCAGGTGTCGCGGGTGGCGGAGAAGAGCGTCACGCGCCCCTCGTAGGGGGTGGGGCTCCAGTGCCGGACGACCCGGGTGTGGTGGGTCCCCACGTCGACCAGGGCGTGCAGCTGAGGGTCGGTCAGCGCGTCGAAGCCGCTGCGGCGGACGGTGGCGAACACCCGTGCGCGGTCCAGGGGTCCCGGTGGCACGGGCAGGTCGGGGACGTGGCTCTGGAGCAGGATGCGCAGCAGTTCGTCCTCGACGGCCACCGGGTCCAGCGGGGTGCCCAGGATGGTGTCCGGCATCGGCATGGCGTCCACCACGGCGAGCATCCTGACCTCCTCGCCCGCCCGGCGCAGCCGGACCGCCATCTCGTGGGCGAGGCCGCCGCCGAAGGACCGGCCGAGGAGCAGGTACGGCCCGTGGGGCAGGAGTGCGCGGAGGCGTGCCACGTACAGGTCGGCCATCCCGCCCATGGAGGGCGGGAGACGGTCCACGCCGGTGAGCAGGCCCGGGCTCTGGAGGGTGTGCACGGGGCGGCCCGGGTCGAGGTGCGGGAGCAGGTTGGCGAACGACCAGCCGAGGCCGAGCCCCGGGTGCACGCAGACGAGCGGGGTACGGTCGCCGCCGGCGCGCAGGGTGAGCACCGGCTCCAGGCTGTTCCCGGACGGATCGGCGGAACCGGCGGCCGGCCCGGTGCGCTGCCGGGCGGAGCGCAGCGGGATC
>NZ_WWJY01000289.1 GCF_009865405.1 Streptomyces sp. SID3212 | reverse complement strand
GCCCGGCTGCACCGCGCCCGGGGCGGCCTGCTCGCGCCGCTGATCGGCGAGGACAACCGGCTCTCCACGTCCCGTACCGTCGCCTCCGCCTGGGTGCTGTTCGTCGTCTTCGCCGTCCTCGTCCTCGCGCTCCAACTCGCGGGCGCGTCCGGCACGTCCCGCCGCGACGACCTGATCGCCGGACTCGACCTGGCCCGGGGCGCCGGCCTGGTGACCGTACTGGCCGTCGTCTGCGCCGTCGCCGTTCTCGTACGGCACGTCGTCTCGTCGCGGGTCCTCGGCCGGCGGCTCCAGAAGGTACGGGCCGAACGGCCGCGCCTGGCCGACCTGCTCTGCGACGACGCGGGGCGCGCCAGCTTCACCGACCTCCAGTACGCGCTGCTCAACGCGGTCGCCGTGGTCTTCTCCGCCGTCCTGCTGGCCCGGCGGCCCGGCCAACTCCCCGATCTGCCCTGGGCGCTCGCCCTGCTCGCCGCCGTCTCCGCCGCCACCTACTTCGCGGGCAAGTACGCGGAGGGCGGCCGGCCCGTCGTCCTGTCGGTCGTCCGGGCCCGGGAGGCCGGGGACCTGGACGCCCCCATCCGTACCGGGGACGACATCGAGATCCGCGGCGCCGGATTCGTACCGCCGGGCGCGGGCACCCCGGACCGGCTGGCCGGGATGGTCGTCAGGATCGGCGCGGTCCACGTACACGTACCGCTCGTCCCGGTGCCGGGCGGCTTCGCCAACCCGTCGGACACGACGCTGACCGTGCCTGTCCCGGTGGAGGTGGAGCCCGGTACGGTCGACGTGCAGGTCGTGACGGCGGCCGGGGTGGAGACCAACCGGGTGAGCGTCGAGGTCATGGACTAGGGCGTGTCCGCAAAGTGGCGTCGTTCGCCCGCAGGGCGTGGCCCGCGGCGTCTGGTGCGTGCGATCGCAAGGCGGAGGACCGAGCGTGTACTGGATGTACTCGCTCGGTCCGACAACGCCGCGAGCGCGCG
>NZ_WWJY01000288.1 GCF_009865405.1 Streptomyces sp. SID3212 | reverse complement strand
CGGCCCGGCGGATGGTGCGCCGGGCGAAGAAGCTGCGCAGGACGGTCCTGCGCGGGGACTGAGCCCCGGGATCGGGCAGGGAACAACTCCGGGCGCCGGGCGGGCCGTTCACACGGCCGGCCCGGCGCCCGCCGCCGTCACGCTCCCAGGATGACCCGCAGGTCGGAGGCGTTCGCCTGGGTGATCTTCCACAGCTCCTGCTGCCGGGCGTGCACGTCCGCGACCGACGCGGCGTGGTCGTCCAGCAGCCCCACGGCCCGCTCGGTCAGCACCGCGCCGAGGTTCTTGTCGTGCACGGACACGCCCCATTCGGGCCGCCCGATGTCCGACAGGAAGTAGGTCATCTTCGGGTGCGAGATCAGGCTGATGATCGGCGTCCCGCAGCCGAACGGGATCATGCCGGCGTGGCCGCGCATCCCGATGACCAGCTTCGTACGGGCGTACAGATCCCTGATCTCGTCGTTCTCGAAGTCGTACATCGGGATCACCGGCAGCGAGATGCCGTGCTGGCGCCGCAGGTCGAACGCGATCTTCTCGTCGTCCAGCGAGTGCGCCACACACTGGACCTCGGCGTGCGCGCCCAGCGCCTTGATCGCCTTGGCCATCTCCGCCAGGAAGTGCGCGTAGTCGTGGCCGAAGCGCAGACCGGCCCGGTCGTACGCGGCGTTGATCAGGATCGTGTTCTCGCGCACGGCGGGGTCGGTCCAGCCCTGGACCAGCTGACGGGTGACCGTGGTCGGGCAGGGCTGGAAGCGCACCTTGTCCTGGAGCTCGGGCGGCAGCAGCGCCCTGACCTTCTCGATCGAGCCGTGGTTGCGGAGCCCGAAGAAGGCCGAGCGCTCGACGAGCTGGCGCACGCTGGAGTGGAAGCGCGCGGCCCGGTAGGACTGGCCGTCGAAGGCGTTGAAGCCGACCGCGTACACGACGATCGGTACGTCGATCCGGTTCAGCCGCTCGTCCGGTACGTTCCACTGCCAGCCGCTGTTGCCGTTGGGCGCGGTGTCCGGGATGAACAGGCCGCCGCCGCCGATGACCAGCCCGCGCCGGGCGTTGACCCGCTCCAGCGCCTCCTCGTCGAAGAGCCGGTGGGCGTGGACCGAGTGCCAGCGGCGGTTGCCGGTGTCCTCGCCGAAGGTGAGCCGTACCGACTCGGGCAGCAGCTTGTCGCCCGCGTTGCCCTGCTGGGGCATGTAGAACGCCACGTGGGCCAGCTGGTCCTCGGGCGCGCCCTCGCGCTGGGCGGGCACCGCGGACGTACGGATCCGCATCAGCCGGTTCGCCCGGTGGGTCGGGTCGACCCGCAGCCCCTCCATCGCGTAGTCGCGCGCGGTGGTGTCGTCGTTGTGGATCCAGGCGATCTGGGCCAGCCGGGAGAAGGCGGTCGCCGCCCGGTTGGGGGCGGAGCTGGCCAGCAGCAGCTGCGCCTCGGCCTCCTCGTACCGGGACACGCTCATCAGCGCGTGGCCGTACACCTCGTGCGGCCAGGACGAGTCGACGGGGATGTGGACGGAGGACAGCACCCGGACCGCGTCCTCGAACTCGCCCGCGCCGATGTGCGCGAGGGCCACCCGGCGGGCGCTCTCCACGTCGCCGGTGCGGGCGACGTGCGGGGTGCCGTAGTGCACGAGCAGGTCGTGGTGGGTGGTGCCGCCGCCCGACATGTACGCCGCGTGGAAGTCGGCGTCGGACATGACGTACTCGCGCCAGCGGTCCTCGCCCTTGCTGTAGCCCGCCTCGCCGCCCTGCCAGGGCTTGTGCCGGCCCGTGAAGTGCAGGATCGCGGTGTCCTCGGGGACTTCCTTGTCACCCGAGAGCCGGCGCTTCACGAAGTTGAAGCGGGCGTCGAGCTGGACGAAGTCCCCGTCCAGGACGGCGTTGAGGATGCCCTGGTCGTGCTTGTCCAGCTCGTAGTCGCCCGAGCGGCCCGTGGCGTCGATCCGGGCGCAGAACTCGTCGCTCAGGTACTCCTTCTGGATCACCAGGAGGCCACTGTTGAGCTTGTGCTGCCCGTAGAAGAACTGCGGTACGGCGGCGAGCCCCTCGCGCAGCTTCAGCAGGTCGCCCAGCTCACCGAGGACCACCATGTCGGTGTCCAGGGTGATCACGGTGTCGTAGTCCCGGATACGGAACACGTCGAGGATGAAGTACGCCTTGCGCACCAGGTAGTTGTCCTGGTCGCCCTTGGCGTACGACTCGTACCGCTCGGCGTCGACGCGGCGCAGGTCGATCCGCGGGTGCAGCGCGCGGATCTTGGCGACCGAGGCCGGGCGCAACCCGTCGTGCAGGACGATGAAGTCCTCGCACAGGCTCGGGTTGGAGAGCGCGAGGCTGCGCAGCAGCACCAGGAAGCCGGGCAGGTAGTTCTCGTCGACGAAGCTGGCGAAGGCGATACGGCGCTTGCCGGTCAGCGCGTTGGTGGAGGTGTCGGCCGGGGCCACGCCGGAGAAGGTGGTGGTGGTCATCGCAGGGATATCCTCGTGTCGTTCACGCTCTGGGCACGCTCCATGACCCACGCCTTCTCGGTGGTGTACTCGTGCACGGAGGTGATGGGCATGCGCATCGCCTCCTGGAGCCGGTACGCCCCGCTCTCGTAGAAGTCGAAGCCGATCAGGTCCAGGCGCGGGCTGACGTCCAGGAAGTCCAGCAGCCAGAGCATGTTGAAGCCGCTGGTGGGGATGGACGGCCAGACGCTCGCGCCGATCTGGCCGATGTTGCGCAGCGGCCAGCGCAGCGACTCGTCGCCCAGGTAGGTCTGCGCGCCGGGGACCAGGCGGTTGCGCACGGAGTGCTTCCAGTCGCCCGAGATCCCGCCGAAGATCAGCCGTGTGGTGACCTTCTGGTCCCAGTTGAAGCTGTGCTTGTGGATCGAGACGTGGATGTCGGTGCGCTTGCCGGTGGCCGGGGCGTCGATCTTGTACGAGTTGAAGCGGACGACCAGGTCGTAGTCGTCGATCTCGCGGCCGATCGAACCGCGGCCCACGCTCTGGGAGTTGGCGATCAGGCAGATGGACTTGCCGGCGATCTGGTTGCGGAACTCGCCGAGGCTCAGCCACTCGACGCCACCGTAGGTGGGGTCGGCGACCGGGCCGCGCATGCGGTTCCTGCGCTGTTCGGCGTAGAGGCCGACGAGGTCGCGCAGCTCGGAGGCGTCCCCGCCGTTGACCGCGATCCGCAGGTCGAGGTAGTGCGCGAGGGCGTCCTGGATGTCGGGCACGGGGGTGCCGTCGCCGGCCATCGTGAGCAGGGCGCCGATGAGCCGCAGCTCGGCCTGCTCCCAGTCGCCGCGGTCGTGCAGGACCAGGCCCTCGGCCCAGGTGTCGGTGGGCTGGCCGTGCGAGTACAGCGCGGACCTGGGGCGTTCGCTCTTCAGCTGCGCCAGGAGCTCCGCCTGGTACTGGCGGCCGGCGCGCAGGCCCGCGGTCCTGGTCGCGACGCCGAACCCGTCCTCGTCGGTGAGCGCGAGGTAGCGGTCGTACGCCTCGATGGCGGCGGACTCGTTGCCGAACGCCTCCAGCGTCCTGGCGCGCAGGCGCCATCCGGCGCGCGAGTTCTTGCGCGCGGTCAGCACGGTGTCGCTGATGAGGAGGGCGAGCTTCAGCTCGTCGTCGTACTTGCACTCCAGCGCCTTGTTGCCGACGGCGAGCAGCGCGTCGAGCAGGTCCCCGCCGAGGGCCGGGCCCGAGACGCCGACGGCGCTGGTGCCCCGGCGGAGCAGGGCGGCGGCGGCGCTGCCGGCCGAGGAGGCGCGTGCGGGCGTGCCGGACTCCGCGAGGGCGTGGGTGGCGAGCGCGTGCCGGAGCTTCTCGGCGAGCTCCACGCGCCGCCGGTCGAGGCCGGCGACGAGCTTGCCGCTGTGGACGGCGCAGGCACGGAGGCACTCGTCCAGCTCGGTCGGCCTGATCCGGGCCTGGTCTGCGGTGCCGTCGGGTGCGACGACCGGGGTCTCCGAGCTGCGCACCCTCGGCCATCTGTTGCGGGCCATTGTCATCCTGCTCCAAGCGTCTGCTGTCCCGCTGACAGATGGCGGGTCGGCGTCACGTTAGGAAACCTGGACGACCCTTGGGTGAACTGAGGCCGTCGACGGGGGAAACGGGACGATCCGGAGTGGGAATAGTGCTGCGTACGGGCTAGACACCGCTCATCGACAGCTTGACGGCGAAGCCCAGGAACAGGGCTCCCGCGGCGGTCGTCGCGCCCGCCGAGAGGCGCTTGCGGCGGCGGAAGGCGGCGGCGAGCCGCGTGCCGCCGAATATCAGGGCCGAGAGGTAGAGCGCGCTGGCGAGGTTGGCGAGGACGCCCAGCAGGACGAACGACAGGGCCGGGTGCGCGTAACCGGGGTCGACGAACTGCACGAAGAAGGAGATGAAGAAGAGGATCGCCTTGGGGTTGAACAGGCTGATCAGCAGGGCCCTGCGGTACGGCCGCTCCACCGCCTCCGGAGCCGTTTCCGCGGCGCTCGACCCGTCCGCGGCTCCCTCGCCGGCCTGCTCGTGGCGGCTCTTCCACAGCGACCGGGCCGCGCGCAGCATCCCGACCGCCAGCCACGTCAGATACCCGGCGCCCGCGTACTTCACGATCCCGAAGAGCAGCGGGTTGCCCTGGAGCAGCGAGGCGACCCCCGCCGCCGACAGCACCATGAGCACGGTGTCGCCGCACCAGACCCCCATGGCCGCCCGGTACCCGACGCGGACCCCGCGCCGGGCCGCGACGGAGAGCACGTACAGCGAATTCGGTCCTGGCAGCAGGACGATCAGCACAAGGCCGACGAGATAGGTCGGCAGATCCGTGACACCCAACATGGGCGCGAGTCTCGCAGACCTGTTCGTACCCACGCATCCGGGTTCGCGGCGTCCGCGCCTTCCGGGTCGGAAGGCGAACCACGGAAGGCGAATCTCAGAAGGCGTCGGTCGGCACGTACGTCCCCCACACCTCCCGCAGCGCCCCGCACACCTCGCCCACCGTCGCGCGCGCCCTCAGGGCCTCCCTCATCGGGTACAGCACGTTGTCCGTGCCGGCCGCCGCGCGCCGCAGGTCGGCGAGGGCCACCGCCACGGCCGCGCCGTCGCGTTCC
>NZ_WWJY01000032.1 GCF_009865405.1 Streptomyces sp. SID3212 | reverse complement strand
GAGCCGAGGCGCCCGCCGCCGTGTCCTGGCCCGCGCCCTCCCGTAGCCGGGCCACCGCCGCCAGCGCCGGGGTGAGGGCGTCCGGCGAGCGCAGCCGTACGAGCAGGGCCAGCGCCACCTCGCCGCCGTACGGGAGCCCTTCGTGGGGGAGCGTGCAGAGCGCCGCCGTCCCGGGGACCGCCCGTACCGACGGTTCCTCGTCGCGCCACGGCGCCACGCACACCACCACGTGCGGCCCCTCCGCGCCCGGCCCGAGCGCCGTGCGCAGCGCGGTCACCGCCGTGTCGCGCTGCCAG
>NZ_WWJY01000287.1 GCF_009865405.1 Streptomyces sp. SID3212 | reverse complement strand
GGCGCGGCCCCGTCCGGCGAGCGCCAGGGCATGGGCCGGTCCGCGAGCCGGACGGGCAGGGCGTCCCAGTCGACCAGGCGGCTGAGCCGGCCGGCGGTCGGTGTCGGCGCGATGCTGCGGTGCCGCAGCTGGAGCAGGGTCTTGGTGACCTGGGCCAGCCCGGAGGCGGCTTCCAGGTGCCCGATGGCGGATTTGACCGTACCGATCAGGACGGGGTCTCCCGCGCGGGCGTGGAAGAGCCCGCCGAGCGCCTCCACCTCGGCGGCGTCGGCGAAGGAGGCCCCGGTGGCGGCGCATTCGACGTACGAGACGTCGTCGACGGTCACCCCGGCCCGGTCCAGGGTGCGGGCCATCGCGTCCCGGAAGGCCGTCACGTCCGGGGCTCCGAAGCGGCCCGAGCCGCCGGCGAAGTCGATCCAGGTCCCCTCGACCACTCCGTGGACGTGGTCGCCGTCGCGGCGCGCGTCCTCGACCCGGCGCAGCAGGAGCGCGCCCACTCCCTCGCCGGGGGACCAGCCGCTCGCGTTGTCGTCGAAGGCCCCTGCGATGCCGTCGGGGGCGACGAGTCCGAGGCCTTCCAGCAGGGCGGTGTGGTACGGATGGGCGATCAGGTTCGCCGCGCCCACCACCGCGGCGTCGCAGTCGCCCCGGTGCAGGGCTTCGAGGGCGAGATGCAGGGCGGTGAGCGAGGAGGAGCAGGAGGTGTTGACGGCGATGCTGGGGCCGCGGAAGCCGAAGATGTGCGAGATACGGTTGGGGATGTCCGAGGCGATGGCCGAGACCTCGGCCCGGCCGGTGCGCTCCCAGTCGGCGGCGCCGACGTGCTGGTGGTCGTTCCACATCGTGGCCACGTAGACCCCGACCCGTGGGGCGGCCCTGCGCAGGGACTCCGTGGTGTGCCCGGCGTCCTCCAGACATTGCCGTACCGCGTGCAGCAGTTGGCGCAGTTGCGGGTCGAGGGTGGCGGCCTCGGCGGGCGACAGGCGGAACAGCCCGCTGTCGAAGCCGTCGATGTCGGCGAGGTAGCCGCCGGGTACGGCACCGACCTCGGCGGCCCGGTCCGCGCTCGGGGCGGCGATGGAACGCCGGCCGTCGGCGAGGTGGCGCCAGAACTGGTCGGGCGTGGCCGCGTCCGGGTAGCGGCCGGCGAGTCCGATCACGGCGGCGGGGGTGACGGTGACGTCCCGGCCGGAGGCGGGGACACGGGCCGGGGCGGGCTCGGCGGGATCTGCGAGGTCTGCCGGGCGGTCGGTGAGCGGGCCGCCGAGGAATGACTGGAGGAATCTTTGGCCGTCGTCCAGCCGGAGCTGGTCGCGGATCGTGTCGAAGGCGACGCTCCCGATGGGGCACAGACCGACCCCCGTGTCCTGCTGAGCCTCCATCAGGAGCTGTCCCATATAGCCGGCTTCGAGCAGGAGGTAGCGCTCCGCGTCCTTGCCGTACAGCGGCTCGATGCCCTGGGGCTGGCTGATCAGGTACAGCTCGAACGCCGCCTGGTCGAACAGCGGCCGGTTGTAGAAGAAGTGCGCGGTCCTGTCGATGGCGGGGGCCGGGTTGAGCAGGCGCAGCGCGTGCTCGGCGGGGTCGTAGTAGTAGGCCCCGCCGGGGAGCGACTCGACGGCACCGACGCGTACGACGAGGTAGGCGTGGACGGCGTAGGTGTCGCCGGCCGAGGGGTAGCCGCGGCGCTCGCGGCCGTCACTGTCGCTCGCGCGCAGCCGGGCGAGCAGGGCGCACAGATCCGCGTACGGCAGTGGCCTCGGGGCGAACTCCAGGCTGCTGGAGCGGGCGAGGTGCGAGTGGCCGCCGGCGGGGGCACCGGGGTCCGCGAGGCGCAGGACGGGTTCGTCCGGGGAGGCCGGACGGAGGTTCCACGCGCCCCTCTTGAACGCGTCGCGTTCCTCGGCCGAGAGGACGTCCACGAACGGTGGCGCCGCGGGTCGGCCTGCAGCCGGGGCGACGACGGGCGCGTCGTGTACGGACCGTGCTCCGGCGGAGCCGGACGCGGGGGCCGGACCGCCGGGCGCGGGACTTTGGCCCGGGCCAGGGGTGAGGGTCGGGGC
>NZ_WWJY01000286.1 GCF_009865405.1 Streptomyces sp. SID3212 | reverse complement strand
GTCGGCGGCGCGTGAGGCGCTGGCGGCCTACGGGGACGACGCGTAGGCCCGTGAAGGCCGGCGGCGGAGGCCGGTGAGGGCCGGTGACGGCCGGTGGCCGGTGAAGGTCGGAATTGGTCGAGTTGGCGAGAGAATGAAAGATGTCGGCAATGTCTGAGATGTCCGAACTCTCCATGGTGGGCCCGGTCCTTTTCAAGGCGGCCTGCCCGGAGTGCCGTGCCTGCTTCGAACTCTCCGCGGGCGCGCTGCGCCTGGCGATAGGGGCGAGCCGGCGCACCACGTTCTACTCGTTCGTGTGCCCCGAGTGCGACGCGGCGGTGCGCAAGCCCGCGGGGGAGCGGATAGTCGAACTGCTCACCCGCGGCGGGGTGCGCACGCTCCGGCTGGCGGCCGCGGTGCCCGCCGGCCCGCCCGTACCCGCTCCACCCGTACCCGCCGGGCCCGGCCCGACGGGCTAGGCTCTGGGCATGTTCTGGCCCATGCTCGCCATCGCCCTCGGTTTCTGCGGGATCGCCGTGCTCGGCGTCCTGGCGATCCGTGTCTTCCTCGAAGTGCGGCGGCTGGGCCGTCAGGTCGCGATCACGACGGACCGGATCAACCGCGCGGCGGAGGATCTGGAACACGCGGCGACCCGCCTCGCGGCGACCGGCGACGCGTTGCGCTGAGGCAGGTGGTGGTGACCGCCCCCTCCTGATTCACAGGACCGGACGGTACGCTCTGACCGTGGCCCCGACGAGGCGTGGGCCCCCGCGGGGAGTATGCGCAGGCATTGCCCCGCGTTTACCCACTCGGGTTACGATCGCTGACAGCACCATGACGTGACCTCGGTCCGGTGGTAGGGGCAGCACCCTCCCAGCCGCCTCAGTGAGAAGGAAGTCGCACATGATCGGCAATCTGAAGCCGCTCGAGATCGTTCTGATCATCGTTGTCATCCTGTTGCTGTTCGGTGCCAAGAAGCTTCCCGACATGGCGCGTTCGCTCGGCAAGTCCGCCCGCATCCTCAAGAGCGAGGCGAAGGCGATGAAGAAGGACGACGACGTGCCGGTGCCGCC
Source organism: Streptomyces sp. SID3212 (assembly GCF_009865405.1). GTDB lineage: Bacteria > Actinomycetota > Actinomycetes > Streptomycetales > Streptomycetaceae > Streptomyces. The sequence continues at coordinate 6,001 of NZ_WWJY01000286.1, read as the reverse complement.
CGTGGCCGAAACGGTGGTCGACCCGACCGCCCAGCAGCAGCCCGTCGCACGGACGATCCAAGCCGCTCCCGGTGATGTCACCAGCTCCCGTCCGGTCACCGAGCCGAACCGCACCACCCAGGGCTGAACCTCCCCACCGACGGCTGCTGTTACGAGACGAGGAACGTGGGTTGCTCAAGTCTGCCCGCAAGCAGGAGAAGGACGCCGAGGGGCGCATGCCCCTCAAGGAGCACCTGCGTGAGCTGCGAAACCGCCTGCTGAAGGCGGTGTTGGCGATCATGGTCATCACCGTCGTCGCCGCGTTCTACTACAAGGACCTGATCGACTTCATGCTGAAGCCGATCCTCGACTCGGTCGGCTGTGTCGACGGCGCGCGCAGGCAGGTGAACGGCAGGCCGTGCGCGGACATGACCGTGAACGGCCTGATCGCGCCCTTCTCCATCGCGCTGAAGGTCTCGCTCGTCGCGGGTGTGGTGCTCTCCACCCCGGTCTGGCTCTACCAGCTCTGGGCCTTCCTCGCGCCCGGTCTGCACCGCCACGAGAAGCGGTACGCCCTCTCCTTCGTCGGAGCCGGGGTGCCCCTCTTCCTGGCCGGTGCCGTCCTCGCGTACAAGATCCTTCCCCAGACCGCGCAGATCCTGCTGGAGTTCACTCCGGACGACGCGCGCAACCTGCTGCCCGTCGACGAGTACCTCGACCTCGTCGTGCGGATGGTGATCGTCTTCGGGCTCGCCTTCGAGCTGCCCCTGCTGCTGGTCCTGCTCAACTTCACCGGGGTGCTCACCGCGAAGCGGCTCGCCTCCTGGTGGCGGATCATGATCGTGGGGATCACGCTCTTCGCCGCGTTCGCGACCCCGACCGGCGATCCGCTCACGATGCTGTCGCTGGCGGCGCCCATCGTGCTGCTGTACTTCATCGCGCTGGGCATCTGCCTGCTCAACGACCGGCGCAGGCGGCGCAACAACCCGGACGCCGGTCTGGACGACGACGAGGCGTCCGACCTCGATCTGACCCCCGAGCCGGTCGGCGGGATCGAGCCCGTCGGATCCGTGCCGATGCTGCCCGAGCAGTCCGACGGCGGCCGGAACCACCGGGTCAACGGATACGACGACGTGACGTGAGACCGGCCGTCGCTCTCCATGGGCGTCACGGACTCCACGGGCGCCACCGGCGGTCCTGGCCGTGGGGGCGGCCGTGACCGGGGAGGTCACCCTCCTCGTCAATCCCACCGCGGGACGCGGCCGGGGCGCGCACGCCGCGCGGCCGGCCGCTTCGGCGTTCCGGGACGCCGGCCTCTCCGTCACCACCGTCACCGGCACGGACGCCGCCGACGCGCTGCGGCGCGCGCGGGACGCCGTCGCCGGCGGGACCGGCGCGCTCGTCGCCGTAGGCGGCGACGGGATGGTCTCCCTCGCCCTCCAAGCCGTCGCCGGTACGGCCACCCCGCTCGGCGTGATCGCCGTCGGCACCGGCAACGACTTCGCCAGGACCCTCGGACTGCCCTTCCGCGACCCGGCCGCCGCGGGCCGTCTCGCCGCCGGCGCGTTCAAGCGGGACGGGGGGTCCCTCGTGGACCTGGGGAGGGCGGGCGGGTCCGCCGGTGAAGAGGGACTGCCCGGCGGGACCTGGTTCGGCACGGTCCTGGCCACCGGCTTCGACTCCCGGGTCAGCGACCGGGGCAACCGGATGCGGTGGCCGCGCGGGCGCGCCAAGTACGACCTCGCGATGCTCGCCGAGCTGGCCGCCTTCCGGCCCGTGCCGTACCGCCTCACCCTGGACGGCGGCGCCGAGCGGGAGATCGAGGCCACCCTCGTCGCCGTCGGAAACGGCTCCTCGTACGGCGGCGGCATGCGCATCTGCGCCGGCGCGCGCACCGACGACGGTCTCTTCGACGTGACGGTCGTCGGAAGCTGTTCCCGTACGACCCTGCTCACCGTCTTCCCGCGGGTCTACCGGGGCACCCACCTGAGCCACCCCGCCGTCACCGTCCACCGCGCCGCCCGGGTGACGCTGGCCGCGCCCGGGCTCACGGGCTACGCGGACGGCGAACCGCTCGGCCCGCTGCCGCTCACCGCCGTCTGTGTCCCGGGCGCGGTACGGGTCCTGCGCGCGGAGAGCTCGCCGGAGGCGCTTTCCAAGGACGGATAAAGATCGGGCTGACTGTCAGAGGTGACGGGTAGGCTCGACAGCAAGATGACAGAGGACCTCTCCCCAGCCGAGCGGTACGCCGCTTCCCGGATCCGCGCCGCCGAGCAGGCCACGGCGCTCGCCCCCTTCCGTGAGATGTACGACTTCGGGCTGGACCCGTTCCAGATCGAGGCCTGCGAGGCACTGGAAGCCGGAAAGGGCGTGCTCGTCGCGGCGCCCACCGGGTCGGGCAAGACCATCGTCGGCGAGTTCGCCGTGCACCTGGCCCTGGCCGAGGGCCGGAAGTGTTTCTACACGACGCCGATCAAGGCGCTGTCCAACCAGAAGTACGCCGACCTGTGCAAGCGCTACGGCGCCGACAAGGTGGGCCTGCTGACCGGGGACAACAGCGTCAATTCGGACGCGCCGGTGGTCGTCATGACCACGGAAGTCCTGCGGAACATGCTGTACGCGGGCTCGCAGGCGCTCCTCGGCCTCGGTTACGTGGTGATGGACGAGGTGCACTACCTCTCCGACCGCTTCCGGGGCGCCGTCTGGGAAGAGGTGATCATCCACCTCCCCGAGTCGGTCACGCTGGTCTCGCTGTCGGCGACGGTGTCGAACGCGGAGGAGTTCGGCGACTGGCTGGACACCGTCCGCGGGGACACCCAGGTGATCGTCTCCGAGCACCGCCCCGTGCCGCTGTGGCAGCACGTGATGGCGGGCCGGCGGATGTACGACCTGTTCGAGGAGGGGAGCGACCACGGCGGCCGGGGCGTGGGCAAGCGGGAGACCAACCCCGACCTGGTCCGGCTGGCCCGGATGGAGAACCAGCGCACGTACAACCCGCGCGACCGCCGCCGCGGCAAGATGGTCCGCGAGGCGGACCGGGAGCGCGAGCGCAGACAGCGCAGCCGGATCTGGACGCCCTCGCGGCCCGAGGTCATCGAGCGGCTGGCGGCCGAGGGCCTGCTGCCCGCGATCACGTTCATCTTCAGCCGCGCCGCCTGCGAGGCCGCCGTACAGCAGTGCATGTTCGCCGGGCTGCGGCTCAACAACGACGAGCAGCGGCAGCAGGTCCGCGAGATCGTCGAGGAGCGCACGGCCTCCATCCCCGGCGAGGACCTGCACGTCCTCGGGTACTACGAATGGCTGGAGGGCCTGGAGCGGGGCATCGCCGCGCACCACGCGGGCATGCTGCCGACCTTCAAGGAGGTCGTGGAGGAGCTGTTCGTCAAGGGCCTGGTCAAGGCGGTCTTCGCCACCGAGACCCTCGCCCTGGGCATCAACATGCCCGCGCGGTCCGTGGTCCTGGAGAAGCTCGTCAAGTGGAACGGCGAGCAGCACGCGGACATCACCCCCGGCGAGTACACCCAGCTGACCGGCCGCGCCGGGCGCCGGGGCATCGACGTCGAGGGGCACGCCGTGGTGCTCTGGCAGCGCGGCATGGACCCGGGAGCGCTGGCCGGCCTGGCCGGGACCAGGACGTACCCCCTGCGCTCCAGCTTCCGCCCCTCGTACAACATGGCGGTCAACCTCACCCAGCAGTTCGGGCGGCACCGCTCGCGCGAGCTGCTGGAGACGTCCTTCGCGCAGTTCCAGGCCGACAGGTCGGTCGTCGGGATCTCCCGGCAGGTGCAGAAGAACGAGGAGGGCCTGGACGGCTACAAGGCGGGCATGACCTGCCACCTCGGGGACTTCGAGGAGTACGCGCGGCTGCGCCGCGACCTCAAGGACCGCGAGACGGACCTGGCCAAGCAGGGCGCGGCCCAGCGCAGGGCCGCCGCCGCGTCGTCGCTGGAGCGGCTCAAGCCCGGCGACGTCATCCACGTACCGACGGGGAAGTTCGCCGGCCTCGCGCTGGTCCTCGACCCCGGCGTGCCGGCGGGGCGGGCCAACGGCCATCGGGGGATGGAGTACCAGGACGGTCCCCGTCCGCTGGTCCTCACCGCCGAGCGGCAGGTCAAGCGGCTGGCGTCGATGGACTTCCCGGTGCCCGTGGAGGTGCTGGAGCGGATGCGGATCCCGAAGTCGTTCAACGCGCGCGCCCCGCAGTCCCGGCGCGACCTCGCGTCCGCGCTGCGCTCGAAGGCCGGTCACATCGTGCCCGAGCGGCACCGCAGGGAGCGGGCCGCCGCCGCGGACGACCGGGAGATCGCCCGGCTCCGCACGGAGCTGCGCGCCCACCCGTGCCACGGCTGCGACGAGCGGGAGGACCACGCGCGCTGGGCCGAGCGGTACCACCGGCTCCAGCGGGACACGCGCCAGCTGGAGAACCGGATCGAGGGGCGTACGAACACCATCGCCCGTACGTTCGACCGGATTGTGGCGCTCCTCACCGAGCTGGACTATCTGCGCGGCGACGACGTCACCCAGCACGGCAAGCGGCTGGCCCGGCTCTACGGCGAGCTGGACCTCCTCGCGAGCGAATGCCTGCGCGAAGGCGTCTGGGAGGGGTTGGGCCCGGCCGAGCTGGCGGCGTGTGTCTCGGCGCTGGTGTACGAGTCCCGGCAGGCGGACGACGCGGGGCCGCCCAAGGTCCCTGCGGGCAACGCGAAGGTGGCGCTGGGCGAGATGGTCCGCATCTGGGGCCGTCTCGACGCCCTGGAGGAGGACTTCAAGATCAACCAGGCGGAGGGGGTCGGACAGCGCGAGCCCGACCTCGGTTTCGCCTGGGCCGTGCACCGGTGGGCCTCCGGCAAGGGCCTGGACGAGGTGCTGCGGGACGCGGAGATGCCGGCGGGTGACTTCGTCCGCTGGTGCAAGCAGGTCATCGACGTGCTGGGGCAGGTCGCGGCGGCGGCGCCCCGGGAGAACAGCACGGTCGCGAAGAACGCGCGCAAGGCGGTGGACGCGGTGCTGCGCGGGGTGGTGGCGTACAGCTCGGTGGGGTGAGGGGCGTCAACGGCCCCAGCCGTCCCCCGGGCCGGGTCCTTCTCGGCCCGGGGGACGGCTTTTTGCGTGTCAGCGGGTGAGGTAGGCGCGCCAGCCGCCGTACCGGCTGATGTCGTCGCTGTCCTCCAGCGCGGAGGGTTCGCAGAGGAAGCCGGGGACGGTGGTGGTGTCGGACAGTTCGACGCGGCCCAGGGTCATCGGGCGGGGGAGCGCGGCCGTCAGGGCGCCGAGGCCCTCGGGCGGCAGCTGCCAGATCTCGACCTCGATGGCGTGGCCTTCCCGGGTGCCGGTGCGGCCGGTGTGCCCGGTGTGGACCAGGCCCGGTTTGGGCGGGTCGGTGCGCAGGGCGTGCAGGCGGTAGACCGGGGCCGTGGTGGTGGTACGGATCAAGCGGGCGCCCAAGGCGAGGAGTTGGGGGTTCAGTGGTTGGCCCGTCAGGTGGGCGCCCACCACCGCGACCTGGGTGGGCGGGGTGAGCAGGGCCGCGACGGTGGCCAGGTTCTCGTCCGTGCCCGCCGGGCCCACGAGCATCACGCCGAACGGGCGGCCGGCCACCTCGTCGCCCGGGACCGCCACCGCCGCCAGGTCGAAGAGGTTGGTGGAGTTGGTGAACCGGCCGAGGCGGGCGTTGGCGCCCAGCGGGTCGGCCGCCACCTCGGCGAGGGTGGGATGGCCGGGGGTGGTGGGCAGCAGGAGCGCGTCCGCGTCGCCGAGGGCGGTCAGCGCGGTCGCCCGCAGTGCGGCGAGGGCGGCCTGGTCCGCGTACAACCGGTGTGCGGGGATGTCACGGGCCCGGCGGACGATCGCGGCGACGGTCGGGTCGAGGTCGGGGGAGCCCTTGCCGACGAACGCGCCGACGGCGGTGTACCGCTCGGCGACGAAGGCTCCCTCGTAGAGCATCGCGGCGGCCTCGGTGAAGGCCGTCAGGTCGACGGTCGTCAACCGCGCCCCGGCGGCGGCGAGCCGGGCCGCTGCCGCT
>NZ_WWJY01000285.1 GCF_009865405.1 Streptomyces sp. SID3212 | reverse complement strand
CCGGCCCTGCCTTGGCCCACCGCGCGAGGACCGCCGCCATCCGCCCGTCCCGCCACGCGGAACCCGCCCCGTCCGTGACCACCAGGATCATCGTCCGGGCCGAGGGGTCCGCCACCGAAGCCCCGGGGCGCGTCGCGGCGGACGACGACCATGGCCGGCCCAGCCGTACGTCCGGGTCGCCGGGGCCGTAACGGATCTGATGGACGTCCACCTGGCGGAACGCGCCGCTGCGTTCGAGGACGGCTCGCAGTTCGGCGCAGTGGCGTTCCCACAGGGCCATGGACAGGCCGCCGTCGATGACCAGGGCCAGTCGCAGCCACCGTTCCGGCCGGGCCCGCAGCACCAACTGCGGGGTGTCCGTGTCCGCCTGGGCCGCCGCCGTGGCCGCCTCGTCAAGTTCGGTGGCCCGGCGGCCCGGTCTGCGGCGCTTGAGCGGCCTCAGGGCCCTGCCGAGGGCGAGTTCCTGGTCCAGAGCCTTCGCGCCGGGCATCCACAGCGCCTGGCCCGGCGCCCCCGCGCCGGAAGGGGCGCCCACCGCCCCGGGGGCTCGGGGTGGTTCGGGTACGGCGGCGGGCGGTGCCCCAACCGCGTCGGCAAGCAGATCCTCGGGGTCGGCCTCCTCGTCCGCCGGTGGCGGGACGACTCCCGGTCCTTCGGCGGCGGGGGCAGCCGGCTGCGTGAGGTCCCGGGACGCGGTCGCGAGGAGCGGCGCCGCGATCCCGCGTGGGACCACGCCGGCCAGCCAGAGGGCGTCGAGGAAGAACTCCTCGTCCTCCCGCTCCCAGGGGATCCCCGCCTCCGCCAGGATCGCTCGCGCCTTCCGGAACATGGATCAGCCGCCCGAGTTGAGCCGGTGGAGCAGGGTCTTCAGCAGTCCGTCGGCGTCCAGCCGGGCTCCCCCGCTCCGCAGGAACACCGCGTTGAGGAGCTGGTCGGTGGCCAGTTCGCCCACGGCCCGCTGGTTCAGGAACGCGGTGACCAGATCCTCCGCCCCGTCCAGGGCGCGGGCTCCGAGATGGCTGGCGATGATCGCGCGCAGCCGTGTCTCGTCCGGGTCCCCGAGGTGCAGGGGCAGGCAGCGGCGGCGGAACGCCGGGGGGAAGTCCCGCTCACCGTTGCTGGTGATGACAACGACGGGAAACTCCGTGCAGCGGACCATGCCGCGCGTCACCAGGGACCGCCGGTGCGGATCCGCGGTCAGCACGTTCACCTGGCTCCGGTCCTCGGGCAGCCGGGACAGTTCGGGGATCTCGAACGTGCCGTCCTCGAACACGGTAAGCAGGTCGTTCGGCAGGTCGATGTCCCCCTTGTCGAGTTCGTCGACCAGGAGGAGCCTCGGGCGTTCCGCCGGGACGAGCGCGGTGCCCATGGGGCCGAGGCGGACGAACGTCCCGATGTCGGGGGTGTCCCCCGGGGAGTCCCTGTGGAGGTTGGTCTCCTGGAGCCGGCCGATGGCGTCGTACCGGTACAACGCGTCCTGGAGCGTGGAGCGGCTGTTGACGGGCCAGTGCAGCACCGGTCCCAGGTCCAGTTCATGGGCGATGGCGGCGGCCAGCGACGACTTCCCCGTGCCGGGATGCCCGGTGACCAGCAGGGGCCGCCTCAGGTGCAGCGCGGCGTTGATGACATCGGTCTCGGCCGCGCCGATCACGTACCGGGGGCCGTCGTCGTCCTCCCCGGTGGGCTCCGGGTCGGAGAAGCGCCGCCAGGGCGGGGCCGCCGGGAGGGGGGTCGTACGGCGGGTCCCGTCCCCACGGAAGAGTTGCCAGGAGGCGTCCTCGCCGACATCGGCCGGTCCTGCGACACCGGCAGGTCCGGCGAGCGGCGGGACGGACACGTCGGAGGCCTCTGACACCTCGGGCTCGTACGACATCAGGAACTCACTTCTCGGGATTCGGACAGTTCGGTGAGCGACAGCACGGGCGGGAGGGGGCGGTCCTCGTCCTCGAACAGCAGGGCCGGACGTACGGGATGGGCCTCCGGGTCGTCGCACACCCTCGCCCGGTAGTCCCTGACGCGCCCCGGCAGCCGCTCCGCCGAATCCCCGGGAGCCAGCGGGTCGAAGTGCGGAGGCGGTACGGCCTCCGTCGCCCGCCGGTCCCACAGGACCACCGGGTAGCCAAGGTGGAGGGCGAGCTGGACGAGGTTCGCCCGGGCCTTCGTCCCCGCCCGGACCACCACCCGTGACGCCTCGCTGTCCGCTTTCAGCGCCCCGTACGCCGCACGGCCCTCCGCGTGCCGGTCGTCCAGGTAGACCACCTTGCCGCCCGCGCGCCCGGCCCACCGGTGCCGCAGCTGGGCCCGGCGCCGCCTCTCGCCGTCGGGCGACGCCAGGGGCGCCGAGCGGACCACGGTCGCCCGTTCGACGCCGAGCACGTTCGGCACCGGGTCGAACGGGTCCGCGCCGTCCCAGGTCTCGACGGGCAGGTGCAGGGCGTCGGGTTGCAGCAGGACCTCCACCATCGGCTCACCTCCCACCAGCGGGTGCAGTTCGTGGATCGCCCGCTCGATGCGGCTCACCACCTGGCTCGGGGTCAGCGGGGCACTGTGCTCGCCGGCGGACCTGACCAGTTCGCCGGTGCCCGTGTCGACCCATATCGCGCAGGTGTAGAGATCCGGGCAGGCCGCGCCGTTACGGGCGGCCACCCCCTCAATCTCACCGCCCCCACCGGCCACACCGACTCCGCCACCACCCGCCGACGCGGAGTCGACGTCCAGCTGGACGAGAACACGCGGCGGACGCGCGGAGCGGTCGAGGGCGGCGGCCCACGCGTCGGCGTCCGCGCGCCGTTCGTCCAGGCCGCCCGCGCGGACCCC
>NZ_WWJY01000284.1 GCF_009865405.1 Streptomyces sp. SID3212 | reverse complement strand
GCCCGTCCCGCCTGTCCCGCCCGTCCCGCCCGTCCTTCGCGAGCGAGCCGGACACCCCCGCGGTCGGCGCGAGCCCGGACCAGTCGCGCGGATCAGGACCGCTGATCACGTCCAGCAGCAGCGCCGCGTCCGCCGCGTCCCGGGCCAGCGGCCCCGCGTGCGCGAGCGTGCCGAACGGGCTCGCCGGGTACTGCGCCACCCGCCCGTACGTCGGCTTGAACCCGAAGATCCCGCAGAAGGCCGCCGGGATACGGACCGAACCCCCGCCGTCCGTACCGATGGACAGCGGCGCCGCGCCGAGAGCGACCGCTGCCGCGCTGCCGCCGCTCGACCCGCCGGACGTGCGGGCCAGGTCGTACGGATTGCGCGTCACCCCGGACAGCGCCGAGTCCGTCACCCCCTTCCACCCGAACTCGGGGGTGGTCGTCTTCCCGACCAGCACCGCGCCGTGCTCCCGCAGCCGCGCGACCGCCGGCGCGTCCTGGTCCCAGCCGCCCGCCGGTCCCTCGCCCTCCGCCCGTACCGTCCGCGAACCGCGCAGCGTGGGCAGGCCGCGCTGCCGGAACGTGTCCTTCACCGAGACCGGCACCCCGTCCAGCAAGCCCTGGGGCCGCTTCTCGCGCCACCGGCCGGCCGACGCCCGCGCCTGCGCGAGCGCGTCGTCCGCGTTCAGCCGTACGAACGCGTTGACCAGCGGTTGTACGGTCTCGATCCGCTCCAGGACGGCCAGGGTGACGTCGACGGGCGAGAAGTCCCCCTTCGCGTACCCGGCCAGGAGCTGGTGTGCCGTCAGGTCGGTCAGGAACGTGGGCGACGCGGGGTCAGTCATGCGGGGGGACGTACCCACGTTTCTTGTCGACCACGTTACGGAGGGGCTTTCCGGCGGCCCAGAGTTCGTACAGATCGATGAATTGCTCACCCAGCCGGTCGAGCCTGCCGACGGTGTCCCCGCTCATGTGCGGGGACACGATCAGACCCGGTACGTCCCACAGCGGGCTCGCCGGATCCAGCGGCTCCCGGTCGAAGACGTCCAGCGCCGCGCCCGCGATCCAGCGCTTGGACACGGCGGCGACGAGGTCGCTCTCGACGACCAGCTCCCCGCGCCCGACGTTGATGAAACGCGCGGACGGCTGCATCAGACCGAAGCGCTGGGCGTCGAACATGCCCCGGGTCGCCTCCGTCAGCGGGGCGGCGCAGATCACCCAGTCGGCGCGGGTGAGCAGCCGTTGCAGGTGCTCGGGTCCGTGGACGCCGGGCCGCGCCCGGCTGCCGGTGACGGCGACCGTCACGCCCAGCGCGCGCAGGGTGGTCGCGACGGCCCGGCCGAGGGGGCCCGAGCCGATCACGGTGGCTCTGCTGCCCGCGACGCGCAGCCCCTCGCGGTGGTGCCACCGCCGTCCGCGTTGCAGCTCCAGCGTCCCCGGCAGGTCCTTGGCCATGGCGAGGACCAGGCCTGCCACGTACTCCGCGACGGGTTCCTCGAAGATGCCGCGCGCGTTGGTGACGACGGTCTCGGAGGCGACCAGTTCGGGGCAGAGCAGCCGGTCGACCCCGGCGCTCGCGGTGTGCACCCAGCGGGGCCGCGGGCCCGTACCCGGCCACGCTCCCCGTACCGCGTCCGAGGTGAGGTCCCAGACCAGCAGCACGTCGGCGGCGGGCAGCCGGGCCGCGAGCCCGGCCCCGTCGGTGTGCAGAACCGTCGCCCGCCCGGTCAGCCTGCCGAGACGCGGGGCGGGGTCCTGGCCCGCCGCGTCCAGGACGAGCAGGGTCGGTGCGGCCATGAGGGGGAGCCCTTCTGCCGTCGGAGCCCTTCCGCCGGCGTCCGGGAGCGGCGTCCGGGAGGTGCGGATCGACCACGCTCGCACCTCGCCCGAAGGTCGTCAACAGCGCACCGGGGGTGGGGGTGGCGTGCGGAGCGGCAGGGGGAGTACGCCTGGGAGGAGGGGGTATTCGTCATCGATCCCGTGACGACACAGGAAGGCTGGACATGACGACCGTTGGACTTCTCTGTCCCGGACATGCCGCCGAGGACGACTTTCCGCGCATCGAGATGCTGCTGGGCACCGACGTCAGACTGCCCCTGGTCCACGCGGACATGGGCGAGCCCGACCGGCTGGCCGAGGGAGTGGCCGAACTGAGGCTCGCGGGCGCGGAGTGCGTCGTGTGGGCGTCCGCCAGTGGCAGTTTCATGTACGGGTGGGACGGGGCGCACGAGCACACGCGGGCGCTGGCCGTCGCGGCGGGGCTGCCGGCGTCGAGCACGTCGTTCGCCTTCGCCCACGCGGTACGGGCTCTGGGGGTCGGCCGGGTCGCTGTCGCGGCGCGCTATCCCCGGGACGTCACCGACCGCTTCGTCGCGTTCCTGGAGGCGGCGGGGATCGGGGTCGTACCGGAGCGGGGGAGTGGAGCGGCGGGCGGGATCACCGCTTCGGCGGCCGGGAGCACCGCTCCGGCGGCCGG
>NZ_WWJY01000283.1 GCF_009865405.1 Streptomyces sp. SID3212 | reverse complement strand
GGGAAGCCGTGGGGGCGGGCGGTCTGGTGCACGGAGATCGCGGTGGCGGGGGTGGGGGTGGAGGCGGTGGGAGGCGTCTTGGCGGTCATGGTGGTGACCGTAGGGAGGAATGCGCGCGCCGGGCAGGGGGTTGGGCTCATGGGGCCGCCCGGCCCATGCATGTTCCTCATAGGACGAGGTGAGCGCCCCGTGGCAGCCGACCTGGCCCCGCACGAACTCCGCGTCCTGGTGGCGGTGGCGGAGGAGGGTGGGTTCTCCGCGGCGGCCGGGGCGCTGGGGCTGACGCAGTCCGCCGTGTCGCACTCGGTGCGGAGCAGTGAGACCAAAGTCGGAGCGGTGCTCTTCGAACGGAGCGGGCGGGGAGCACGCCCCACGGCGGCCGGGGCGAGCGCGGTGGCCCATGCCCGGCGGATCTTGCGGCTGCTGGACGTCATGGTGGTGGAGGCCCGGGCGGAGGCGCGGGGCGCGGGGGCGGCGGAGACACTGACGGGACCCGTGCGGATCACGGCCTTCCGCGGCGCGGCGCTGCACCTGCTGCCGGCCGCGCTGGAGCGGCTGAGGGTCCGTCATCCGGGGATCGACCCGGAGGTGCGGATCGTACGGGAGGTGGGCCCGGGGGCGGCGGGCGAGGTGGCGGCCGGGCGGGCGGACCTGGGCATCGCCACGATCGGCACGCGCGTACCGATGCCGGCGGGGCTGGTCCGGTCGGTCCTGATCGAGGAGCCGTACGCCCTGGTGCACCCGGCGGGCCACCCGGATCCGCGAACACTCCCGCTGGTGGACTGGGCCGAGAACTGCACGTCGTACACGAAGGCCTGGTGGGCCGCCCAGGACTGGATCCCGCGCGCGACGGTGGAGGCGGAGGACGACGGAGCGGTGCTCTCGATGGTGAGCAGCGGTCTGGGTATGGCGATCATGCCCACGCTCTCCCTGACCGGAGCACCGCCCACCGTCGAGATCACCGATCTCGGCCCGGACCGCCCGACCCGCACGGTGGGCTACGTGACCACCCCCGAACAGTCCCGCACCCACGCGGTCCGCGCACTGATCCGGGAACTGCGCGAGTCAGGGACCGTGCGCGTCCGCCACCCGCAGGGCGATCGCGGCCGGCCCGGGCCGGTCCGCTGACCCTTTGGAAGGAAGCATCCGGTGTCGGTCCGTCGGATCTCCTTCTTGCGGGGGCCGCTGCGCTTGTATGGGGCGAATGGACCACATCACGTTCCTCGTGGCAATAGTGATCGTGACCGCGCTCGCGTTCGACTTCACCAACGGATTTCACGACACCGCGAACGCGATGGCGACCTCCATCGCCACCGGAGCCCTGCGTCCCAAGGTCGCGGTCCTCATCAGCGGGGTCCTCAACGTGGTGGGCGCGTTCCTGTCCACGGAGGTCGCGAAGACGATCTCCGGGGGCATCGTGAACGACAGTCTTGTCACCCCTGGGATGATCTTCGCGGGGCTGATCGGCGCCATCCTGTGGAATCTGTCGACCTGGCTGATGGGCCTGCCGTCCAGCTCCTCGCACGCGCTGTTCGGCGGGCTGATCGGCGCCGTGTGGGTCGGGGCGGGGCGGCAGGGTGTGCACTTCGAGAAGGTGGTCGAGAAGATCCTCCTGCCCGCCGTGGCCTCCCCGCTCATCGCGGGGGTGGCCGCGCTGACGGCCACGTACCTCGCCTACCGCCTCACCCACCGGGGCCGGCGGTCCTCGGTGGACCGGGGATTCCGGCTCGGGCAGATCGCCTCCGCCTCGCTCGTCTCGCTGGCGCACGGCACCAACGACGCCCAGAAGACCATGGGCATCATCACCCTCACCCTGATCTCGGCGGGCGCGCTCGGGCCCGGTGCCGGGCCGCCCGCGTGGGTGATCGGCTCGGCGGGGCTCTCCATCGGGCTCGGTACGTATCTGGGCGGCTGGCGGATCATCAGGACGATGGGCAAGGGGCTCACGGACATCCGCGCCCCGCAGGGCTTCGCGGCCGAGTCCTCCGCGACCACTGTCATCCTCACCTCCGCCCACCTCGGCTTCGCCCTGTCCACCACCCAGGTCTGCGCCGGAGGCATCCTCGGCGCGGGAGTGGGCCGCAGGCTCGCCCACGTCCGCTGGGGAACGGCCGGCCGCATGGTCCTCGCCTGGTGCGTGACCCTGCCCGCCGCCGCGGCCGTCGGCGCGCTCGCCGCGAGTGTGGTCGTGAACGGCGGCACGTTCGGGATCGTGGTCGTCTCCGTCGTCGCCGCGGCCCTCGCCGCGTTCATCTTCCTCATGTCCCGGCGCACCCGCGTCACCTCCCGCAACGTCAACGACGACCACGCGGTGACCGTCCGCCCGGGTCCCGCCAAGGCGAATGTCTGACGGGCCGTGACCGACACGGCCCAGGAAACGGGGAGGAGGATCCGATGGATCTGAACTGGAGCTCTCTGGGCGAGGTCGCCGTGGTCAGCATCGGCGCCACCGTCGGCGTCGTGATCGTCTTCTCGCTGGGGGTACGGGCGCTGGCCACGACGGATCGAGGCGAGGAGGACCGCGGGGACGGGGCGCCGGGCGGCGTTGAGCCCCCGGCCGGCGGGAGCACCGCCTACGGGGGCCGCCGCGCCGGGGTGGGTCGGCCGGG
>NZ_WWJY01000282.1 GCF_009865405.1 Streptomyces sp. SID3212 | reverse complement strand
GTTGCCGTTGCCGTTGCCGTTGCCATGACCTTGGCCGTTGCCGTTGCTCCGGCCGCCGTTGCCCGGCGCGCCGACCGGGCCGCCCCGGTGCTCGGGGATCTGCGCCCCCACCGCGGTACGGCGGCCCAGGTTGTGCGAGCCGAGGGGGGCGCGGCCACGGCTGCGCCGCTGCGGCAGTCCGTTCTCCGTCCACTCCGTGACGACGGGCGCGTCGTCCTCCAGGGCGGCGGTGACCCGGGCGGGCCGCTGCGGACCCGTGATCGGGCGGGGCACCCGCGCCCCGGGACGCGTCTGCTCCCCCGGACGTACGTGCTCTCCGGGACGCACCCGGTCGCCGGGCCGCAACGCGTCCACCGTGGGCAGCTCCGCACCGCTGCCCCGGGGCAGCGCCGAGGCGCCGATGCCGTGCGCGACACCGGGCGCGGGGCCGGTGGTGATGACGTCGCGCGGTACGACGAGGACGGCGCGGACCCCGCCGTACGCGGACTGCCGCAGCGACACCTGGAGGTTGTACATCTGGCAGAGCCGGCCGACGACGGCCATGCCGAGGCGGGGGGTCTCGCCGAGGTCGTTGAGGTCGATGCCGGCCTGGGCCTGCGCGAGCATGCGCTCGGCCCTGGTCCTGGCCTCCTCGCTGAGGCTGACCCCGCCGTCCTCGATCTCGATCGCGATGCCGGTCTGCACCTCGACCGCCGTGACATGGACACGGGTCTGCGGCGGCGAGTAGCGGGTGGCGTTGTCGAGGAGTTCGGCGCAGGCGTGGATGAGCGGTTCGACGGCGGTGCCGATGATCGCGACCTTGGCGATCGAGTGCAGGTCGACCCGCTGGTACTCCAGGATCCGGGACATCGCGCCGCGCAACACGCTGAACAGCGGTACGGGCTTGGGCCATTGGCGGCCGGGGCGCGCCTTGCCGAGCACCGCGATGCTGTCGGCGAGCCGGCCGATCAGCGCGGTGCCGTGGTCGATCCGCAGCAGGTCGTCGAAGACCTCGGGGTTGCGGCCGTGGTGCTCCTCCATCTCCCGCAGCTCGCTGGCCTGTTGGTGCACGATGGCCTGCACGCGGCGGGCGATGTTCACGAAGGAGCGCTGCGCGGACTCGCGCATGGCCTCCTCGTTGTCGACGATGTCCAGCACCGAGCGCAGCAAGGCGCGCTGCGCCGGGGGCAGTTCGCGGTAGTTCTCGTCGCCGTCCACGACGACGCGGATCACCTCCAGAGGTGACTCGCCCTGGCGCAGCCGGTGGATCGCGGCGGGCATCAGCTCCTTGCCGAGCCGTACGGTCTCCTCGTCGTGCTCGGCGAGATACCGCTCCAACAGCGCGACGCGGTGGGCGTACCGCTCGTCGAGCGCACGGACCGCCCGGCCGCGCCGGGCCACTTCGGCCGCGTACCAGGTGACGACAACGGTCGCGACCGCGCCGTACAGCACGATCGGTATCCGGGCGGCGTCGGCGACGACGGCCACGGTGGCCGCCGTCGCCGCGACCATCAGGGCGGCGGGGAGCGCCAGGGTGCGGACGACGGGGGGCGCTTGATCAGTCGGGGGTGCTTCAACACGAACCATGTAAGCCCTCTGGCGGTCGATTCAGTCGGATCAACAGTCGGATCATTCGAATGATTCAGACAGGTGCGAACAAATGCCTGATTTCATCTCAACTCGGCACGCTCCGCGAGAGCCTAGCCCGGCCGAATCGCCGCATCGGCATAATCGTTCAACCTCCTGCACGACCCGGTCCGGCAGGCATAGACTCGCGCCTTTGCACGCTGAGCATCCACAGAAGTACGAAGAGTGACCACAACGATACGAGTATCGAACGGGTGAACGATTATCACTCCGCGTCCGTACGCGCCCCGGCGCGGCCGACCCCCCGGCGCCGGGCAGGGTTGCCCATACCCCCTGATACTGGACGCATGAGCCGACACGGAGAGCTGGGCACGGCCCTGCACCGCTGGCGTGACCGGATCACCCGGGCCGAGGCCGGGCTGCCCGCCGACGAGTCCCGCCGACCGCCCGGCCTGCGCCGGGAGGAGCTGGCCGAGCTGACCGGACTGTCCGTGGAGTACATCGTCCGGCTGGAACAGGGCCGGGCGACCTCACCGTCCGTCCAGGTCCTCACCACCCTGGCCCGCGCCCTGCGGCTGTCAGACGGTGAGCGCCGGCACCTGTTCCTCCTCGCCGGACAGTCCCCGCCCGCCACCGGGCACGTCTCGGACCACGTACCGCCGAGTGTGCGGCGCCTGCTCGACCAGCTGACCGGCACGCCGTGCGGGGTGTACGACGCCGCCTGGAACCTGATCACCTGGAACCCGCTGTGGGCCGCCCTCCTCGGGGACCCGGCGGCGCAGCAGGGCCGAGGCCGCAACGCTGTCTGGCAGCACTTCGCCGGACTGCCCAGCCGCATCAGCCACACGCTGGAGCAGGAGGCGCGCTTCGAGGCCGCCGTCGTCGCCGACCTGCGGGCCGCGACCGTCCGCTACCCCACCGACGAGAAGCTGCGGTTCCTCATCGGCGACCTGCGCCGCGTCAGCAGCCGGTTCGGGCAGCTGTGGAACTCCCGGATCGCCGGGTTCCACGACAGCGACACCAAGACCGTCCATCACCCGGATGTCGGACCGGTGGACGTGGACTACGACACGTTCGTCGCGCCGGGCAACGACCTGCGGATCGTCACCTGCTCGGCCGCGCCCGGCACGCCCGAGGCCGACCGGCTCAAGCTGCTGGACGTCATCGGGCCCGAGCGGATGGCGGAGGCCGACCCGTCCCTGGTCCCGGATCCGACGCTCTCGGCGCCGGTGGCCTCCCCGGCACCGGCCACCGCCTCGACGCCCGATCCCGCCGACCACTGACCGCCGGCTCACCACTGACCCCGGTCGTCACCCGATCGGGCGCGCGGTCACCTCCCTCACTCAGGGTGCACGGATGTACGGGCGACGGACGCCCGTACGTCCGGACGGCGCAGGTGGCGGTGCGGGGAGCGCCCACCGTTCCTACCGTGGCTGAATGATCATCAGATCCGTGACGCGCTCCGCGCTCTCCGGGACGGTGGCCCTCGCCACCGGCCTGCTGGTCCTCCTGCCCGCGCCCTCACCGGCCGCCGCCCCCACCAGGACCGAACCCGTCCCGCCGGCCGCCGGTTCCTCCCGCGCCGCCGATCGCACGCTGCTGTACGAACCGGGCACGCGGGTACGCCCCGCCCCCGGCGCGCCGTCGCTCCCGAGCGATGTCTCCGCCCTGTCCTGGCTCGTCGCCGACGCCGGGACGGGTGATGTCCTCGCCGCCCACGACGCCCACCGCCGGCTGCCGCCCGCGAGCACCCTCAAGACCCTCTTCGCCGTCACCGCCCTGCCGCACCTGTCCGAGCACGCCCGGCACACCGTCACCGAGGACGACCTGGCGGGGATCGGCGAGGGGAGCAGCCTGGTGGGCGTGATCCCCGGCCAGTCCTACCGAGTGGCCGACCTGTGGCGCGGTGTTTTCCTCAGCTCCGGCAACGACGCGGTGCGGGTCCTCGCCGCGATGAACGGCGGCTGGGACTCGACGGTGACCCAGATGCGCGAGAAGGCACGGATGCTGGGCGCGCTCGACACCCATGTCGTGTCCCCGGACGGCTACGACGAGCCGGGCCAGGTGTCCTCGGCGTACGACCTGGCCGTGTTCGGCCGTACGGGCCTGGCCTCACCGGAGTTCGTACGGTACAGCTCGACCGCCGAGGCGCAGTTCCCCGGCGACAAGGGCACGTACGGCATCCAGAACACCAACCGGCTGCTCAGCGGGGCCGGCGGCGTGGAGCGCTATCCGGGGCTGATCGGCGTCAAGAACGGCTACACCTCGCGGGCCGGCAACACGCTCGTCGCCGCCGCCCGGCGCGGGGACCGGACGCTGCTGGTGACGGTGATGAACCCGCAGTCGGGCGCCTACCAGGCGGTGTACGAGGAGGCCAGGTCGCTGCTGGACTGGGGCTTCGCCGCCGAGGGGCAGGTCACCCCGGTGGGCTCACTGCGTCCCGCGCCGGCCGATCCGGTGACTCCGCCGCGCCTCCGGGCCGGGAAGCCGGTTCGGGGCGGGGCGCGGAGTGGTGCGGACGAGACCGAACGGATCCTGCGGACGGAGCGGAAGCAGCGGACGCAGGGTACGGAGGGGGCGGGCCCGACCGAGCCGGCCGGGACGGGCGGGACCGTGTCCGGAGTCGTGGGCGAGCCGATGACCGGGGCGCTCGGCGGGGCGCACGGGCCCGAAGTGCGGTCCGGCGCGGGGGCGTCGGGCCCCGGGGGCC
>NZ_WWJY01000281.1 GCF_009865405.1 Streptomyces sp. SID3212 | reverse complement strand
CCGGGCCCGTTGCGCGACCCCGGGGCGCCCGCGTCCGTCCCCGCGCGGCGCGCGGCCGACGCGGGTCCGCCCGTACCGGCCGAACTGCTGGCGCTGGTACGGGACCGGTCGGCGAGCACGCTGGACGGGGGGCGTACGGATCACAATCTGCACCGGTGCGAACTCGCCGTACGCCTCGCGCTGTCCCACCTGGTCGCGCCCGGCGCACAACCGGTGGGTCAGCTGGTCCGCACAGCGGTCACGGCGGCGCCCGGCGCATCCGGCGCGTACGGAGTCAGTGCGCCGAGCCCGAGAGCTGGAGGCCGATGACGCCGATGATCACCAGCGAGATGGAGACCAGCTTGAGGACCGAGACGATGTCCCCGAGGAAGATCATTCCGTAGATGGCGGTGCCCGCCGCGCCGATGCCCGTCCACACCGCGTACGCCGGACCGACGTCGAGTTTCTTCAGCGAGAGCGTCAGCAGACCGAAACTGCCGAGGGCGAAACACGCGAAGGCGATGGTCGGCCACAGCCGCGTGAAGCCGTGCGAGAGCTTGAGACAGACCGCGAAACCCGTTTCCAGGATCCCGGCGACCACTACCAGCAGCCACGCCATCTTCTGGGGCCTCCCGCGTCGGTGACTGCTCGGTATCGCTCGGTGCGATTATGCACTTACCAACGCCGGTTGCCCGCAAACGCGTTGTGTCAGTCGCCTTCGCGTCGCTCGCGTGTGGCGAGGAGTCGCCGCAGCGAGTAGAGCCGGGCCGGGCTCGCGTGTCCCTCCGCGACCCACGCGTCCAGCGCGCAGTCCGGTTCGTCGTGGCTGCACGCGCGCGGGCAGCCCTCCGTCCCCGGCACCAGGTCCGGGAACGCCAGGATGACGCGGGACGGATCGACGTGGTGCAGCCCGAAGGACCGGATGCCCGGGGTGTCGATGACCCAGCCGTCCGCCTTCGCCAGCGGCAGCGCGAGCGCCGACGTGGTGGTGTGCCTGCCGCGCCCCGTGACCGCGTTGACCAGACCCGTACTCCGGTGCCTGTCCTCCGGGACGAGCGCGTTGACGAGCGTGGTCTTGCCGACGCCGGAGTGCCCGACGAACGCGGTCGCCTTGCCTTCCAGGTACTCCCGCACCCGGTCCGCCGCGAACCCGCTCTCCAACTCGTCGCGCCGCGTGACCACATAGTGGATGCCGAGGTCCTGGTACGTCTCCAGCAGCTCGTCCGCCGACGCCAGGTCGGACTTGGTCAGCACCAGCAGCGGTTCGAGCCCCGCGTCGAACGCCGCGACCAGGCAGCGGTCGATCAGCCGGGGACGAGGCTCGGGATCGGCGAGCGCGGTGACGATCGCGAGCTGGTCGGCGTTGGCGACGACCACCCGCTCGTACGGGTCGTCGTCGTCCGCAGTGCGCCGCAGGACCGAGGTCCGCTTCCCGATCCGTACGATCCGCGCCAGCGTGTCCTTCTTGCCCGACAGGTCACCGACGATGTCGACCCGGTCACCCACCACCGCGGCCTTGCGGCCCAGCTCACGGGCGGTCATCGCGAGCACGACCCGGTCCTCGACGAGGCAGGTGAGCCGGCCGCGGTCCACGGTCAGGACCATGCCCTCCGAGGCGTCCTCGTGCTTGGGCCTGATGTTCGTACGCGGCCGGTTGCCCTTCGGGTTGGGGCGGGTACGGATGTCGTCCTCGTCCGGGTTCTTGCCGTAGCGGCGCATCGCGTCAGGCTCCCGCGCCCGCACCCGGGCCGGGGCCCGCTCCCGTTTCCGATTCCGCTCCCGTTTCGGCCCCTGCTCCCGCTCCCGCTCCTGCTCCGGCTCCCGCGAGCATGTCGGTCCACATCTGCGGGAAGTCCGGCAGCGTCTTGGCCGTCGTCCCCACGTTCTCGATCTCGACACCGTCGACCACCAGGCCGATGATCGACCCGGCGGTGGCCATGCGGTGGTCGTCGTACGTGTGGAAGACACCGCCGTGCAGGGGGCGGGGGCGGATGTGCAGCCCGTCGGCGGTCTCCGTGACATCACCGCCCAGCTCGTTGATCTCCTTGGTCAGCGCGGCCAGCCGGTCCGTCTCGTGCAGCCGCAGGTGGGCGACCCCGCGCAGGGTGGAGGGCGAGTCGGCGAGGGCCGCGACGGCGGCGATGCCCGGCGTCAGCTCACCGACCTCGCTCAGGTCGACGTCGATGCCGTGGATCCGCCCCGTGCCCGTCAGGGTGAGCGCGCTGCCCTCGTTGGTCATGCCCCAGGCGCAGGAGCCGCCCATCGCCGTGAAGATCTCGCGCAGCGCGTCCCCGGGCTGCGTGGTGTGCTCGGGCCAGTCTGGGATCGTGACCCGGCCGCCGGTCACCAGGGCGGCGGCGAGGAAGGGCTGGGCGTTGGAGAGGTCGGGCTCGACGGTCAGGTCCCGGCCGAGCAGCGCGCTGGGGGAGACCCGCCAGACGTTCGGCTCGCCGCCCGTCTCCGGCTCGTCGACCTGGGCGCCGACCGCGCGCAGCATGTCGACCGTCATCCGGATGTGCGGCATCGACGGCAGGGACGACCCCACGTGCCGTACCTCCACGCCCTGGTTGAACCGCGCGCCCGACAGCAGCAGCGCCGAGACGAACTGCGACGACGAGGACGCGTCGATCTCCACCGAGCCGCCGTCCAGCGCCCCGCCGCCCTGCACCGTCAGGGGGAGCGAGCCGCGGCCCTCGTCGTCGATCCGCGCCCCGAGGACGCGCAGCGCCTCGATGACGGCGCCCAGGGGGCGTTCGTAGGACCGGGGGTCCCCGTCGAAGTGGACCGGGCCGTCGGCCAGGGCCGCGACCGGGGGCAGGAAGCGCATCACCGTGCCGGCGTTGCCGACGTCGACGGTCGCGGGGCCGTACAGACCCGCCGGGATGATCCGCCACGCCTCGCCGGTGAAGCCGTCCCGGCCCGCGGCGGCGGAGCTGGACGACACCGTCTCCTCGATCCCGACGCCCATGGCACGCAGGGCGTCGGCCATCAGCAGGGAGTCGCGGGAGCGCAGCGGGCGGCGCAGCCACCCGGGCTCGGCGGCCAGCGCGGCGAGGATCAGTCCGCGGTTGGTGACCGATTTGGATCCGGGCACGGTGACCGTCGCTTCGACGGCCCCGCGCGCGGAGGGGGCGGGCCAGAGGGCGGGCTGCACGGAGCTTTCGGTCATGCCTTCACTTTAGTGGTTTCGCGCCGACTCCGATCCTGGCAAAAAGCGCGGAAACCCGGACGTAACCCAGGTTTGGTAGGGCGGCTACACGCGCGGCGCGGGCGGGCACGGCTCAGAGGCCGAGCATCCAGCGTCCGCCGCCGATCAGTGAGCAGACCGAGACGGCGTGGAAGAGGAACAGCCACAGCACGGGCGGGACGTTCGTCAGCCGCGCCAGCTGGTCCGCGTCCGAGTCGCCCGCCCCGCCGTGCCGGCGCTTGGACTGGAGCTCGAAGGCCGGTCGTACGCCTCCGAGCAGCAGGAACCACACGGCGGTGTACGCGAACGCCGACTGGACCCCCGGTCCGGTGAGCCACGAGATCAGCAGGAAGGCCGCCCCGGTCAGGATCACGGTGAGCGCCCCGTACGCGTTGCGGATCATCACCAGCATCGCGAGCAGCAGGGCGGTCGCCAGCCAGAGCAACAGCGTGATGTGGTGCGCGGAGAGCAGCCAGGCGCCGCCGAGGCCGAGCAGCGGGGGCGCGGTGTAGCCGGCGGCGGCGGTCAGGATCATGCCGATCCCGGCGGGCTTGCCGCGGCTGACGGTCAGGCCGGAGGTGTCCGAGTGCAGCCGGATGCCGTTCAGGCGGCGGCCGGTGACCAGCGCGATCAGGCCGTGGCCGCCCTCGTGGGCGATGGTGATGGTGTTGCGCGACACCCGCCAGACGGGGTGGGGCACCACCGCGGCGAGGGCGACGACCCCCGTCACGACCACCAGCCACGGGTCCGGCGCCGGCTGACTGCCGAAGACGCGGTCCCACAGGTTGGATATGGACGTGACGTCGATGCTGGCCATTTCTCGGTCGGCTCCTCAACTGGGACGGCGTCGTGGCAGTCTGGCACTTATGTGCGGACGGTATGCGGCGAGCCGGCGGCCCGAGGACCTCCAGGGGCTCTTCGGGGTGGAGAAGTGGGAACCCGAGGAGACCCTGGCGCCCGATTGGAACGTGGCCCCGACCAAAGAGGTCTACGCGGTTCTGGAACGTCCTGTGAAGGACGCGGAAGAGCCGGATCCGGTTCGGCAGCTGCGCAAGCTCAGGTGGGGACTTGTGCCGTCGTGGTCGAAGACGCCCGAGGGCGCGGCCCGCATGATCAACGCGCGGGCCGAGACCGTGCACGAGAAGCCGTCCTTCCGCCGCCCCTTCCTCGCCCGGCGCTGCATCCTGCCGGCCGACGGATATTACGAGTGGGTGACCGGCGCCGACGAGCGGGAGCTGGAGGTGCGGGGGAAGAAGAAGCGCCCCCGCAAGCAGCCGTACTTCGTGACGCCGGCCGACGGTTCTGTCATGGCGCTGGCGGGGCTGTACGAGTTCTGGCGCGACCGGACGCTGCCCGACGACCACCCGGGCGCCTGGTGGGTGACCTGCTCGGTGATCACCACCGAGGCGGAGAAGACCCCGCTGGCCGTCGCGCCCGCCGAGGGGCCCGGATCGCTCGCCGACATCCACCCCCGTATGCCGCTGATGCTGACGCCGGACCGCTGGGACGCGTGGCTCGACCCGGCCCGTACGGACCCCGACGACCTGCGTGAGCTGCTCGCGCCGCCTGAGCCCGGGCTGATGCGGGCGTATCCGGTGGCGACGGCGGTCAGCAATGTCCGCAACAACGGGCCGGAGCTGCTGGAGGAACTGGCCGCGCCGGAGGAGAGCACGCTGTTCTGAGCTGTCCTGGGATGTTCTGAGCTGTTCTGGTCCGTCTTGGGCTGTTCCGAAGCGTGGCGAGGAGCGCTGAGGTGTGCTGCTGAGGCGTTCCGGGGCGCGGGCGCGGCAGGATGTCCGGTGTGACTCCTGACACGCGTGGGACGCGGATCGAGAACGTCCGGACCGTCGGCACCCCGGGCGGCGACGCCCGCGTCACCTGGCACCCGGCGGAGGACCCCCGGCTGGTCCTCGCCCTCGGCCACGGCGCGGGCGGCGGCATCGAGGCCCGTGACCTCCAAGCCCTCGCCGCCGCGCTGCCGCCGCTGGGCGTCACCGTCGCGCTGGTGGAGCAGCCCTGGCGGGTGGCGGGCAGGAAGCTC
>NZ_WWJY01000280.1 GCF_009865405.1 Streptomyces sp. SID3212 | reverse complement strand
GGCGGGGTGGGCGGCGCGGCCGGCATCTGCGGTGGCTGCGGCGGCGGTTGCGACGCCTGCGGGGACGGCTCCCGCGACGGCTCCTGCGGAGTCGGCTCCTGCGACGGCGGCTGCTGCCCGGGTGGCTGAGTCATCAGCGCGTTCCCCCTGTGTCCCCTGTATACGGCCCAACGCCCGACCGGTCTCCCCCGCTGTTCCGATGGCTGGTCCCTCGGAACGGAGCGGTTCGGGTATGGATTCCGCATCGTCATTTCGGTCGAGCGGGGCTTCTTTGTATCACTCGGACGCGTGTACGGAACGGGCCGGTCCTCCCCTGTTCCCAAGGGAGAACCGGCCCGTGACGCGCCCGTTATGCCTCAGCGCACCTCGGCGCGCGCCCGCTTCCCGCGTCCGCTTTCACGCGTCCTCGGCGAGCTCCAGCCACCGCATCTCCAACTCGTCGCGCTCACCGATCAGTTGGCGCAGCTCGGCGTCCAGCTTCGCCACCTTCTCGAAGTCGGTGGAGTGCTCGGCGATCTGCTGGTGCAGGAGGGTCTCCCGGTCGGACATCTTGGTGAGCTGGCGCTCGATCTTCTGGAGTTCCTTCTTCGCCGCGCGGTCGTCCTTGGCCGACGCGGGCGCGGCGGCGGCCGGCGCACCGCCGGAGGCGGGCAGGGTGGCGGCGGGAGCGCCCGGGGCGCCCGACTCGGCGATCTTCCTGCGCCGCTCCAGGTACTCGTCGATCCCGCGCGGCAGCATCCGCAGCGTCCGGTCGCCGAGCAGCGCCATGACCTTGTCGGTGACGCGCTCGATGAAGAACCGGTCGTGGGAGATGACCACCATCGAGCCCGGCCAGCTGTCGAGGACGTCCTCCAGCTGGTTGAGCGTCTCGATGTCGAGGTCGTTGGTGGGCTCGTCGAGGAAGAGGACGTTCGGCTCGTCCATCAGCAGCCGCAGCAGCTGGAGCCGGCGCCGCTCGCCACCGGACAGGTCCCCCACCGGGGTCCATTGCTTCTCCTTGGTGAACCCGAACTGCTCGCAGAGCTGACCGGCCGTCATCTCCCGCCCGCCCCCGAGGTCCACCCGGTCCCGCACCTGCTGCACGGCCTCCAACACCCGCAGCGTGGGCTTGAGTTCGGCGACCTCCTGGGAGAGGTAGGCGAGCTTGACGGTCCTGCCGACAGTCACCTTCCCCGCCGCGGGCTGGACGTCACCGCGGGTACGGGACGCCTCGGCGAGCGCGCGCAGCAGCGAGGTCTTGCCGGCGCCGTTGACCCCCACGAGCCCGATCCGGTCGCCGGGGCCGAGCTGCCAGGTCAGATGGCTGAGCAGCACCTTCGGCCCGGCCTGGACGGTCACGTCCTCCAGGTCGAAGACGGTCTTGCCGAGCCGGGCGTTGGCGAACTTCATCAGCGACGACGTGTCGCGCGGCGGCGGCACGTCGGCGATCAGCTCGTTGGCGGCCTCGATCCGGAAGCGCGGCTTGGACGTACGGGCGGGGGCGCCGCGCCGCAGCCAGGCCAGCTCCTTGCGGACCAGGTTCTTCCGCTTGACCTCTTCGGTGGCGGCGATGCGCTCGCGCTCGGCGCGGGCGAAGACGTAGTCCGAGTAACCGCCCTCGTACTCGTGCACGGCCCCGCGCTGCACGTCCCACATCTTCGTGCAGACCTGGTCGAGGAACCACCGGTCGTGCGTGACGCAGACGAGCGCGGACCGCCGCGCCTGGAGGTGCTTGGCCAGCCAGGCGATGCCCTCGACGTCGAGGTGGTTGGTGGGCTCGTCGAGCACGATCAGGTCCGGCTCGCCGATGAGCAGCTTGGCGAGCGCGATCCGCCGCCGCTCGCCACCGGAGAGCGGCGCGATGACGGTGTCGAGCCCCTGCGGGAACCCGGGCAGGTCCAGCCCGCCGAAGAGCCCGGTCAGCACGTCCCGGATCTTGGCGTTCCCGGCCCACTCGTGATCGGCGAGATCCCCGATGACCTCGTGCCGGACGGTGGCCCCGGGATCGAGTGAGTCATGCTGCGTGAGCACCCCGAGCCGCAGCCCGCCACTGTGCGTGACACGCCCGGAATCGGTCTCCTCCAGCTTGGACAGCAACCGGATCAGGGTGGTCTTCCCGTCCCCGTTACGCCCCACGACCCCGACCCGGTCCCCCTCGGAGACGCCGAGCGAGACACCGTCGAGCAGCGCACGGGTGCCGTACACCTTGGTGACTGCTTCGACATTGACCAGATTGACGGCCATTTCACTCCTGTACGGGGGGACGGATCGACGTCCCAGCGTAGTCGTCGCGACCGGCGGGTCCGCGCGCAGCGTTCGATCGCCCTCACGCACCGGGTGGATCGGCCGCCCCGTACCGGAAAACGCGTCTCCCCGCGGTGGGCTAGGCGTCTGTCCGGCGGACGACCGTCGCGCCCGGGGACGGGGACGGGGCCGGGCGGGCTGTGTGGCAGGTGGTTGAGGTGTGGAGGGCGGTGGCCACCTGGGTGGCTGTGTCCTCGTCCTTCGTCAGGAACGCCGTCGTGGGGCCCGAGCCGGAGACCAGGGCTGCCAGGGCGCCCGCCGTCATGCCTGCCGTGAGGGTGGCCGCGAGGGACGGGCGCAGGGAGAGGGCCGCGGGCTGGAGGTCGTTGGAGAGGGTGCTGGCCAGGGCCACCGCGTCGCCGGTGCGGAGTGCTTCCAGGAGCGCCGGGTCGGGGGCCGGGGGCGGGATGTCCTTGTCTGCCGTGAGGCGGTCGAACTCACGGAACACCGTCGGCGTCGAGAGGCCGCCGTCCGCCACCGCGAACACCCAGTGGAAGGCCCCGCCCACCGCGAGCGGGGTCAGCTGTTCGCCCCGGCCCACGCCCAGGGCCGCGCCGCCCAGCAGGCTGAACGGTACGTCACTGCCCAACTCCGCGCAGATGGAGAGGAGTTCCGACTGGGGGGAGTTGAGGGACCAGAGCGTGTCGCAGGCCAGTAGCGCGCCCGCGCCGTCCGCGCTGCCGCCCGCCATGCCGCCCGCCACCGGGATGTCCTTGTCGATGTGGATGTGGACCCGGGGGTCTATGCCGTGGCGGGCCGCCAGGGTCGTCGCGGCCCGCGCCGCGAGGTTGGTGCTGTCCAGGGGGACCTTCGCCGCGTCGGCGCCCGTACAGGTGATGCGCAGTTCGTCGGCCGGGGTGACCGTGATCTCGTCGTAGAGGCCCACGGCGAGGAAGACGTTCGCCAGGTCGTGGAAGCCGTCGGGGCGTGCGGCGCCCACGGCCAGCTGGACGTTGACCTTCGCCGGTACTCGTACGGTGACGCTCACGCGTCTGTCTCCTTCGGGGATGGGGGCTGGAGTGGCTGTGGGTCCGTCGTGGGTTGTTTTGACTCCGCGATCCTCGCGAACTCCTCGACCGTCAGCCCCTCCCCGCGCGCCTGCGGCGAGACCCCCGCCGCCACCAGGGCCGCCTCCGCCGCCGGGGCCGAGCCCGCCCAGCCCGCGAGGGCCGCGCGCAGGGTCTTGCGGCGCTGTGCGAACGCCGCGTCCACGACCGCGAAGACCTCCGTCCTGGAGGCCGAGGTCGCCACCGGTTCCGCCCTGCGGACCAGCGAGACGAGGCCGGAGTCCACGTTGGGCGCGGGCCAGAAGACCGTACGGCCGATGGATCCGGCCCGTTTGACGCCCGCGTACCAGTTGGCCTTCACCGACGGCACTCCGTACACCTTGTTGCCGGGCCCGGCCGCCAGCCGGTCCGCGACCTCCGCCTGGACCATCACCAGCGTCCGCTCGATGGTCGGGAAGTGTTCCAGCATGTGCAGCAGGACGGGCACGGCCACGTTGTACGGAAGGTTCGCGACCAGCGCGGTCGGCGGCGGGCCGGGCAGTTCCGTGACCTTCATCGCGTCGGAGTGCACCAGCGAGAAGCGGTCGGCGCGGGCCGGCATGCGGGCCTCGACCGTCGCGGGCAGCGCGCCCGCCAGGACGTCGTCGATCTCGACGGCGATCACCCGGTCCGCCACCTCCAGGAGCGCCAGGGTCAGCGAGCCGAGCCCGGGACCGACCTCCACGACGACATCGTCCGGGCGCACCTCGGCGGTGCGGACGATCCTGCGGACGGTGTTGGCGTCGATCACGAAGTTCTGCCCGCGCTGCTTCGTCGGGCGTACGCCCAGCGCCGCGGCCAGCTCACGGATGTCCGCGGGGCCCAGCAGGGCGTAGGTGTCGGGCGGTGGCTCAGTGGTGCTCACCGGGTAAGCCTACGGTCAACCGGGGGCGCCCCCGTCGTTCCTGTCGATCCCGACGCCCCGCTCCTGTCGATCCCGTCTCCCCGCTGCCCCCTCCGCCCCCGACGCCCCGCTGCCCCCTCCGCCCCGTCACCCCGTGAGCCGCCGGCCGCAGTGCGGCCACGGGCTCGCGCCCCGCTGTACGTACAGCTTCTTCGCGCGGAACGTCTGCTCCGCCGCCGGGGCGTCCTGCGGGCGCCCGCTGCCGCCCAGCGACCGCCAGGTCCCCGTGTCGAACTGGTAGAGCCCGCCGTAGTTCCCCGACGCGTCGACCGCCCCCGGGCGCCCGCCGGACTCGCAGGCGGCCAGCCCGCTCCAGTTCAGGCCGTCCGCGCCCGCGACGGACCTCGGCATCTCCTTCGTACCGACCCTGACCCGCTGGGTGACCGGCTCGCGGACGATCTCGTCGTGGAGCCTGCGGGGCTTCTGCCGTACGCCGTTGACGGTCCGCAGCGCGTACGTGATCCGGCGCGCCCCCTGCCGTCCCTGCCGGTCCACGACCTCCGTGCCCTGGAAGAGCGAGGCGTCCCGGGTCGTGACGGTGTCGTACGGGATCGCCTCCTCCCGTACCTCCTCGCGGCCGGTGATGCGCAGCACCGTGACCGTCTGGCCGTCGCGCGGGAAGCTGTCCCGCGCGACGGAGGTGGTGTCCTGGCCGCGCAGGGTGATGCCTGCCTGGGCGAGGGCCTCGCCGACGGTAGCCGCGTTGGTACGGATCGTGCGCTCGCGGCCGTCGGCCATGAAGGTCACGGCGCGTTCGGTCCGTACGTCGAGGGCCAGTCCGTGCCGGGCGATCGGGGACGAGCGCGAGACGGACAGGAACGCGCCTTCCGCCCGTACGCCCAGCTGGCGCAGGGCTCCGTCGACCGTGCGGGCCGTCGTCCACACCTGGCGGCGGTGGCCGTCGAGGGTGAGCAGGACGGGGCGGCCGTAGCGGACGACGACCTCGTCGCCGCTGGCCAGCTCGGCGCCGGGCGCGGGGGCGATGATGTCGTGCGCGCCGACGGTGACGCCCTCGTCGGCCAGCAGCTCCGCGACGTTGTCGGCGAAGGTGTGCATGGTGCGGGGGACGCCGTCGACGCTGAGCTCGACGGCCTTGTCGTTGGCGACGAAGGCGGAGGTGCCGCCGGCGAGGAAGGCGACGACGAGGGCCTGGGGGACGAGGCGGCGGAGGTTCCTGGCGGTGGGGTGGTGGGGGGCCGCCTCCGTGTTTTCGCTCTGCGGGAGGTGCGGGGGCGGCGGCGTGGGGCGTCTGCGGCGGTGGGAGGAGTGGCGGGC
>NZ_WWJY01000279.1 GCF_009865405.1 Streptomyces sp. SID3212 | reverse complement strand
GTCTGGCTCGCGGCGCCTGGCACGCGCGCTCGCGGCGTTGTCGGACCCACCCCGTACATCCAGTACGGGGTGGGTCCTCCGCCTTGCGATCGCACGCACCAGACACCGCGAGCCCCGCCCTCCGGGCGGACGACCCCACTTCACGGACACCCCTAGGGCGTGTCCGCGAAGTGGGGTCAGCCGGTGATGATCGCCGGATCGCTCACGCCCGGCTCGCCGGTCTCCACGTGGCCCGCGAGCCGCCGCAGGAACGCCGGGTCGGTGTCGGCCGTCACGGACACGTCGTACCACCGCTTGCCGTGCCGCGTGTCGACGGTGTGCACCACATGCCCGCCCGCGCGCACCTTCACCGTCTCGCTCTTCCCGCCGTACGCGTCGGTGAGGGTCAGCCGGCAGTCGCGCGTGCCCGCGTTCCTCAGGGTCAGCTCGACCCGGCCCCGGTGCCCGTCGTGCCGGGCCGTCACCTCGGGGCCCGCCACCGTGCCCGAGCCCTTGAAGGCGCGCAGGAACCCGTTCGGCCCGAAGACCGAGAGGTCGTACGTACCCTTCGAATACGCGGTGTTCCAGGTGTCGGAGAGCTGCTGGTCCGCCCCGGCCGTGTACGTCCACGGCCCGTCCGTACGGTTCGCCGAGGTGACCGTGAAGGCCGCCCCCGCCTCCTCACCGCCGCTGAGGGTGAGCGTGAACCGCCCGGTCGCGGGGGTCGCGGACCCGTCCGCGAACGGGGCGTACGGCAGCGGGCGCGTCGGCCTCGACCCCTTCTCCTGCTTGGGCAGGACGGGACGGTCCGGCGGCACCGGTACGTAACTGGGGTGCCGGTCCTGGTCCGGCGGCTCGTACCCGTCCGTGCCGGGCAGGCGCGCGGGCCGGGTGTTCTTGAGCGAGAAGTCGAAGGCCGCCGTCAGGTCGCCGCAGATCGCCCGCCGCCACGGCGAGATGTTCGGCTCGGAGACCCCGAAGCGGCGCTCCATGAACCGGATGATCGACGTGTGGTCGAAGACCTCCGAGCAGACGTACCCGCCGGTGCTCCACGGCGACACGACCAGCATCGGCACCCGCTGCCCGAGACCGTACGGCCCGGCGGCGTGGCGGCTGTCGCCCGGGAAGTGGTCGAGGGTGGTGTCGACCGTCGACAGGCCCTGCGCGGCCGAGGCGGGCGGGAACGGCGGCACGGCGTGGTCGAAGTAGCCGTCGTTCTCGTCGTACGTGATGAACAGCGCGGTCTTGCTCCACACCTCCGGGTTGGAGGTGAGCGCGTCGAGCACCTGCGAGATGTACCAGGCGCCGTAGTTGGCGGGCCAGTTGGGGTGCTCGGAGAACGCCTCGGGCGCCGCGATCCAGGAGACGCGCGGCAGCCGGTCCGCCTTGACGTCGGCCCGCAGGATGTCGAAGAACCCGTCGCCGGCCTTCGCGTTCGTGCCCGTACGCGCCTTGTCGTACAGCGGGTCGCCGGGCTTCGCGTTGCGGTACTGGTTGAAGTAGAGCAGCGAGTTGTCGCCGTAGTTGCCCCGGTAGGCGTCGTCGATCCAGCCCCAGCTTCCGGCCGCGTCCAGGCCGTCGCCGATGTCCTGGTAGATCTTCCAGGAGATCTTGGCCTTCTCCAGCCGCTCCGGGTACGTCGTCCAGTCGTACCCCAGCTCGTCGTTGCCGAGCACGGGGCCGCCGCCCTTGCCGTCGTTCCCGACGTGGCCGGTCCACATGTAGTACCGGTTGGGGTCGGTGGCCCCGATGAACGAGCAGTGGTACGCGTCGCACACCGTGAACGCGTCGGCGAGCCCGTAGTGGAACGGGATGTCCTCACGCGTCAGGTGCGCCATCGTGCCCGGGGACTTGGCGGGGATCCACTGGTTGTACCGGCCCTGGTTCCAGGCCTGGTGGCCGCCCGCCCAGTCGTGGTCGAGCCCCTCGATGAACTGCATGCCGAGATCCTCGGCGTCCGGATGGTACGGCAGGACCTCCTTCGTCCCGTCGGACTGGTGCCAGACGGACTTCCCGCCGACCGGGGTGACGGGGCGGGGGTCGCCGAAGCCGCGGACACCGCGCAGCGAGCCGAAGTAGTGGTCGAACGAACGGTTCTCCTGCATCAGTACGACGATGTGCTCGACATCCTCGATGGTGCCGGAGCGACGGCTGGCCGGGATGGCCGCGGCGCGGTCGATGCTGTTCGACAGGCCGGAGAAGCCCGCGGTCGCGCCGGCGACCTGGAGGAAACGACGCCGATTGAGTTCAGGCATGTGTTCAGGGACCTCGTGGGTGTCTTGGGGGGTGTGAGGCGAACCGGGCGGGGAGAAGGTCTCCAGGCCAGCGACCCAAAGGGACGGGGCGGTGTCGCCTGTGTGTCCGGACGATGCGCACCTGGGGAACAAGGGGCGCGGGAGGCCGCCGGTCCCCGCCGGGTCCCCGCCGCGAAAAACACTTGGCGCTCGTCCGGGCGTGAGCGTTACGGTGTGTCCGTTCGTTCCGTGAGCCGTGCGCGAGCCGGCACGAGCGGGCACGAGCGACGTGTGAGCCGTAGCCGTATATGAGCCGTGTGTGAACCAGGAGGTGTGACCGATGGTTGCCGTCGAGATGGGCGCTGCCCGCATCCAGCAGATGTTTGTCACAGACACTCCTGTGGCCCGCGGCTGACCTGACCTCCGCGTCGCTTTCGCCGATCCGGAGCTTCCGCGCCCGAGGCGCGTGCCGGGGCCACCCTTGTGAAGGGTTTCCCTTGTCTTTCTCTTTTGCGTCTTCTGCCTCCCCCGAGGTTTCTGCCTCCACCGAGGCTTCTCCGTCGCACCCGCTCGCCCCCTACGGCTGGGACGCGGGCTGGGAGGCGGAGTTCACCCCGTACGCCGAGCGGGGCCTGGTGCCCGGCCGGGTCGTGCGGGTCGACCGCGGTATGTGCGACGTGGTGACACCGGCCGGCCCGGTCCGGGCGGACACCGAGTACGTCGTACCGCGCGATCCGATGCGCATCGTGTGCACCGGTGACTGGGTCGCCCTCGATGCGGACGGCGACCCGCGGTTCGTACGGACGCTGCTGCCCCGGCGGACCGCGTTCGTACGGTCCACCTCGTCGAAGCGTTCCGAGGGCCAGGTCCTCGCCACCAACGTCGACCACATCGTCATCTGTGTGTCGCTCGCGGTGGAGCTGGACCTCGGGCGCGTCGAGCGCTTCCTCGCCCTCGCGATGTCCAGCTCGACCGGCGCGGCGCTGCTGCGGGGGTCCGCGCCCGCGTGGGAGGGCGAGGCCGCGCCGGTGATCGTCCTCACGAAGGCAGATCTGGTGGGGGACCCCGCCGTGCTCGCCCATCTCGTCAAGGACGTCGAGTCCGCCGCGCCCGGCGTGCCGGTGCTCGCCGTGAGCGCGGAGACGGGGGAGGGGGTGGAGGTGCTCTCGGCCGTCGTGTCGGACGGTACGAGTGTGCTCCTCGGCGTCTCCGGTGCCGGGAAGTCCACCCTCGCCAACGCGCTCTTCGGCGGGCCGCTGATGGAGGTGCAGGCCATCCGTGACGTCGACGGGAAGGGCCGGCACACCACCACGACCCGCAACCTCATCGTGCTGCCCGCCGGGGGCGTGCTGATCGACACCCCCGGGCTGCGGGGGGTCGGGCTGTGGGACGCGGAGAGCGGGGTCGGGCAGGTCTTCTCGGAGATCGAGTCGCTGGCCGAGGGGTGCCGCTTCCACAACTGCGCGCACGGCGCGGAGCCGGGATGCGCGGTGCTGGCCGCCGTGGAGGACGGTTCGCTCCCCGGCCGGCGGCTGGAGAGCTACCGCAAACTGCTACGGGAGAACCAGCGGATCGTCGCCAAGACGGACGCGCGGGTCCGGGCCGAGATCCGGCGCGACTGGAAGCGCATGGGCGCGGAGGGGCGGGCGGCGATGGACGCGAAGCGGGGGAAGTTCCGGTAGGCGGTCGGGCGGGGGTGAGGGGGCCGGTCCGCCGGCCCCCTCACCCGGCTCACTCCAGGCCCCAGCTGTGGATCTTCCGGGGATGGATACGGATCAGCTCCTCGCTGAAGTGCGGGCCGAGGTCGTGCGGACCGGTCAGCAGCTCGGCCTCACCCCGGATGTCCACCCCGCGCACCTTCCACGGCGTGACACTCACGATGTCGTCGACGACCAGCGCGACCTTGGGGTGGGTGAGGAGGTTGCGCCACTTCTTGGTGGTGCCGAGGGCGTAACCGCCGATGAGGATCGTCCCGTCGTCCTGCGGATGGAAGCCGACCGGGTTGGCCTGCGGCTGCCCCTTGGGGTCGACGGTGGCCATGCGCCCCAGCCGCTGGGTCCTGAGATACGCGCGCTCGGCGTCACTGAATTCGGTCATGCCCCAGCCTCACACGCGGGCGGCGCGCTCCGAGGCGCGGCTCAGTCCCGGACCAGGCTCAGCCCCGGACCAGGCTCAGCCCCAGATCAGTGCGCCCAGCCAGGCACCCACCACCAGCAGGCACGCGAACAACTCCACCAGCAGGGGGTATCCGGCGGTGCGCATGACCGTACGGGTGGAGGCCCAGCCGTCCCGGTGGCTGCCGAGCCGGATCCGCTCGGCGCCGTAGATGCCCCCGACAAAACCCAGGATGCCGCCCACGATCGGTACGACGAAGAAGGCGACGATCGCGGTGGTGCCGCCGACCAGCAGGGTGCGCCGGGGTGCACCGGTCCTGGTTCTCCGGCGGGAGGGCAGCAATGGTCTGAGCGCCTGGTTGAGCAGCAGCAGGGCCGTGGCGCCGATCAGGACGACCCAGGCCGCGTCGGTGGTGTCCGCCAGCGCCCACCACAGGACGGCGGCCCAGACGATGGCCTGGCCCGGGACGCCCGGGACCAGCACGCCGAACAGGCCGAGGACCATGACAAGGCCCACCAGCACCAGCTGCCACACGTCCATCTGCCCAGCGTGCCGGAACGGGGGCGGTCCCGCAGGTCGCGGAGGGGGCGTGGCGCGGCCGGTCCGGGGGCCCGGCTCAGCCCCGGGGCTCCCGCCGCGCCACCCAGCCCTTCTCGTACGCGTGCCAGCCGAGCTGCAACCGGGTGGTCACCCCGCTCAGCTCCATCAGCCCCTTCACCCGGCGCTGTACGGTCCGCAGCCCCAGGTCCAGCTGTTTCGCGACGCTTGCGTCCGTCATGCCGGCGAGCAGCAGCGACAGCACCTCCAGGTCGGTGGAGTCGGGTCCTGGCAGCGCGTCCTCCAGGATCTCGGCGCTGCCACCGCCATCGCCACCGTTGCCGTCGCCGGACCCGAGCCGCAGGGGCAGGGCATCGCGCCACACCGCCTCGAACAGGCCCAGCAGCGACTCCAGCAGTCCACTCGCGTGGACGACCAGGGCGGCGGGTTCCGCGCCCCGCCCGGTGAGCGGCACCATGGCCAGACCGCGGTCGGCGACCACGAGCTTGGTGGGGACCCGTTCGACGACGCGGACCTGCTCGTCGCGGCCGAGGGCGGCGGACAGTTCGGTGATGCCGGCGGGCAGGGCGAGCACCTCGCGCTCGATCACGACACGGTAGGCGACGCCGCGTCGCGCGGCGCGTTCCTCGGCCTCGTTGTCCATGCCCGTCACGGCGACGGGCTTGCCGGTGACCAGGGCGCAGACCTCCGTGGTGGCGCCCAGCTGCAACTGCACGAACCGGTGGGCGACGGCGCTCGCGCCCGTCACGACCTCGACGAGGTCGTGCACGGCGGGCTCCCTGGCCTCGGCGCGGTACTCCTCGGCGAGGAGCACCGCCGCCAGCTCGGCCTGTTCCAGCTCGTGGCGGTGCTGGGTGAGGAGCGCGCCCAGCGCGACGGCGGGGGGAGCGGCGACCCAGCGTCCCGTACGGGCGGAGGACTGCGCGGCCAGTCCTTGGCGCTCCAGGCGGCGCAGGGCCCGTTCGGTGTCCGCCTCGGGCAGGGCGAGACGGTGGGCCAGGTCCGAGACGTCCGCGGCGCCGATGGCCACGAGCGCGCGGTACGCGGACTCCTGTCTCTCGTCGAGACCTATCGCTCCCAGCACCCTGCACCGTCCTCATCGCACACCGCCGTACCCCTTGGCGCCCCTGGGAGACCCTTGGCCCCTGGGCGACCCGAGGGATCAACCCGGATCAACCACCGGGAGCGTCCTGTTTCCGCCGCGAACCGTGGCGGAAACCAGCCACGGCGTAAACCCGCCGCCCCCATCATCCCCTTTCGGCCGCCCGCTCTGCGAAGGTGGCGCCATCACAGCAGCAACAGACCCCGGTCGGCTGCCCCTTGGGGGGCCTGACCTGGATTTGCTCGGGGAGGGTGATGCCCCCGGTCTCCGCGCCGGCGCATCTGCCCCGCGCTGACACTGTGAACGTCTGCCGGGCGTCCTTCCCGTGGGGGGTGGGGCCGCCCGGCGGACTTAATTTTTCCGGTCGCCCCGTTTTCTCCTCCCTGTCGCGGTCGAAGATAGGGGCATGAGCGAGCAGGGGGAGCGGCCGGACGCCGACGACTGGTGGAACCGTCTGTACGACGAGTCCGCGCAGGACATGGGTACGGGGGACCCACTCGACGACCACTTCGCCTCGGCGGTGGACGCGGTGGCGTCCCCCGAGACGCAGCGGCCACGGGCGTGGTGGGAACACCAACCGGCGCGCCACACCCCGACGGACGCGGCGCCCCTCCCACCACCCGCCCCGCAGCTCCTCCCACCACCCACCCCGCAGCCCCACCGGACCGACACCCCGCCGGCCCCCGGGGCGCCCTGGCCGTCGTCCCCGGACCACCCGACCGGCGCCGTCCCGGCCCCCGACGATCCGGGGACCGCACGGCGGGAGCCCCTCGACGCGGTCCCGTCAGAGCCCGGACAGTCCGGGGCGCC
>NZ_WWJY01000278.1 GCF_009865405.1 Streptomyces sp. SID3212 | reverse complement strand
CGAAGCCCGCGACCGCGCCGGCCCCGGCCGCGGCGAAGCCGTCCACGAACGGCAACGCCCCCGCCGCCGCGCCCGAGGGCCCGGAGTACGTGACGCTGCGCGGCCCGTCCGCCGCCGTCGCGAAGAACATGAACGCGTCCCTGGAGCTGCCCACGGCCACGTCCGTGCGCGCGGTCCCGGTGAAGCTGCTGTTCGACAACCGCATCGTCATCAACAACCACCTGAAGCGCGCGCGGGGCGGCAAGATCTCCTTCACGCACCTCATCGGGTACGCGATGGTGCAGGCCCTCAAGGCCATGCCGACGATGAACCACTCCTTCACGGAGAAGGACGGCAAGCCGACCCTCGTCAAGCCCGAGCACGTCAACCTGGGCCTGGCCATCGACCTGGTGAAGCCGAACGGCGACCGCCAGCTCGTCGTCGCCGGCATCAAGAAGGCCGAGACGCTCAACTTCTTCGAGTTCTGGCAGGCGTACGAGGACATCGTCCGGCGCGCCCGTACGAACAAGCTGACGATGGAGGACTTCACCGGAGTCACCGCGTCGCTGACCAACCCCGGCGGCATCGGCACCGTCCACTCCGTGCCGCGCCTGATGCCCGGTCAGGGCCTCATCCTCGGCGTCGGCGCGATGGACTACCCCGCCGAGTTCCAGGGCACCTCGCAGGACACCCTGAACAAGCTGGGCATCTCCAAGGTCATGACGCTGACCTCCACGTACGACCACCGCGTCATCCAGGGCGCCGCCTCCGGCGAGTTCCTGCGGATCCTCAGCCAACTGCTGCTCGGCGAGAACGACTTCTTCGACGAGATCTTCAAGTCGCTGCGGATCCCGTACGAGCCGGTCCGCTGGCTCAAGGACATCGACGCCTCCCACGACGAGGACGTCACCAAGCCCGCCCGCGTCTTCGAGCTGATCCACTCCTACCGGGTCCGCGGCCACGTCATGGCCGACACCGACCCGCTGGAGTACCGCCAGCGCAAGCACCCCGACCTGGACATCACCGAGCACGGACTCACGCTGTGGGACCTGGAGCGGGAGTTCGCGGTCGGCGGGTTCGCCGGCAAGTCCATGATGAAGCTGCGCGACATCCTGGGCGTGCTGCGCGAGTCGTACTGCCGCACCACCGGCATCGAGTTCATGCACATCCAGGACCCGAAGCAGCGCAAGTGGCTCCAGGACCGCGTCGAGCGCCCGCGCGGCAAGCCGGAGCGCGAGGAGCAGCTGCGGATCCTGCGCCGGCTCAACGCGGCCGAGGCGTTCGAGACGTTCCTCCAGACCAAGTACGTGGGCCAGAAGCGCTTCTCGCTGGAGGGCGGCGAGTCCGTCATCCCGCTGCTCGACGCGGTCCTCGACTCCGCCGCCGAGGCGCGCCTGGACGAGGTCGTCGTGGGCATGGCCCACCGCGGCCGCCTCAACGTCCTCGCGAACATCGTGGGCAAGTCGTACGCCCAGATCTTCCGCGAGTTCGAGGGCAACCTCGACCCGAAGTCGATGCACGGCTCCGGCGACGTGAAGTACCACCTGGGCGCCAGCGGCACCTTCACCGGTCTGGACGGCGAGCAGATCAAGGTCTCCCTGGCCGCGAACCCCTCGCACCTGGAGGCGGTCGACCCGATCCTCGAAGGCATCGCCCGCGCCAAGCAGGACATCATCAACAAGGCCGGCACGGACTTCACCGTCCTGCCCGTCGCGCTCCACGGCGACGCGGCCTTCGCGGGCCAGGGTGTCGTCGCCGAGACGCTCAACATGTCGCAGCTGCGCGGCTACCGCACCGGCGGCACGGTCCACATCGTGATCAACAACCAGGTCGGCTTCACCGCCGCCCCGGAGGCGTCCCGCTCCTCCATGTACGCGACCGACGTCGCGCGCATGATCGAGGCGCCGATCATCCACGTGAACGGTGACGACCCGGAGGCGGTCGTCCGCGTCGGGCGGCTGGCGTTCGAGTTCCGCCAGACGTTCAACAAGGACGTCGTGATCGACCTCATCTGCTACCGCCGCCGCGGTCACAACGAGGGCGACAACCCGCAGTTCACCAACCCGCAGATGTACAACCTGATCGACAAGAAGCGCTCGGTGCGCAAGCTCTACACCGAGTCGCTCATCGGTCGCGGCGACATCACGCTGGAAGAGGCGGAGCAGGCGCTCCAGGACTTCCAGGGCCAGCTGGAGAAGGTCTTCGCGGAGGTCCGCGAGGCCACCTCGCAGCCCGCCCCGACGCATGTCCCGGACGCCCAGGCGGAGTTCCCGGTCGCGGTCACCACGGCCGTCTCCCAGGAGGTCGTCAAGCGGATCGCCGAGTCGCAGGTCGCCATCCCCGACACGGTCACCGTCCACCCCCGCCTGATGCCGCAGCTCCAGCGCCGCGCGTCGTCCGTGGACGACGGCACGATCGACTGGGGCATGGGCGAGACCCTCGCCATCGGCTCGCTGCTGATGGAGGGCACGCCGGTCCGGCTGTCGGGCCAGGACACCCGGCGCGGTACGTTCGGCCAGCGCCACGCGGTCCTGGTCGACCAGGAGACCGGCGAGGACTACACCCCGCTGCTCTACCTGACCGACGACCAGGCCCGGTACAACGTCTACGACTCGCTGCTCAGCGAGTACGCGGCGATGGGCTTCGAGTACGGCTACTCCCTCGCCAGGCCGGAATCGCTGGTCATGTGGGAGGCGCAGTTCGGTGACTTCGTCAACGGCGCGCAGACCGTCGTCGACGAGTTCATCTCCTCGGCCGAGCAGAAGTGGGGCCAGACGTCCGGCGTCACCCTGCTGCTGCCGCACGGGTACGAGGGCCAGGGCCCGGACCACTCGTCCGCGCGCCCCGAGCGCTTCCTCCAGATGTGCGCGCAGAACAACATGACCGTCGCCATGCCGACGCTGCCGTCGAACTACTTCCACCTGCTGCGCTGGCAGGTCCACAACCCGCACCACAAGCCGCTGATCGTCTTCACCCCGAAGCTGCTGCTGCGCCTCAAGGCCGCCGCGTCGAAGGTGGAGGAGTTCACCACCGGCGGCTTCCGCCCGGTGATCGGCGACACGGCGGTCGCGGCGGGCACGGTCGATCCGGCCGCGGTGCGCAAGGTCGTCTTCTGCGCCGGCAAGGTCTACTACGACCTGGAGGCCGAGCGGCAGAAGCGCGGTTCGACGGACACGGCGATCCTGCGCCTGGAGCGGCTGTACCCGCTGCCCGGCCAGGAACTCCAGGCGGAGATCGCCAAGTTCCCGAACGCCGACAAGTACCTGTGGGCCCAGGAGGAGCCGGCGAACCAGGGCGCGTGGCCGTTCATCGCGCTCAACCTGATCGACCACCTGGACCTGGCGGTCGGCGCCGACATCCCGCACGGCGAGCGCCTGCGCCGCATCTCGCGGCCGCACTCCTCGTCCCCGGCGGTCGGCTCGGCCAAGCGCCACCAGGCGGAGCAGGCCCAGCTGGTCAACGAGGTCTTCGACGCCTGACCTCTGGTGGTACGGCCCGGAGGGCCCGGTCCGCGCGACATGCCGCGCGGACCGGGCCCTCCGGCGTTCTCCGCTCCCCCACCAGGTCGTTACGCTGGTCGTATGTACTTCACGGACCGTGGGATCGAGGAACTGGACAAGCGACGCGGCGAGGAGGAGGTCACCTTCGCCTGGCTCGCCGAGCAGTTGCGGGTCTTTGTCGACCTCAACCCGGATTTCGAGGTGCCGGTGGAGCGGCTGGCGACGTGGCTGGCGCGGTCGGACGACGAGGACGACGACGAGTAGCGGGTATCGGCCGGGCGGCCGGGCGGCTGGTCAGTGGCCGGCCGCCACTCCCGCCACGGAGGCCCAGGCCAGGGCGCGCAGACATCCCGAGCGGATGTCGTCGAGGTGCCGGGCCAGTTCCCCCGGGTTGTCGCTGTGGAGGCCCTGGCGGACCGCGGTCAGCCCGGGCCCCAGACGCAGGTGCAGTCCCCACGTGAGGTGGACGGTGGCGAAGCCCACGGCGGCGGCGTGCCGCGAGTCGGCCCCGGCCAGGTCACCGAGGGCGCGGCCGTAGGTCTCCAGGAGGGCCGGCTCGTCCAGCTCGCCGTGGCCGCCGAACGTACGGTAGAGGGAGACGAAGGTGCCCAGGTCGAAGCCTACGGGGCCGACGCCGACGTGCTCCCAGTCGATGAGGACGAGGGTGTGGTCGGCGTCCAGGCCGGCGTTGCGCGGCGTGAGATCGCCGTGGACGAGAGTGGTGGGAAGCGTGGCCGCGCGTGAGGTCAGCTCCGTGGCCGCGTCCAGGCAGGTGTGCAGGGCGTGGACCTGCTCGTGAGTGAACAGCGCTTTGAGGCGCGGCTCGTGGGCCAGTGCGTCGAGGTTGTCGTGCCCGGCCGGAATGTGGTGGGTGTACGCGGCGTGGCCTTCGCGCTCCAGCCAGGGGACGTCGAGAAGGCCGGGGTCCCGGGCTCCCGGTACGTACAGCAGCGCGGCGCGCAGGGCGGTCGTCGTGGCGGCGGCCGGGGTCCAGGGCCGGCCCAGGACGGGGCCGAGGTCGCGCATGACGATCCAGTCGAGACCGCGGTGGCCGACCACGGTCGCGTCTTGCGGTACGGCCAGGCCGGGGGGCAGCAGCGCCGGAATGCCGCTGCTGAAGAAGTGCGCTTCGCGGCGGTCCAGTTGGCTGTCGCGCGAGTCGAGCAGGGATCGGTGGCCCCAGCCGGGGATCTTGACGATCCACCCGGACCGGCGGCCGTCCGGGGCGGCGGCGCTCACCCCGAGGACCGCCGCCTGTCCGAGTCCGGGCGACAGGTCACGTACCGAGAGCACCTTCGTTCCGGCTTCCCACGCGCCCTCGTGGGAGGCGAGGACGGCCTCGACCGTCTCGGCGTCGGGCAGGGCGTGGCCGGTCATCCGGTTCCTTCCGGAGAGGGTCGGCGGACGGACACCATACGACCACAGGTGCGCCGCAGGCGTGGGCCTTGACTTCCCGTAGCCACGATATATCGTGTTTCCCAGGAGACGCGATATGTTGCGTCATGTCCGGCCTCGGGAGGTCAGCACCATGGAGTGGTCCGTCTCAGAGCCGAGGAAGCTTGTCTTCGACGACCCCGTCACGGCGCTCAGCGTACGCATCGTCGACGGCACGGTGAACGTCGTCGGCACGGACGGCGCGGCCCACCTGGAGATCTCCGGGATCCAGGGGCCCCCGCTCATCGTGACCCAGGAGGGCTCGACGCTGACCGTCGCGTACGAGGACCTGCCCTGGAAGGGCTTCCTCAAGTGGCTGGACCCCCAGGGCTGGCGCCGCAAGGCCGTCGTCTCGGTCGCCGTCCCGGCCGGGGCGTCCGTCGAGGTCGGGGTGGTGAACGCGGAGGCCGTGGTCTCGGGGATCCGGGGGCGTACGGACGTACGCGGCGTCACCGGCGACACCACGCTCGTCGGCCTCTCGGGTCCGGTCGGCGCGGAGTCCGTCTCCGGCGACCTGGAGGCCCAGGCCGTCAGCGGCGACCTCCACTTCCAGTCGGTCTCGGGCGACCTGACGGTCCTCGACGGCGCGGGCTCCTCCGTACGGGCCGAGTCGGTCAGCGGTGACATGGTCATCGACCTGGACCACTCGGGCCGCCCCACGGAGATCCAGGTCGCCACGGTCTCCGGCGAGGTCGCGATCCGGCTGCCGCACCTGACGGACGCGCAGGTGGAGGCGAACACGGCGAGCGGCAGGGTCTCCAACGCCTTCGACGACCTGCGGGTCGGCGGGCGGTGGGGGTCGAAGAACATCACCGGCACGCTGGGGGCGGGCACGGGGAGCCTCAAGGCGACCACGGTGTCCGGCTCGATCGCGCTGCTGCGGAGGCCGGCGGCGGAACCGTACGACTCCCCCGCCGCGCCGCCGCCCCCGCCCCCGGCGCCGGGCGCCCCCGCCGCCACGAAGGAGCTCTGACATGCCCCCGGTCTTCGCCCACGGACGCCTCCGCCTCTACCTGCTCAAGCTTTTGGACGAGGCCCCGCGCCACGGCTACGAGGTGATCCGGCTGCTGGAGGAGCGCTTCCACGGCCTGTACGCCCCCTCGGCGGGCACGGTCTACCCACGCCTGGCCAAGCTGGAGGCCGAGGGCCTGGTCACGCACGCCACCGAGGGCGGCCGCAAGGTCTACTCGATCACGGACGCGGGACGCGCGGAGCTGGCCGGCCGCAGCGGTGAACTGGCCGACCTGGAGCTGGAGATCCGCGACTCCGTCTCCGAACTGGCCGCGGAGATCCGCGACGACGTGCGGGGCGCGGCGGGGCAGCTGCGCAGCGAGATGCGGGCGGCGGCGTCGGAGAACCACCGGGCGTCGTCCAAGGCCGGCGCCGCCTCCGACGACTGGTCGGCCGCGAAGGAGGAACTGCGGCGCGCGCAACAGGGCTGGAAGGAACAGGCCCGCC
The DNA here is from genome assembly GCF_009865405.1 of Streptomyces sp. SID3212. Classification (GTDB taxonomy): domain Bacteria; phylum Actinomycetota; class Actinomycetes; order Streptomycetales; family Streptomycetaceae; genus Streptomyces. The sequence goes on along the minus strand of NZ_WWJY01000278.1, from coordinate 608 downwards.
GGGCGAAGGACGAGTCCCGCCGGGCCCGCGAGGACGCGCAGCAGGCGCGTCGCCAGGCCAAGGAGGCGCAGGAGACGGCGCGCCAGGAGATGCAACGGATCGCGAAGCAGGTCCAGGACCAGGTGCAGGGGCACTTCGCGCGGGGCGACTGGCCCACGGGGTTGCGGGAGGGTCTGTCGGAGCTGACGGGGCAGCTGCGGGGGGTGTACGGGGGCACGGGCTCGCCGGGCTCGAAAGCCCGGGTAGACGTGGAGGACACTGCCGACACTGCCGGCTCGGCCGACACTGCCGGCTCGGCCGCCTGGGGGGACACCATCGGGACGGGCGACCCGGCACGCGACCTGGACCGGCTGCTGGACCGCTTCCGCGACGATGTCCGCGACGCCGCGCGGGACAACGGGGTGACGGAGGCGCAACTGGGCGAGGCCAGGCGGCACTTGTCGACGGCGGCCGCGCATATCGCTGCGCTGCTTCGGCCGGGTGCTCGCTGAGGTTCCCGCTTTGTCCTCAATCGCCGGACGGGCTTGATCGTGCCCGCTGCGGGCCGCGTTTTCGGGTGCGGGTTGTCACCGGGGGCCGGGCAGGGGCCGTGTCCTGCACTGCATGTT
>NZ_WWJY01000031.1 GCF_009865405.1 Streptomyces sp. SID3212 | reverse complement strand
TCCGTCGTGGTGGCCCTGCTGGCGGCGACCGGCGCCGGTGTCGTGGCGGGCGGGCTGACGGACCTCGGCGCGAAGGGCGCGCTGCTCGGCCTCGGGGCCGGGGTGTGCGCGCTGATCGGCCTGCGCGCGGCGAGTTACGACTACCCCTCGCGCTTCGTACACATGACGGCAGGTGTCGCGCTCCCCCTCACCGCCGCCGCCCCGGCGGTATACCTGCTGGGCCGCGCGCTGTCCTGAGCCCGGGGCTCGGAGAGCCGGACTCCGGGCGGGGGGAGGCGGCGCCCGCGCGGAGCGCCGGAGGCGGGCGCCGTGGCCGGCCGGGTGGGAGGCGGGCCCAGCGTGGCGGTGGTCCGGCCACGCCCTCGC
>NZ_WWJY01000277.1 GCF_009865405.1 Streptomyces sp. SID3212 | reverse complement strand
TCCAGGGCCACGCCTCCCCCGGCATCTACGCCCGCGCCTTCCTGCTCGACCGGCTGAGCGAGGCGCAGCTCGACGCGTTCCGCCAGGAGAAGTCGAAGGCGCCGTACGGCCTGTCCAGCTACCCCCACCCGCGGCTGATGCCGGACTTCTGGGAGTTCCCGACCGTCTCGATGGGCCTCGGCCCGCTCGGGGCGATCTTCCAGGCCCGGATGAACCGCTACATGGAGGCGCGCGGCATCGCCGACACCTCCGCCTCGCACGTCTGGGCGTACCTGGGCGACGGCGAGATGGACGAGCCCGAGTCGCTGGGGCAGCTGTCCATCGCCGCCCGCGAGGGCCTGGACAACCTGACCTTCGTCGTGAACTGCAACCTCCAGCGGCTCGACGGCCCGGTCCGCGGCAACGGCAAGATCATCCAGGAGCTGGAGTCGCAGTTCCGGGGTGCCGGCTGGAACGTCATCAAGCTCGTCTGGGACCGCTCCTGGGACCCGTTGCTCGCGCAGGACCGCGACGGCGTGCTGGTCAACCGGCTGAACACCACGCCGGACGGTCAGTTCCAGACGTACGCGACCGAGACCGGCGCGTACATCCGCGACCACTTCTTCGGTGACGACCAGCGGCTGCGCGCCATGGTCGAGAACATGACCGACGAGCAGATCCTGCACCTGGGGCGCGGCGGCCACGACCACAAGAAGGTGTACGCCGCCTACGCCGCGGCCAAGGCCCACAAGGGCCAGCCGACGGTGATCCTGGCGCAGACCGTCAAGGGCTGGACGCTGGGGCCGAACTTCGAGGGCCGCAACGCGACCCACCAGATGAAGAAGCTCACGACCGCCGACCTCAAGGGGTTCCGCGACCGGCTGCACCTGCCGATCCCGGACAAGGAGCTGGAGGACGGCGCGCCGCCGTACTACCACCCCGGCAAGGACTCGGAAGAGATCCAGTACATGCACGACCGGCGCAGGGCGCTGGGCGGGTACGTGCCCACGCGGGTCGTCCGGGCGAAGCCGCTGGCGCTGCCCGAGGACAAGACGTACGCGGCGGTCCGCAAGGGCTCCGGGCACCAGTCGATCGCCACGACGATGGCGTTCGTACGGCTGCTCAAGGACCTGATGCGGGACAAGGAGATCGGCAAGCGGTTCGTGCTGATCGCGCCGGACGAGTACCGCACGTTCGGGATGGACTCGTTCTTCCCGAGCGCGAAGATCTACAACCCGCTCGGGCAGCAGTACGAGTCCGTGGACCGCGAGCTGCTGCTCGCGTACAAGGAGTCGCCGACCGGTCAGATGCTGCACGACGGCATCTCCGAGGCGGGCTGTACGGCGTCGCTGATCGCGGCGGGCTCGGCGTACGCCACGCACGGCGAGCCGCTGATCCCGGTCTATGTCTTCTACTCGATGTTCGGTTTCCAGCGGACCGGTGACCAGTTCTGGCAGATGGCCGACCAGCTCGCGCGCGGTTTTGTGCTCGGTGCGACCGCCGGCCGTACGACCCTGACCGGTGAGGGGCTCCAGCACGCGGACGGGCACTCGCACCTGCTGGCGTCGACGAACCCGGCGTGTGTCGCGTACGACCCCGCGTACGGCTTCGAGATCGCGCACATCGTCAAGGACGGCCTGCGTCGGATGTACGGCCCGCCCGTGGAGGGCGAGAGCCAGGACGTCTTCTACTACCTGACGGTCTACAACGAGCCGATCCAGCACCCCGCCGAGCCGGCCGACGTGGACGTCGAGGGCATCCTCAAGGGTATTCACCGCTTCAAGCAGGCCGAGCAGGGCGAGATCCCCGCGCAGATCCTGGCGTCGGGCGTGGCCGTGCCGTGGGCCGTGGAGGCGCAGCGGCTGCTCGCCGAGGAGTGGAACGTACGGGCCGACGTCTGGTCCGCGACGTCGTGGAACGAGCTGCGCCGCGAGGCGGTCGACGTGGAGCGGCACAACCTGCTGCACCCGGAGGAGGAACAGCGCGTCCCGTACGTGACGCGGAAGCTGTCCGGCTCGCAGGGTCCGTTCGTGGCGGTGTCCGACTGGATGCGGTCCGTGCCGGACCAGATCTCGCGCTGGGTGCCCGGGACGTACCAGTCGCTGGGCGCGGACGGGTTCGGCTTCGCGGACACGCGGGGCGCGGCGCGGCGCTTCTTCCACATCGACGCGCAGTCGATCGTGCTCGGGGTCCTCACGGAGCTGGCGCGGGAGGGCAAGGTGGACCGCTCGGTGCTCAAGCAGGCCGTGGACCGCTATCAGCTGCTGGACACGGCGGCGGCGGACCCGGGCCCTGAGGGCGGCGACGCGTAGCCCTTGCCGGGCGGGTCGGCCCGCTTCGGACAGCGCGGGTGACGGTGGCCTGAGGTCACGGGTGTCCTCAATCGCCGGACGGGCTGGGTAAGCCGTCCGGCGATTGAGGACGTGTACCGTCCTGCCCGGTCCGCGACATGTCTCAGCCGCGTGAGCGGGGGCTCGGGGTGTGTTCCCGTGCCTTCAGGTCCCGGGTACCCCCTCTCAGGTCTCCCAGACCTTGAACGCCCGGACGCGGTACGGCGAGCGCGGCACCCACGTGCCGCCGCCCGGGTACGTCTCGAACTCCCCCGTCTCTCCGCACTCCGCGGACTGGTACGTGGTCACGGGCCGTCCGGTGCGGTTGGCCAGCGAGGCGGCGGTGGCTCCCGCCGGGAGCGGTACGCAGCTGTCGATGTCGAGTCCCGACAGCTCGTGGATCCACCGGGAGCCGGTGAAGTCGTCCTTCCCCCAGAGGCACAACTCGCCCGCCGCGCACGCCCCCAGGCGGGGTGGTGCGGCGGTGGCGCTGCCGGCCGGCAGCAGGGTGGTGGCGAGCAGCGCCCCCAGGGCGAACAGGCCGGTACGTGTGATTGTGCTGGTTCCGCGCATGCGGATCATCCCCCGTCGTCGTACGTGTTCTTGCCGGTCATCCGTACCCTGACCTGCGCGGGACCCGCCGGGGAAGGGGTCCGGGGGCGCACCACCCGGATAGGCGACGGCCCCGCCGGAAGGTTCCGGCGGGGCCGTGGGGGGAGCGGAATTGACGTCGGGTCAGCCGGAGGCTGACATCAGATGTGCACCCCCGCGTCGGCGGCGTCCGCGTTGACGCCCCGCTTCGTCAGCAGCGCGACGAAGACCGCCACGGCGCCGACGCCGGCGGCGACCAGGCAGGCCAGCCCCATGCCGGACATGAAGGTGTCGTGCGCGACGGTGGTGATCTTCGCGGCGATCTCGGCGGGGGTGCCGGGCGCCACCGGGGGCACGCCGACCTGGACGGCCTCGGCGGCCTTGTCCGCCTGGTCGGGGGTGAGCGGCGGCAGGCCCGCGCCGGTCCAGTTGCCCGGCAGGTCGTTGGAGACCTTCGAGGCCATGACCGCGCCGAGCACGGCCGTACCGAGGCTGCCGCCGATCTGCATGGAGGCCTGCTGGAGGCCGCCGGCGACACCGGACAGCTCCATCGGGGCGTTGCCCACGATGACCTCCGTCGCGCCCACCATGACGGGCGCGAGGCCCATGCCGAGCAGGGCGAACCAGATCGACATGACAAAGCTGCTGGTGCCTGTCTCCAGCGTGGACATGCCGAACATGGCGACGGTGGTGAAGATCATGCCGGCCGCGAGCGGGATCCGGGGGCCGACCTTGGTGATGACCACCCCGGCGAGCGGCGAGGCGACGATCATCATGCCGGTGAGCGGCAGGAGGTGCAGACCGGCGTCGACCGGGCTCATGCCGTGCACGTTCTGGAGGTAGAAGGTCACGAAGAACAGGCCGCCGAGGAAGGCGATGGCCATCAGCGCCATCAGCACCACACCGGCGGAGAGCGGTACGGAGCGGAACAGGCCGAGCGGGATGAGCGGTTCCTTGACCTTCGTCTCCCAGAAGGCGAAGAGCCCGAAGGCGACGAGGGACCCGATGATGAAGAGCCAGGTCCGGCCCGAGCCCCAACCCCAGGTCGGGGCCTGGATGATCGCCCAGACCAGGCAGAACATCGCGGTGGAGAGCAGCAGGATGCCGAGGACGTCGAACGACTTCGGCGCCTTCTCGGCGCGGTGGTCCTTGAGGATCACGATGCCGATCCCCAGGGCCACGATGCCCACCGGCACGTTGATGAAGAAGACCGACTGCCAGCTGACGTTCTCGACGAGCAGACCGCCGATGATCGGGCCGCCCGCGGTGGAGGCGCCGATGACCATGCCCCAGATGCCGATGGCCATGTTCAGCTTCTCGGCGGGGAAGGTCGCGCGCAGGAGGCCCAGCGCGGCGGGCATCAACAGGGCGCCGAAGAGGCCCTGGAGCACGCGGAACGCGACCACGAGCGCGATGCTGTGGGAGAGGCCGATGGCCCCCGAGGCGGCGGCGAAGCCGGTGACGCCGATGAGGAAGGTCTGGCGGTGGCCGAAGCGGTCACCGAGCTTGCCGGCCGTGATCAGGGCCACGGCGAGGGCGAGGAAGTAGCCGTTGGTGATCCACTGGACGTCCGCGAAGCTCGCGTTCAGGTCCTTCTGGATGGCCGGGTTGGCTATCGCCACGATGGTGCCGTCGAGCGCCACCATCATCACGCCGATGGCCACCGAGAAGAGAGTCAACCAGGGGTGGCCGCGCAGCCCTTTGGCGGGCGTCGATGCCGGGGGTTCCGGGGTCTGCGGCGCTGTGTCGACGGTGGTCTGACTAGTCATACCGACCACGCTAGTGTCAGCCACTGACAGTTGACAAACCGTTTCACAAGTCGGTAACTGTCACGTAGCTCACAGATACACTGAGCAGGTCAAAGCGGTGTGAAGCGGTGGAACGAGGACCAATCGGTGGTGCACGAAACGGTGACCGGGCATCCGGTCGGGCTGCGCGCCCGCAAGAAACAGCGCACCCGCGACGCGCTGTTGCGCGTGGCACTGGAACTTTTCACCGCACAGGGGTACGAACAGACCACGGTCGACGAGATCACGGACGCGGTCGAGGTCTCCCAGCGGACCTTCTTCCGCTACTTCGCCGGCAAGGAGGAGGTCGTCTTCTCCGTCGTACGGATGGTGGAGGGGCGGTTCGTCGAGGCGTTGCGCGTACGACCCGCCGCCGAGGGGCCGTTCGAGGCGATGCGCCGAGCCGTCACGTCCGCCTGGCAGGGCGTCAGTGAGGCGATCGAGGCGGTCGTCCCCGTCGAACTGCACATGCGGACCTATCAGCTGATCGAGTCGACGCCCGCGCTGCTCGCCGCGCACCTGCGGCGTTCGGCCGAGCTGGACGAGGAGATCGCGCGGCTGATCGCGGACCGCGAGGGGCTCGACGTGGACGCCGACCCCCGGCCCCGGGTGGCCGTCGCCGCGTTCACCGGCGTGATGCGGGTGACGGGCCGGCTCTGGGGCCAGGGCCAGGACACGAGCGTGGAGTCGCTGGGCGCGCTGTCGGAGACGTACCTGGACCAACTGGGTCCCGCGCTGGCGGAGGACTGGCGGCGCCCGGTCCAGGGGGCGTCCCGGCCCGGGGGCCGGTCGGTCGCCGACACGCCCTAGGGCCGATTCGACCTCACGGGGCGTCATCTTCGGTGACTTGTACGCGTGTCGCGCGCCGGAGCGTACGCGCCGCGCGTACCCATGGTGACGTTACCGTCGGTTCATTCCTTCGTTGCGCGTGATGTGCCTCACCCTCGCCACGAGGGCACCTACGCGCGTCCTAGGCTGGTAGTTAGTGACTTCCTTCGAAACTGATCCTCCGTTGAGCGCCTGGCGCATGCTTCTCGCGCTCGCCGTCGTCTTCGTCCTCCTGGCCACCACCGGGTGGACCGCGGTACGTCATCACCGCGGCCCCGGCGAGCCCCTGGAGATCGCCGTCTCCGCCTGGGAGCGGGGCCGGACAGGAGCACGGGACCTCCCCGACACGGACAGCCCGCCGAAGCTGATCGCGGCCTTCTTCACGTCGCTGACGGCCGTTCAGCAGACCGCGCTCGTGCGCAGATACCCGCTCGTCGTGGGTAATCTGAACGGCGCTCCGGTGACGTTGCGCTACCGGGCCAACCGGCTGGCGCTCCGTCAGGCGCGGGAGGTCGAGCGGCGCCGTACGCACGACGTGCGGCTGTCGCCCGACGGGCGCAGGCAGGCGGGGCGCACGATGAACCGCTACACGTCGATGCTCCACCCGGACCGGCGGATGCTCGCCTTCGACCCGTCGGGCAAGGGCCGGGCCGCCGAGGTGTTCGGCGATCTGGATCACGCCGAGCGGGTCTCGATCGTGGTGCCGGGCGTCGACACGAACGTACTGACCTTCGAACGGACCGAACGCAGGTACACGGCGCCCGCCGGGATGGCCGGGGCGCTGTACACGGCCGAGCGGCGCGCGGATCCCGCCGCCCGTACCGCCGTCATCGCCTGGGCCGACTACACCGCGCCCGCCGGTCTCGGCATGGACGCGGCCATCGGGAAGCTCGCGGAGGCCGGGGGCGTACGGCTCACCGCGCTGGTCCGGGCGCTGCCCGGCCGGTCGCGGGTCTCCCTCTTCTGCCACAGTTACGGCTCCGTCGTGTGCGGGGTCGCAGCCGACGACCTGCCGGCGCGGGTCACGGACGTGGCGGTCGCCGGGAGCCCGGGGATGCGGGTGGGCAACGCCGCACAACTGCACACCACGGCCCGGGTGTGGGCCATGCGGGACCGCGACGACTGGATCCAGGACGTGCCGTACCTGGCGGTCGGCGGCCTGGGGCACGGGGCGGATCCGGTGAGCGGGCACTTCGGGGCGCGGATCCTGTCGGCGGACGGGGCGGTCGGGCACAGCGGGTACTTCGTGCCGGGCACGGACAGCCTCGACAACTTCGCCGACATCGGGGTCGGCTCGTACCGCGCGGTGCGGTGCGCCGACACGGACAGCGACTGCCGGAGCGACCTCCTCCGGGCGGACGGGATCGGACGCGCGTAGAACTCCCCGCGCCGGGGCAGGCGACGCGGCGGCGCGCGGCGCCTACGATGTGCCGTATGGGTGATGTGCTGGGCGGAATTCATGCCACCTGGGAGTTCGAGAGCGATTCCGTGCTCGTCCGCTTCGAACGGGGGATACGCGCGCCGAAGCTCTTCCAGGCCCTCGGCGAACGCCGCGTCCCGCACGCGGCGTTGTCCTCGGTGACGCTCTCCCCCGGCAAGCGCGGGACGGTCGTGCTGCACGCGGTCCCGAGACCGGGCGCCGATCCCCTGATGGAGGCGGCGGCCGGCCAGCTCAGGGGGAGCAGCGATCCGTACCGGCTGGTGCTGCCGGCGGAGCGCGAGACGCTCGCGGAGTACTACGCGGACGAGTTGCGCGCGGCGCTCGCGGGCCGGGGGGACGGGCCGGAGCGCCTGGAGCCCGCCGAGCGGTTCCTGGTGGACCCGCCGGAACGGCCCAGGACGTTCAAGGCGTTCGACGGCAAGGCCGTCTTCGACGGGGAGCAGGTGTCCTTCCGCTGGTCCTGGACGGGCGCGTCGTCCGCCAAGTGGAAGGCCGGCGACCAGAGTTTCGCGGTCAGGGACCTGGACGGGGTCGAGTGGCGCTCCCCCGAGGTCTTCGACGGCTACCTGCGGCTGCTGCCGCGCGACGGCCAGGGCGCGGAGCTGCCGCGGGCCCCGCAGCCGGCCCAGGCCGACCACGACCCGGCGGCCGTGGTCTTCGGCCTCGGCTACGGCCCGGTGCACGAGTCGCTGCCGTTCGCGGCGGCGGTCCTGCACGCGGTACGGGGCGCGGGGGCGGCCCCGGGACCGCCCCGGATCCCGGTCCACGCGGCGGCGACCCCACGCAGCGACCCGGCGGACGTGGCGGAACGAATCCGCCACCTCGGGGAACTGCACCAGGCGGGCCTGGTGACGGACGACGAGTTCAGCGCGAAGAAGGCGGAGCTCCTGGCGGAGCTGTGACGGCCCGGCCTCGCGGCCGGCCGGACCGGGGGTCGGTGCCGGACCACACCCACCCGGGCGAGACCGCCGACCTGGGCGGGGCACGCACCTGGGCGGGGCGCGCAAAAGCCTGCGCCACCCGCCCGCAGGGCCGACCGCCGGGAACGCACGGTCGTACGCCTCCGACCCCGCGTAAACCCGACCGCCGCCCCGAGCGGGCTCGTGCCAGCCTGCCCACCGGGGCGACCACGGCCCG